>NZ_SNZY01000004.1:0-320137 GCF_004364275.1 Idiomarina sp. H2
CGTTGATAGGCGGGGTGTGGAAGCGTAGTAATGCGTTGAGCTAACCCGTACTAATTGCCCGTGAGACTTAACCATACAACACCCAAGGTGTTTGGGACGTTACGCACAAGCGAGCGACTTTACCGAATAAGTAGCCTGATGTTCACATCAGGTGAGATAGTGAATTCAACAGAGTGGCTTTTACTTAAAAAAGCAGTCAGTTTTTACATGTTGTGACAGTTTATGTCTGGCGGCCATAGCGGTGTGGCACCACCTGAATCCATTCCGAACTCAGAAGTGAAACACACCAGCGCCGATGGTAGTGTGGGGTCTCCCCATGCGAGAGTAGGTCACCGCCAGACTACAAATAAATAACCCCAGCCCAATCGGCTGGGGTTTTTTTATGCCTGCTGGGTAGCCTGACGTTCACGTCAGGTGAGATCCCTGAGGCTGTACTCCTTAACTCCTTTTAAAGCTGAAGCCGCAGCGCATTTACCCCGGTACCCAGCTCACCAACCGGCCTTTCGATTACTCTATCCCGAGCGTCCACCCCAACCACCCCACCTGATGCAAGAGCATCAGGCTACTACATTCTATTAATTAGATGTTAATCTACTAATAATACGTATTTTCATTCTATAAATATGAACTAATATAAAACTTAGACAAATCAGGAAAACTTTATGTGGAAAAACACATCAGATAAATACGGTTTGACAGCAGTATTAATTCACTGGCTGTCGGCCTTAATAATATTTGGTTTATTTGCTTTAGGCTGGTGGATGCTAACTCTGACCTACTACGACGAGTGGTATCGTCTGGGTCCCTGGTGGCATAAATCGTTTGGCATTACCTTACTTATTGTAACGGTTTTACGAGTGTTCTGGACTTTAACCAATACTAAGCCTAAACCTTTAGGTAGCAAGTTCGAGCGGTTAGGAGCAAAAGCAGGCCACTTTTTACTTTATTTACTGCTATTCACAGTAATGATTAGCGGTTTTTTGATTTCAACAGCAGATGGTAGTTCTATCAGCGTATTTGACTGGTTCTCGGTACCAGCAGTAATAACCGATTTACCAAAGCAAGAAGATATTGCTGGTGACATACATTGGTATTCAGCGTTGTCTTTAGTGATCCTGGCTGGTGGGCATGGGTTAGCAGCGCTGAAACATCATTTTATTAATAGAGACAGCACACTTATTCGAATGTTTGGAAAAACTAAGAGGAAATCATAATGAAAAAGACATTAATTGCAGCCGCTGTAGCGGGTAGTGCGTTATTTACGTCGGCAGCTATAGCTGAAGACTATAAAATTGATACTGAAGGTCAACACGCCTTTATTGAGTTTAAAATTAGTCACTTAGGCTACAGTTGGTTATACGGCCGTTTTAACGACTTCGAAGGCTCCTTTAGCTATGACGAGAATGCACCGGAGAATGCCTCTGTTAACGTCACAATCGATACCTCCAGCGTTGATACTAACCACGCTGAGCGTGACAAACACTTACGTGGCGATGACTTCTTGAGTGTTTCTGATCACCCTACTGCTACGTTCAAAAGTACTAAATATGTTCCGGACGATGACGACGAAGGTGAAGGCACTATGTATGGTGAATTCACTCTTAATGGTGTAACCAAAGAGATAGCAATCGAAGTTGAGCATGTTGGTGCAGGTAAAGATCCATGGGGCGGATTCCGTCGTGGCTTCGAAGGTGAAGTAGACCTAACCTTGGCTGATTACGGAATTGACTATAACTTAGGCCCAACGGCTAAAGAAGTTGAGCTGACGCTGTCAATTGAAGGTATACGTCAATAATTACAGCGCCAACGTTTAACTAGTGAGCTAACGCCTCTTTATAGGCGTTAGCAGCTAGCTGACTATCACCAAGAGCATGATAAGCATTGCCCAATAAGCGGTAGACGTGACTGCTGGGTTCAATTTCTACTAACTTTTTCAAAGCACGTTGCGCTAACGAAAAGTCCTGATTATCCATAGCGATTTGTGCAAGAGCATAGAGGTAATCTCTATTTTCCGGATCTTGTTTCAACTGAGCTTGAACAAACTCCAGCAACTTTTCCGATTTCGCATTAAATAAATGCAAAGAGTTAACGGCAGCTGGTTGCAACTCCCCTCTTTTTAATCCTTTTAAAATCACTCTGGCAGAGACTTCGTAATCACCTAAATGTTTTAACGCGGCGGCATAACTCAACCTGATGGTTGCGTCGCTGCGTTGTTTACTGGGAAGGCTGCGCCACTCGTTGTACAGCATCTCGTTACTTTTGCGACCCTCAGCAACAAAGCGTTCAAAATAGACTTGATATTCAAGACGGTCAAACTCCGCCGGAGCAAGGTCAGTTACACGGCGTAACTCAGGTAATAGCTCTTTCAGTTGCTGCCAGTTTCCAGACGCTTTAAAGACCCGGTACGCTAACTTAAGTACATTGGCAGAGTGTGGCTTAGCTTCTAATAAGCTTCGCATCTCTTTATCCGCTTCTGCCGGGTCTTTTTTTACCAACTGTTCAATGGAAACAAGCTGAAGCAGTGTATCTGCATTATCATAAAATGCCCCTGCTTCATCGTGCCAGTAAGTTGCCTTTCCGGCGTCTTTATTGAGACAGGCGGCAATTGCAGTTAACGCGGCAATGTTGTTATCAGGAGATTTTTTGTAAGCCTTAGACAGGCTCTCAGTTGCTTTTTCGGGATTGTCATCCAGCAGCTCGCGTATGCCCTGCTGAAAAATGTTCTGAGCTTTACGTTCGCTTCGATTTGCCAACCACTTCCGACCCTGGCGGGTTTTGCTAAGCAGCCGGCGCAGTAATGACACCACAACACTGAGTACGGCAATTGCCACAATAGTAACGACAAACAGGCCGACTACGGTTGTCTCAATCGCTACTCCGGCAAACTGAACTAAAACATAGCCCGCGTTACCCGACGCGAGTGGTCCAATAATGGCCCCCAATATAATGATGACAACCAGAGCGATGATCCATTTCATGAGGCATCTCCCTGCTCAATAGCCTGAGCGATGAAGTCCAGCGATTCAAGCTGCTCTATACTCAGCTGTTCAAAGTCTTCCTGGCCTAGTGACTGAATACGCGAAATAATATCCTGTGAAGCTGCACCATCGCCTTTTACCTGCGCAATTAGTTTAGATAATTGGTCCAGGTAGCGCTGCCACAATTCATCATTGTTC
This sequence comes from Idiomarina sp. H2, assembly GCF_004364275.1. Lineage (NCBI taxonomy): Bacteria > Pseudomonadati > Pseudomonadota > Gammaproteobacteria > Alteromonadales > Idiomarinaceae > Idiomarina > Idiomarina sp. H2. The sequence goes on from NZ_SNZY01000004.1 coordinate 3,177, forward strand.
TGTACAGCCGCCTGTTGAGCCAGAGTAAAGAGTAGTTGAATGCGTTCGTTTATTGCTGTGCGCTGGGTCGCACTCAGCAGAGGTTTAGGATCGCTGTCCACGGGTTGAATGCGGATAAAGTTATCAAGGAATGACTGCCAGTTAGCGCTCAGGTTCGTTTGCCAGTCATTAACATCGTCACTGACATTCTGAGTGTCGGAACTTAAGCGCTGTTGATTACTGTTTACTTCGTCGGGCAGGTCAGACACGCGTTGTTGCAGACCCACGAGTTGCAGCGCCAGGTCAGTATTGTCTGCTTTAACTGCTGCGTTCACTCGTTCAATATCGCCCGCCAGCTTCTCGCGGGTACGAATTGCGTTACGACTGTCGATACCCGACAGTTGCTGGTCGGCTAACTTCAAAAGTTGCAGCGCCGCTTTGTAGTCGTCCTGACTCCACATCATTCGTGCAGCCGCTGATAAGGTTTGTTTTATTTCCAGTAGACGCCAGTAAGCCGCTTTTTCGGCAGGCGTTTTGCGCATATCGTCACGAAGATCTTCGAGGCTCTGACGCAAACTCGTCAGTTCCCGCTGCAGTTGTTGGTCGGTGTTACTCAACCTATCCAGTTCGCGGGACTGCACGGTGTTCTGTAGTTGTTGTTCCAGATTTCCAACGGAACGTTCCAGTTGTTTAAAGCGCGTTTCAACCGGATCTTCCTGCGGTTGCTCACTAACCTGTTCAGAGTCTGTCTTAAATAAACCAGGGAAACGCGTATAGCCCCAGTATGCGGCGGCGACAATAGCGATTAAAACAATAAGCCAGACTAAGCGTTTGAAGAAACGCCCGCTACTTTTCTCGGCGGTTATGGTTTCTTCTTCTGTGCTCTTCTCGCTACTTTGTTCATTATTCTGAACTTCTTCGTTCTCAATTTTATTCTCTTCAGTCATGAGTTTTTCCATCCGCTATTAGCGCATTCATTAGTATGGCGTCCGCTGCACTGCCTGTCACTTTGATATTGTCTGATTGTCCGAAAGGAATCAAACCTTTCAGACGATGACTAGGAACTATCCACTGACAGCTATCCAGCCAGCTTTGGGCAGAGTTTGGCATAGACGACAAAAAGTATCCCAGTTGTTCAGCGCTGGTAACAACAATAGTACCAACTGAGCTTATCCACTGCTGAATCAGTTCAGGGTCGTTCAATGTGAGTTGTTTTCGGCGATACACTTCCCAGTAATCGACAGAAGCTCCGCGAGCTCGTATGGCATCCGCCAATAATTCACGACCGCCTTCTCCGCGAATGATCAACCAGTTCTGTTGCTGCAGTTTTTGTAATTCAGATAACTCCAGCAACCCTTCCGACTGATGTATGAAGGCCGGACAGCTCACGGCAGTGTTTAAATGTTTGCACGCAAAAGAAGCGGTTCCCGGACCGACTGCATAATATTTAGAAGGAACCCCGCTAAAACCAGCCCGGGAGGCATAATGAGCTGCATTTTTACTGACAATAACAATGCCGTCCCAATGCTTTTGTTTAATCTGGGTCAGCTGCTCTTTATTCACAGGTAAAGGCTCTATCTCAATAAAACTGTGAACAAAGCATTTTCTGCCAGTTTCGCGCAGCTGTTGGGTAAAGTCGTCCGGACTCTTGCCCGGACGCAGCAGTAAAACCGCTTTATGAGAGACTGGATTCACTGTCATAGACTGCGCTCAGAATTTCAGCTGCACCTTGTTTAAGTAACCGCTCAGCAAGCTCTGAACCTAACTCTTCGGCTTTAGACGCCGGGCCGCGCACTTCATCACGAAGCACTTTTCCGCCATCAGGTTCACCAACCAGGCCGCGTAAATAGACTTCATCACCTTCCAGCTCTGCATAAGCACCAATAGGCACCTGACAGCCGCCATCCAGCCCGCGGTTCATTGCCCGTTCAGCTAACACCCGGGTACGGGTTTCCTGACATTGCAGCGGTGCAAGTAAGGCTTTCATTTCGTCGTCATCGCTGCGGCACTCAATACCCAGTGCGCCTTGTCCATTAGCCGGTAATGACTGCTCCACCGGAATAAAGGAGGTAATGCGGTCGCCCAGCTCCAGTCGAATGAGACCCGATGCCGCCAGGATAATGGCATCAAATTCACCTTCATCCAGTTTGCGTAAACGTGTTTGAACGTTGCCGCGTAAATCTTTTATGACTAAATGTGGAAACTGCTCTTTTACCTGGCAGCGGCGACGTAAACTACAGGTTCCGACTACTGCGCCTTCCGGCAGCTCATTAAGGTTTTTGTAGTTGTTGGATACAAAAGCATCGCGCGGATCTTCGCGTTCGCAAATGGTGTGAAGCTCCAGCCCCGGCGGGAACTCAACCGGTAAGTCTTTCATGCTGTGTACGGCAATATCAGCACGGCCTTCCAGCATCGCCACTTCCAGTTCTTTTACGAACAAGCCTTTACCGCCAATTTTTGCCAGCGGAGTATCCAGAATGACATCGCCCTTGGTAGACATAGGAACCAGCTCTACCGACAGGCCCGGATGCAGCTTTTCAAGGCGTTGTTGAATGTGTTCAGCCTGCCATAAAGCCAGCTTGCTTTTGCGTGTTGCAATTCTAACGCGTTGGGTCATTCGTTTTCCTTTACGACGATTAATGACTTTTTAGGTATCTGGTGCGATGATAGGCATCATAGAAACCCAAACGGAATACCTATAGTTTAGCGATGTTTAGTCGAATTGTAATCAAGACGCTGGTGCTATCAGCCATTTTAATGACTTTAGTCGGTTGTGGTCAGAAAGGACCACTGACGCCTGAGCCTATGCCAGAGCAAAATACACCTGCAGAGCCGCCAGCGGAAGACACCAAATGAGCGAATTAATTGACTATAAAAATGGTCAGTTTCATATTGAAAACTGCGACGTCGAGAGTCTTATTGAGCGTTTTAGTTCGCCTTTGTATGTTTATTCCAAAGGTCAGATTCTAAAAAACTGGCGTGAGTTTCAGCAATACTGGCCCGCACCTCATAAGCTGTGTTATGCAGTAAAAGCCAATAGCAATTTAGCTATTTTGCAGTTACTGGCTGAGCATGGCGCAGGTTTCGATATTGTTTCCGGTGGCGAGCTTCAGCGCGTACTCATGGCTGGTGGTAAAGCTGGCGACGTGGTCTTTTCCGGTGTAGCGAAGTCAAAAGACGAAATCATTATGGCGCTGGAAGCGGGCATTGGCTGCTTTAACGTAGAGTCTGAGGCGGAGCTTGAGCGTATTCAGGACATTGCTGCCGCCATGGACAAACAGGCTCCGGTGTCGTTAAGAGTGAACCCCGACGTTGATGCCAAAACGCATCCGTACATTGCCACAGGCATGAAAGCCAACAAGTTTGGCATTAGCATGTCACTGGCCAAGCCGGTTTTTCTGAAGGCGCATAGCCTACCTAATATTAATTTAATTGGTGCTGACTGCCATATTGGCTCACAAATAATGACAGCTGAGCCTTTCCTCGATGCAGCGCAGCGCATGTTTAACCTGGTTTCGGAACTGGAAAAAGACGGTGTCCAGCTGACACACCTGGATTTAGGTGGCGGTTTTGGTGTGGCGTATCAGCCGGAAGAGCCGTTGGATAAGTCCTTTTATTTAAAGGAACTGGTCAAGTTAGCCGAGAATTACCCGCAAATTACTTTGGTACTGGAACCCGGTCGTGCTATTACCGCAGACGCGGGTGTTTTGCTGACCACAGTGGAATACATTAAACCCTCAGAAGATAAGAACTTTGTGTTGGTTGACGCCGGCATGAACGATTTAATACGTCCGTCTTTGTACCAGGCCTGGCACGACATTTTACCCGCGCACGAAAATAAGCGCGGCGGCGACCAGTTGAATGATATTGTCGGCCCGGTGTGTGAAACCGGCGACTTTTTCGGACACGCACGGCATTTAAATGTGCAACAGGGCGACGTACTGGCCATTAAACATGCCGGTGCCTATGGTTTTACTATGGCGTCTAACTATAACAGTCGTGGCCGCCCGCCCGAGGTTTTGGTCTCAGGTGATAATGCTACACTGATCCGCGAACGTGAAAGCTTTAACGATCTCGTCCGGGGCGAGCACTTGTTACACCAGGAAGGCCAATAAAAATGTTATTACATTTTTCAAAAATGCACGGGCTCGGCAACGACTTTATGGTGGTGGATAACGTCACTCAGAATTTATATGTGAACCCAGACCAAATACGTCGCTGGGCAGACCGGCACACGGGCATTGGCTTTGATCAGATGCTGTTAGTTGAGCCGCCCTATGACCCTGATTTGGATTTTCACTACCGCATTTTTAATGCCGATGGCAGCGAAGTTGCTCAATGTGGTAATGGTGCCCGCTGCTTTGCGAAGTTTGTAAAAGCTAAAAACTTAAGCAATAAGAATCACCTTAAAGTCAGTACCAAGGCCGGAAAAATGGTTCTGCACTTAGAGAAAGACGGTCAGGTGACGGTGGATATGGGCGAACCCTTATTCGAACCGGCGGCGGTGCCTTTTAAAGCGCAAAAAGCAGAACAGACCTATGTTTTAAGAGTAAAAGAAGAAACGGTTCTTTGTGGTGTTCTTGGTCTGGGCAATCCGCATTGTGTTATCGCTGTGGATAACGTCGACACGGCACCCGTGGAAACTCTGGGAGCGGCTTTGGCAGCGCATGAGCGGTTCCCCGAAAGCGTGAATGTAGGTTTTATGCAGAAAGTATCGGCTGATGAAATTAAACTGCGCGTGTTTGAGCGTGGTGTTGGTGAAACTCGGGCGTGCGGCAGTGGCGCCTGCGCCGCAGCTGTAGCCGGCATTCAGCAAGGCTTATTAAATGAGCGAGTAAAAGTCAGCTTGCCCGGCGGGGACTTAATTATCCGTTGGCAGCAGGGGCAGCCTGTAAAAATGACCGGCCCCGCAGAATTAGTTTACGATGGACAAATGGTGTTATGAGTAGCGAATCGAAAATGATTGCAAATGAACGTTTAGACGACAGCCTTATAAGAGAATACTTACAAGAGAACCCTGATTTTTTCACGAGAAACGATGACTTACTGGCTCAGTTACAGTTTCAACACAGTGAAAAAGGCGCCGTCTCGTTAATTGAACGGCAGCAGCAAAAGCTGCGTTTGCGCGTACAGCAGCTGGAAGAAGAAATTACCGAGCTGATGATAAACGCGCGCCGCAATGAAGCGATTTTCTCGGCTTACAGCAACTTATACGTAAGTCTGTTGCGCTGTCAGAGCCTGAGCCAGGTTCTGGATGAACTGCAAAACACCTTTGAGAATGAGCTGGAAATGCCGGCCTTGTCCTTGAAGTTTTTCGACAGCCCGGTCGATTTAGGCGAGCAGTACAGCTTTGCTTCCGACACTCACAAGAAGCTACTAAGCAAACGTTTCAATGAAAGTTCTATTTATCTTGGTCGCTTAACGGAGCAAGAGCATAAGCTGTTGTTTCAGGACGAAGAGATTGCTTCAGTGGCGTTACTACTTCTGGGTGACAATGGCGAACTGGGGATGCTGGCAGTTGGTAATACTAACGCCAGTCACTTCGAGCCGGCCATGGACAAGTTACTGATCAATCAGCTACAGGCCTTGCTCAGCGCATTGTTACCGGGGCTACTGCAAAACCATGAAGCTGCATGACTGGCAGCAAAAATGGATGCAACAACTGCAGGGAGAGCGGGGCTTAGCGGAGCTAACGCTAAAGAATTACCAGCGCCTTATCGCCGCTGATCTGACTGCTCTTGAACTGCAAAAAATAACGGAACCTAAAGCGCTGCGTGTCCCTGTTATTGAACGGCTTTTAGTCGGTTGGCGGCGCAATGGGCTGGGTGAACGCAGTATCGCTTTAAAACTATCGGCATGGCGCACTTTCTGTCAGTTCATGGTGGAATCTAACGCTATGGATGACAACCCGGCCATGTCAGTATCGGCACCTAAAATTCCCAAACGCTTACCCAAAAACCTCGATGTGGATAGTATTTCTCATTTACTGGATTTACCCACAGATGATGATTTAGCCATTCGCGATGCCGCCATGATGGAGCTGCTCTATGCCAGTGGTATTCGTCTGGCGGAGCTGGTGAGTCTTGATCTAGACCACATTGACCACCGTATGATGCAATTACGGGTGACCGGTAAAGGCAGCAAAACACGCATTGTGCCCTTTGGCCGTTGTGCTGAAAAAGCCTTAAAAAAATGGTTGTCAGTGCGTCAGGCCTGGTTAAATCAAAAGCCTGAGCTGGCGCTCTTTGTGAGCAAACGGCTACAGCGTATTAGCCCCCGTACTGTGCAGCAGCGGCTGAATTACTGGGGCAAACAACAAGGTGTGGTGGGTGACTTGCACCCGCATAAGTTACGGCATTCGTTTGCCTCTCATATGCTGGAATCCAGTGGTGATTTGCGCGCTGTGCAGGAAATGCTTGGACACGCTAACTTATCCACAACTCAGGTGTATACTCATCTGGACTTTAAACGTTTAGCCAGTGTTTATGACAGCGCCCACCCGCGCGCCCGGAAAAAATCGACTTAACTTTATCAAATAAGAGTAACGCGTTATGCAGTTCCACCGCCGCTGGCATTTACCCAAAGTTATCAGTTTTGATTTAGACGACACGCTTTATGACAACGTGCCGGTTATGCAGCGTACGGAAGAAGTCGCTCACAGCTATATTGCGGAACAATACCCGCAAACTGCTGAGTGGGACATGCACCACTGGCGCCGCTTCCGTGATGAAGTCAGCCGTACCGACGAAACTCTTGCCAGCGATATGACCAAACTGCGCCTGAAGACCCTGGAGCTGGGGTTAGAGAAGTTCGGTGTTGATGATTCGGCAAGGGCCGCGAATACCATTATGGATGTGTTTCTGTCCGAGCGCAGTAACTTTGAAGTGCCACAAGACAGTATAAAATTATTGGAGGCTCTGTCGCAGCGTTACAAATTAATTGCGCTGAGTAATGGCAATGTTAATGCGGATAAAATTGGTCTGGCTAAGTACTTCGAGCTGGTGATTCAGCCCGGAGACGGCATTCGCGGCAAACCCCTGCCCGATATGTTCGCCGCCGCTGAACGAAAGTTACCTGAGTTGCAACCGCATGAGTTCTTACATGTGGGAGATCATCCATATTCCGATATTCTTGGCGCGCAGCGTCATGGTTGGCAGTCGGCCTGGCTAACCTCGGGGCTGGGAACCACTGCGCACTTATCGGTGTTGCCAACCGTTACTTTGCATAACCTGAATCAGCTACAACGGCTTTTATTGGATTAAAGCCGGCGAACAACTACTGGTTGCTTATACAGTGATGCACTATTACACTGACGGCATAACGTAATACAGTTCTCAATAATGATTTAGGTGACCGCTAATGAGTACACACCCGCTTCTGGCAGATTTAAACGAACGACAGCAGCAGGCCGTATCTGCAACCGACGGTCACATGCTGGTTCTGGCCGGAGCCGGTAGTGGTAAAACCCGTGTTCTGGTGCACCGCATTGCCTGGCTTATTCAGGAGCGGCAGTATTCGCCCTTTAGTATTCTGGCTGTTACCTTTACCAATAAAGCGGCAGCCGAAATGCGCGGACGGGTTGAGCAACTGGTAGGCAGCTCGGTACGTGGTATGTGGATTGGTACCTTCCATGGTCTGGCGCATCGCTTATTGCGTGCGCATTATATGGACGTTGGTCTGCCGCAAAACTTTCAGATAATTGACAGCGACGATCAGCAACGGCTCATTAAGCGTTTAATTAAAAGCTTAAACCTGGATGACAAACGCTGGCCGGCAAAGCAGGCGCAGTGGTACATCAATGGTAAAAAAGACGAAGGTCTGCGCCCGCAGCACATTGAAACCTACGACCCTACGGAGCAAACCTTAAAAGAAATCTACACTTTGTATCAGGAAAGCTGTGACCGAGCCGGCCTGGTGGATTTTGCCGAATTGCTGCTGCGCGCGCACGAGTTACTGCGGAATAACCGCATTGTCCGCGAGCATTATCAAAACCGCTTCCGCCATATTCTGGTCGACGAGTTTCAGGACACCAACTCCATTCAGTACGCCTGGATCCGTTTATTAGCGGGCAGTCAGAACAGCGTGACCATTGTTGGTGACGATGACCAGTCCATTTATGGCTGGCGCGGTGCTAAAGTCGAGAATATTCACCAGTTTTTATCGGATTTTGAAGGTTCTGAAACCATTCGGCTGGAGCAAAACTATCGCTCTACAAGCACCATTTTGCGCGCCGCAAACTCGGTTATCTCGAATAACTCGGGGCGTCTGGGTAAAGATTTGTGGACCGACGGTAACGACGGCGAGCCAATCAGCCTGTATGCGGGCTTCAATGAAATGGACGAAGCCCGTTATATTGTGGCGCGAATTGAAGAATGGCGCGATCAAGGCGGTTCACTGCAAGATTCTGCTATTTTGTACCGAAGTAACGCACAATCACGCATTTTAGAGGAAGCTTTATTGCATGCACGCGTGCCGTATCGTATTTATGGCGGCTTGCGTTTCTTCGACCGCCAGGAAATAAAAGACGCACTAGCGTACTTGCGAATTCTCGGCAACCGCGACGATGACGCCGCTATCGAGCGGGTGATCAATACGCCGACGCGGGGCATTGGTAACCGTACTATGGATATGATCCGCCAGGCTGCCCGAGAACGTGAAGAGTCTTTATGGCAGGCGGCAAAATATATGGTCAATGAAAAGCAGTTGGCCGGGCGTGCGCGTAACGCGGTGGGTTCGTTTCTGGATTTTATCGAGAACTTAGACGACGAAACCGAAGAGTTTTCATTAGGCCGCCTGAGTGACGAAGTCATTAAGAAAAGCGGTCTGATGGCCATGTACGAGGCCGAAAAAGGCGAAAAAGCGGAAACCCGGGTCGAAAACTTAAAAGAGCTGGTGACTGCCTGTGAAAACTTCACTCTGGATGATGCCGAAGAAGACATGACACCGCTGAATGCGTTTCTGGCACACGCCTCGCTTGAAGCTGGCGAAGAGCAGGCCGATGAATATCAGGATGCCGTACAGCTCATGACACTGCACAGTGCTAAAGGTCTGGAATTTCCTTTAGTGTTTATGACCGGTGTGGAAGAAGGCCTGTTCCCGTCTCAGCAGTCCATGGATGAGCCCGGAAGGCTGGAAGAAGAGCGCCGCCTTTGCTACGTCGGTATGACTCGCGCAATGGAAAAGTTAGTGCTTACTTATGCAGAGCAGCGCCGTATTTACGGTCAGGAGTTGTTTCATAAAGTTAGTCGCTTTATCAGTGAAATACCGGCGGATACTTTGCATGAAGTGCGGCTGCAAACCCGGGTAGAAAAGCCCGCCAGTTATGGCCGATTCAATAACGCAGCCAGCCACGAAAGCTTTGAGCAAACGGGGTATTCATTAGGCCAGCGGGTACGTCACCCTAAGTTTGGCGAGGGTACGGTGCTGAATTATGAAGGTACCGGTCCGCAATCCAGAATTCAGATTAACTTCGACAATGTCGGCAGCAAGTGGCTGGTTGTTGCTTATGCACGACTGGATCCGGTTTTCTAAAGTGTAAAGAGGTGATCAAAAACCGCATTCTTCGACTACCTTTAAGGTACATACATACAATGTCGGAGGCATTTTATGAAACGCTCTGCAAATGCACAGTGGAAAGGTAGTATAAAAGAAGGTTCAGGCGTTGTTTCAACGCAAAGCGGTGTTTTAGACAGTACCCAATACTCATTTAAGAGCCGCTTTGAAGAAGGCAAAGGCACCAACCCGGAAGAACTTCTGGGTGCGGCGCACGCAGGCTGTTATGCCATGGCGTTTTCGTTAATGCTGGGTGAATCTGGCTATGAGCCGGACAGTATTGATGCTAAAGCCGAAGTGTCGTTAGAAGAAGATGGTGACGGCTTCAGTATCGCTAAAATTCATCTGAAGGTGAAAGCCAGTATTCCGGATATTGACGAAGACAAATTCCAGAAACTGGCTGAAAAAGCGAAAGAAGGCTGTCCTGTCAGCAAAGTGCTGAAGGCTGAAATCTCAATGGATGCCAGCCTCAGCTGAAGCTAACTTCTTCTTCGCTTTACGATCACGCTGGCGCTGTATAATAGAATCGAAACTGTACAGTGCCAGCGCACTCCAGATAATAATGAAAGTGACCAGCTTACTTTCTTCTAAAGGCTCACCGTAAACCACTACCGCCAAAGCAAACATTAATGTTGGAGCTATATACTGGAAAAAACCCAGTGTCGCATAACGCAGGCGCTGTGCTGCTGAGGTAAAACACAGTAGTGGAATGGTTGTGACCAGCCCGGCGGCAACGAGCAACAGGTTTAACGTCCACGGGTTAGCGGTTAAATCACTACTGGCTGATTCGGCAAACACAAACAGATAAATAAGCATTACCGGGAATAGAATCGCAGTTTCAAGCCAAAGTCCGCTAATAGAATCGACCGGCAGACGTTTGCGAATGGCGCCGTAAATGGCAAAACTAGAGGCTAAAGCCAGAGCCACCCAGGGTACCGAGCCAAAGGTAACAATTTGGATGGTAACGCCCACCACGGCCATACCAATGGCAACTAACTGCAAGCGGCGCATACGTTCGGCAAAAAACACCATTCCGATAGCCACATTCAATAATGGGTTAATGTAGTAGCCGAGGCTGGCATCTAACATGTGGTTACTGTTGACGGCCCAAATAAATAAAAACCAGTTACCACCCAGCAGGCAGGTTGCCAGGGTTAAGCGTAGTACTAATTTGCGGCTTTTCAGAATAGGGCGAATGCGGTCCAGTCGCTTCATGGCAACTATTAGTACAAACACCATCAAAAATGCCCAGATAATTCTATGGGAGAGTATTTCTAGCGCAGGTACTTGTTTCACCAGCTTGAAGTAAACCGGTGCTATGCCCCAAAAAGTATAGGCTGCAAGTGCGAAAAAAACGCCTTGCCGCGCCCGAACAGCGTCATCGGACATGTCGATAGAATCCTTTTTTATCAGCGTTAGCCGACCAGATAAGTCCCGGTTCCGAACGCTATGTGCGTGCCTTCTTCGTTGTGCAACTCCATCCGTGCCACCGCTACTTTATTACCTGAGCGGATAATGGTTGCGCTGGCTATGAACTCGGTACCGCGTCCCGGACGAAGATAATCAACCCGAAGGTCAATAGTACCACAACGGCTCAGACGCTCCATTAAATAAGCTTCAGTAGGAGACTCCAGTCTGTCGACCATGCCGGCAATAGCGACCAGTCCTCCGGCGGTGTCCAGGGCTGTTGCGGTAACCCCGCCGTGCAGCATACGCTGTGGCACATTACCCATAAGTTGTTCCTGCCATTTAAATCGAATTTCACCACGCGCAGGGTTAAACTCCGTAATTTCCAGGCCAAGCAGTGCCTGGAACGGAACCTGAGTGTTCATAAACTCGGAAACTTTTGTCAGTATTGTTTGTGTATTCATTTTCGGCATGGTGATTAGCGGACAGGACGCTTACAATAAGAGCATGTTACTCGGGAAGTCAATATAACCATGCACAGCAGTACCGCCGAAAAAGCACAATTTGATCCGCTTAAGCAGCAGCTTGAATCTACCTTTGGCTATCATCAGTTTCGTGATGGCCAAGAGGATATTATGCAGGCCGCTATGCAAGGGCGTGACTCTCTGGTGCTGATGCCAACCGGCGGCGGTAAGTCGCTGTGCTACCAGTTGCCGGCTATTTGTGGTGACGGCCTTACCCTGGTTATTTCACCGTTACTGTCGTTAATGCAGGATCAGGTCGAGGCACTTAAAGCTCTGGATATTTCCGCGGCGACGCTGCATTCCGGGGTGTCATCGCAAGAATCTATGGCAACCATGCAAGGGCTTCAGAGCGGTGACATTAAGCTGCTTTATGTAAGTCCAGAGCGGGTTTTACAACCAACCTTTATTGAACGCCTGCAAACCTTAAAGCTGAATTTTATTGCGGTGGATGAAGCCCACTGTATCAGCCAATGGGGACATGACTTCCGGCCTGAATACGGCAAACTTGGAGTACTGCGTAATTACCTGCCCAATGTGCCTTTTATGGCATTAACGGCAACCGCAGACTCTGCCACCCAGCACGATATTATTGAACGGCTGTGTCTGCGCGAACCCTTGGTGCACCGCAGCTCGTTCGACCGGCCCAATATTCGTTACGTAGTGCAGGAAAAGTACAAGCCACTGAAGCAGGTTCGTGACTACGTTAAAAAGCAAAAAGGCGCCGCCGGTATTATTTATTGCGGCAGTCGCAAAAAAACTGAAGAGCTGTCGGAAAGTCTGCAGCAAGCCGGGGTGCGTGCTGCACCCTACCACGCCGGTATTGAGCACCAGATAAAGGAAAGTACCCTGCGCCAGTTTCTGCGTGACGACATAGACGTTGTTGTTGCGACGGTGGCCTTTGGTATGGGTATTAATAAGCCCAACATTCGTTTTGTTATTCATTTTGATATTCCCCGTAGTGTTGAGTCTTACTATCAGGAAACCGGGCGTGCCGGGCGCGATGGCCTTCCAGCAGAGGCCGTCATGCTTTATGACCCACGTGACGCGCAGTGGATACGACGCATGATAGAAGATCAGGAGAATGAGCAGCGGCGCTTGGTCGAGGCGCAAAAGTTTTCAGCTATGCAGGCTATGGCAGAAGCGCAGACCTGCCGGCGGCTGGTGGTGTTGAATTATTTTAATGAATACTCGGATAAAGAGTGTGGAAACTGCGATTTGTGTCTGGACCCGCCCCAGCGCTACGATGGTCTGGAAGATGCCCAAAAGGCACTGAGCTGTGTGTACCGAGTCGGTCAGCAGTTTGGTATTAACCATGTAGTTGAGGTTTTGCGTGGTTCAAAAGCCCAGCGTGTTCTCGAGCTGGGACACGACCAGTTGAGCACGTACGGCTTAGGCAAATCGGAAACCCAGGAGCACTGGTTTTCGGTATTACGACAGCTCATTCACCGGGGGCTTATTCTGCAGGACATTCGGCGTTTTGCGGCGTTGCAACTGACTGACGCCGCACGTCCTGTTTTAAAAGGCGAAGTGCCGCTGGAACTGGCTAAGCCGCGAATAGAATTAACCGCAACCAAAACCCGAATTACTGATCGGGGTGACTATAATAAAATTTTGTTCCGGCGTTTACGCAAGTTACGTAAAGACATTGCTGACCGTGATCAGGTGCCGCCTTTTGTGGTGTTCAGTGATGCGGCACTGGTGGAAATGTGCGTACACTACCCCACAACAGCCAAAGATATGTTAGACATCAATGGTGTTGGAGAAGTTAAACTGGCACGTTATGGCAATGAGTTTATGCAGGCTGTGGAAGCGTTCTTGTCCGGTGCCAGCGAGCGAGAATTATTTAATGGGTAAAGAATAATAATGGAAGACAACATCATTACGCTAAAAAGTACACCGCCGGAAGCTGACCATGAGCTTTGGGTAAACGAACTTTGTGAGCGCATTGGTGCTACGGTCCGTGAAAAAGAATGGGCAGCAGACCAGTTTTGCTGGCGTTTGAGTATTAACCAGCGGCACTGGCTGCTGTTCTATTCGGAAATTTGTGATGCCGTCTGGTTACAAGCTCTGGAAGAACCCGAAGCTACAGTAGAAGCACGCCTGGCGGAGTATGGTTATGTTTAACTATTGGTTTGCCGCACTACTGTTAGCGTTAACCCTGATACCATCGGCTTTTGCTCAGGACCCTCTGACCGTTTCTCCGCAAAGCTCGCGGTTAATGCTGAATGAACATCTCAACTACCGGGTGGTCAACGCCAATCTGCAAGTTGAGAGCATTGCTATTAATGAACCGCAGCGCTGGTTAAGCTCTGAGGAGCTGCAGGATCATAACTACGCCGGTGAACGACCGAATATCTGGGGTGTAGTTCCCCTGTTTAATCGCAGTAACGCGCCGCTTACTCTTCACCTGCATTTTAGCGATCCTTACCTGGAGCAAGTTGGGGTTTATTTACTGGATAAAAATGGGCAAATCGAGAACAGCAATATCAGCCGGTTTTCTACTCCGTTGTTGCAGCGCGAATACTTGTCGCATGAGCAAGTATTGCCCGTAACTTTACCGGCCAACAAAATTGTCTGGTTGGCGGTGTCGGTGCAGCAATGGCCTGAACAAATGCCGTCTATAGGTCTGTGGCAGCCAGGCGACTTGCAATTACACCTTCAGCAGCAACAAACCGCTTTGGGCGTTAACGCCGGTATTCTTATTCTGTTAGCTTTAGCAGCGGCTGTTTCAGCGCGGTTGTTCGGTAGCCGCCTGTTAATTTCCTTTGGCGGCCTGACATTAACCTTTACTCTTTCGCTGCTGTCACACAGTGGCATCTGGATTACCTATTTTACGCCATACTCGCCGGACATTGCTGCGGAGCTGAAGGTGTATATCAGCCAGCTTCTGGTTCTGGCTCTTAGTTGGTTTATATGGGAGTGGTCGCGTTTTCGCTTCAAATTCTCCCGCTTCAACCGTATTGGTTATGCGGTAATGATGGTGTCAATTGCACTGACCATTTTGCTGCCGTGGCTGTCCGAGCCCTGGCGGTTGGCCTCTGTATCCTGGCAAATTAATGCGCTACTGCTCTGGGGAGGAGTCGTTATTGGTCGTAGCCTGCAGAAACAACCTGTGGCGGGTCATAAATGGCAAACGGTATTGATGGTTCTGACCATTATATCTGCCTGGCTGCTGGTTTCACCGCGCTATAACCCAATTTGGGAAGGGCTTTCCGGGTTATTGTTGTATAGCGGCCTGACGTTAGTCACAACCATGTTTTTGCTGGCGCTAGAGCGCTATCGATTTAGTCGCCTGGTACAGCGCATTAGCAATTTAAAACGTAACCGAAAAATTTTAAGGCGGCGTTTATGGCGTATTTTAAAACGAACCGGAGAAGGTTGGTTCAGAGTTAACCCTGACGGCAGTATTAAACAGGTTAACCGACAAATGATAAAAATTTTGTCAGCTCATTCTTTGAAGCAAATTCAGACGCATTGGCCAAAAGGTTTTAGCATTGAAGGGCTGCGCCAACTGGTTTCTATTGAGCGGCTTGATGGTCGTAAAGTATGGCTAGATATTGAGTTGTTTCCTGACAATACCGGGCGTATGGCCGATGTAACAAAACGCATGGAAGCGGAAGTTCATCTTAACTTTCTGGCACACCACGATGCCTTGACGGGTCTGTTAAATGTGCGCGAGTTTCGACGCCTGCTGCAATCTCGCCTGGATAGAAAAAAGACAACCAGCGTTACCATTATTCGTCTTAATGGTTTGCAGGTTATTGCGGATCAAGCCGGTGCTGACGGTCGTGATCAGGCGATACTGCAGCTGACATTATCCTTGCAGCAAAAAGCGCCTAAAAGCGCGCGTGTCGCACGCATAAGTGAAGCAGAAATTGCGTTGCTGACGAACGAAGATGAACAAGCGGCGTTTGCCCAGGCGCATCGTTTACTGCAAGTTTGCAGAGAGTTTCGTTTCAGTAGTGAAAAACGTATTTTTCAGCTGACAGGTCACGCCGGTATTGCTTACAGTCATGGCGAAAGCCTGGCCGCCAGCACCGTCATGCGGCAGGCTCGGGAAGCCGTGCAACTGGCAATGCAGCAGGGTGACTATCGAGTTCATTCGCACAGCGAAGCCGATCAGAAACGCTTGATTGGGCAAGCTGAGGAAGAGTGGGAAGCGCGGCTGAAGAAAGCGTTACGGGAAGAAAACTGGCAGTTGTTTGCGCAACCACTGGTCAGTGCCGCAAAAAGTGAGGATAAGCATTGCTTCGAGTTATTATTGCGACTGCCGGGTAACGAGAGTGACGAGGCTGTTGCTCCGCAGCAGTTTTTACGAGCCGCTCTTAATGCCGGCGTTATGGGTAAAGCTGACCGCTGGCTGGTCAGGGAAGTTATTGAGCATTTTAATGAACAACCCTTTGAAGCTAATCGCACCTGGCGCTGTCATATTAATTTGTCCGCGCAAAGTCTGGAAGATGTCGACTTTATTCGCTTTATAGAGCAAATCCTGAAGCATTCTATATTACAGCCGGAGCAGTTGGTCTTTGAGGTGGCAGAACCTGATGCCAATGAGTATTTTGATGAAACTTACCGTCTGTTCAGAGAGCTTAAGGACTTAGGTATTGGTACTGCTTTAGATCAGTTTGGTACCGGCTTTAATTCGTTCCGGCTTATGCGGCAATTACCGTTAACGCAAATTAAGGTTAACAGGTTTTGGGTGCAGGACATGCTGGTAGATGCGGTTGATGCGGAGCTGGTCGCCAGCTGTGTGCGCATTGCTAAGGTTCTTGATATTGAGGTATGTGCAGTAGGTGTGGAAAGTGATGAAGCACGTATTAAGCTCACTCAGCTGGGCGTAGACTATATCCAGGGGTTCGTCTGTGGGCACCCAGTAGAGTGGCAACGTCAGGAAAAACAGGGCGGCTAATCGCCGCCCCTCATCCAGTGCTTAAGTTTAAGCAGCACTTTCCTTACTTTTGGAACGATCTTGCAGCAGGTCTTTAGTTGAACTGCTAATGTCGATACGTTTCGGTTTCTTGGCTTCAGGAATATTCTTCACCAAGCCGACCGTTAACAGACCGTTCTTTAAGGCTGCGCCGGTGACTTCAATGTGCTCAGCCAGGCTGAACTTACGTTCGAAGGCACGGTTTGCAATGCCGCGGTGCAGATATTCGCGTTTTTCGTTTTCTTCGGCTTTTTTGCCGGTCACACGAAGCACGCCGTTCTCTACTTCAATTTCCAGATCATCCTCTTCAAAACCTGCAACCGCCAGTGTAACGGCGTACTGGTTTTCTGCTACCAGTTCAATGTTGTAGGGAGGATATCCGGTTGCACCAGTATCTGAGCGTAGTGCCGAATCCAGCAAAGATGCCATGCGGTCAAAACCTACACTGCTACGATATAGAGGGCTTAAGTCGATAGTTGCCATAGTCATTCTCCTTTGAAGCAATAACTTTAAAATGTTTAATTAAGTGACACACCATGTGTCGGTTAAGGCGGCTCTCTCAGAGACACCAGCCTTAACTTCTATATGTGTACTGCGCAATTTGGTTTCAAGAGTCGGGTTGCAAAATTTTCATTGGACTCTGCTTCAAGGCACTCTATTATCGGGGCTAAGCAATACTTTATTTATTTGTGAAAAGGACTCTCAGGATGGCCGAAGAGCCAGAAAAAACGTGGCAATGGGTGACAGTCGATGACTATGAAAAACCTGCCGTGCCCACCACGATAAAGATAAAAAAGTGGTGGAAAAAATTTGTTCGCTGGATAACACCAGAACAAGAACAGGAAGGTGAGGAAGAGCAATCGCAAGTACTGGAACTGAGTTTTGATACTGCTGCAGAGACCCTGGATGATTGCTTTTCTGACTGGTTAAATGACGATGACGATAGCAGCTTACGCTGGATTATTGCGCCACCTCACTCGGGTGTTGAGGAAGCGGTGCAAAAGTGGGCTGAGAAGCATAGTCTAGCGGAAGTGAGCCTGCCCGGCAGAGAGTCACTTTGCGACCCTGATGATTCTCCTATGCCGGATTTTTCTCCTAAGTCCGATGATAATAAGCCCTGGATAATGCCTCAGTTAGCACACAGTTTTCTGCGCCAGACGAACGGTTTGCGCTGGGTGCGGGAATTCTTCGCTCAGGTACTGTCCGGTGAAGCGGGTAAAGGCGTTATTGTTTGTGACAGCTGGGCCTGGGCTTTTCTGGAAAAAGTCTGGCCGGTGCCGGTAAATCAGTTATGGACATTGCAAGGGCTGGATCAAAACGCCCTTGAGCGGCTTGGATTAGCTCGCGGAGATGGTCGTTTACGGGCTTTAGCCGCATTAAGCCGGGGTAATGCTGGTGTCGCTGCGGCCTATTCTGACCGTTATCAACGTGGCAGCGAAAAGACCTTTGACACACCGGCGCTACCCTCGGAGATAAATGATGCCACTGCTTTTGTCTGTTATGCCCTGTTGCTTCACCGGGGCATGAGTAAAACGCAGTTGGTGCAGGTATTGCCGATAGTTTCAGGCAGCCAGCTTGAAATTCAGTTACAGGTGCTTAAACAACGTGGCTTGATTGAGCTAGAGCAAGAGCTTTGGTATGTCACTGCACGCGGCTATCCTGTTGTCAGGGATTTGCTCATGTCCCGCGGTTTTTGGTTAGACCGGTTTTAACGGTGCGGGCTTAGGAGAAAGTAATGGAAACAGGTTCAGTAAAAGACGTTGCCGGGCTATTCAAGTCGCTGGACGGCTTCGCCATTTTTGAAATTGCTGTGATTTTTGCCCTGGCACTGGCCGTCGTTTGGCTTACCCAGCGCGTTTTACCCTGGGTAGCCGCGCATTTGCACGGCAAAAGGCGATTATACATTCTGGCCATGGTGCCAATGATCCGCATAGTGGTTCTGGTCATTGCGCTGGTTATGATTATTCCGCGTATTATTGAGCCCACTTTACAAAATATGGTGGCGACCCTGGGCGCCGCCGGTTTGGCGATAGGCTTTGCGTTAAAAGATTATGTAAGTAGCTTAATTGCCGGGGTGGTTGCCGTTCATGAGATGCCTTACCGTCCCGGCGACTGGATAGAGGTAGACGGAACCTATGGTGAAGTGACACACATTGGTATGCGAACCGTTGAATTAGTGACCAGCGACGACACGGTCATCTGGGTACCGCACTTAAAGCTTTGGGATAACCTCATCCATAATGCCAACAACGGTGGGCCCAGCTTAATGTGCATTGCTGAGTTTTATACTCAGCCGGAAGCCGACGCCTATCAAATTCGCGACGCGCTGGAGGAAGTAGCGCTGACCAGCCCTTATCTGCAACTGGGTAAGCCAATAGCGGTTACTGCAGCAGAACAACCCTGGGGCACAAAGTACCGATTAAAAGCCTACCCCATTGACCCCAGACAACAGTTTCAGTTTATTACCGATATGACCGCCCGGGGTAAAAAGCGTCTAATCGAATTGGGCGTACGCTTCGCCAAGGTTGAATCGGACGAAGCGTACGAGTTCACTCATTAAGCTTCTTCCGCTAAAAAGCCGCCGGACTGGTGACGCCATAACTTGGCGTAGAGTCCGTCCTGAGCAAGCAGCTGTTCGTGGCTGCCCTGCTCAATAATCTCCCCCTGATCCATTACCACCAGCTTGTCCATAGCCGCAATAGTGGATAAGCGGTGGGCAATAGCAATAACCGTTTTGCCCTGCATGAGTTTATACAGGTTTTCCTGAATGGCGTTTTCTACTTCCGAATCCAGCGCTGAGGTTGCTTCGTCCAGAATCAGAATGGGCGCATCTTTTAGCATGACACGAGCAATAGCAATTCGCTGGCGTTGACCGCCTGATAGTTTCACGCCGCGCTCGCCGACATGGGCATCCAGACCCGTACGACCTTTGCTGTCGCTTAAGTCCGCAATAAACTCCTCGCAATGCGCCTGTCGTATTGCCTTCATTAAGTCCTCTTCACTGGCATCGGGGCGCCCGTACAAAATATTGTCGCGTACTGAGCGATGCAGTAAAGAGGTGTCCTGAGTCACCATGCCAATGTTCGCGCGCAAACTGTCCTGCTGCACTTTATGAATGGGCTTATCATCAATACGAACTTCGCCGTCCTCGACGTCGTAGAAACGTAACAACAAATTCACCAGCGTGGATTTACCCGCCCCGGAGCGTCCGACAATACCGACTTTTTCGCCCGGTTTAATGTGCAGATTAAAGTCATCCATAACGCCATGACCTTTGCCATAATGGAAGCGAACATGGTCAAAATTAATGTCGCCGGAAGTCACATTCAAAGCGGGTGCATTGGGTTCATCGACAATGCGCTGTGGCACCGCAATTGAGCCAATACCGTCCTGAACGGTACCAATGCTTTCAAACAGGGTCGACATTTGCCACATGACCATTTGCGACATACCAAACAAGCGCAGAACCAGACCAATAACGACAGCAACAGCGCCTAAAGTCACAGCATTATCCATCCACAGCACAATGGCGGTGGCGGCAGAGCCGAACAACAGTGCGCAGTTTATAAAGTAGAGAAAGCCGTAAAGCTGGGTAACCAGGCGCATTTGCTTATGCACCGTCCCCAAAAAGGTGTCCATACCCTCGTGCGCAAACTCGGCCTCGCGCAGCGAGTGTGAAAACAACTTAACGGTTTGAATGTTGGTATAGGAGTCGACAATGCGTCCGGTCATATTAGAGCGGGCATCGGCCTGTTCAGCTGATATTTTACCCAGTTTAGGCACAAAGAAGCGTAACAACAGAGCGTACAGAATAAGCCAGCAAGCCAGCGGCAGCATCATTCGCCAGTCGGCACTACCAATAATGACAAACATCCCCAGGAAGTAGACCGCGACGTAGTTCACAACCTCAATAAAGGTCATGATGCACTGCCGCAGCGCGAGCGAGGTTTGCATTAATTTGGTGGCAACCCGGCCAGCAAACTCGTCCTGATAGTAACTCATGGACTGTTTCATCAGGTAGCGGTGCCCCAGCCAGCGAATGCGCATGGGGAAGTTACCCAGCAACGTCTGGTGGGTTAGCATAGAATGAAACCAGACCAGTAAGGGAAGACCGATTAAAACCATCGCGCTCATTCCAAGCAATGGCCAGAACTGATCGTTTAATAAGGTTTCTTTGTCCTGTGCTGACAGCCAGTCAACAATTTGCCCTAAAAAGCCAAATAACCAGACTTCGGCAATGGCAATAGCGGCCATAAGCAGCGCGGTTACCGCAATAAAAGGGGTCGCCCCTTTGGTAAAGTGCCAGCAGAATGCAAAAAATCCGGTAGGAGCCTGAGTCGGTTCCTCCGTAGGAAAAGGGTTTAATCGGCGCTCAAACCAGGAAAACATTGCTTCACTCCTTGAGATACATCAAGCTAAAGCATATCAGGTTCACCGCCGTTCATCTTGTAAAAAACGGACACATGAACAATAATGATAACTATTAACAATAAATGAGGTTTTTATGAAACTTTTGTCCATGATGGCTGCAGGCGCGGCACTGCTTTTTAACGTAGCGGCAATGGCCGACGACGATGATCAGCAATACCAACATTTTAAATCTGAGCCAGCCGAGAATCTGGAACAGGCTATTATGAACCTGAACGAGTATAACGCGAAACTGCAGGAAATCGTGAATGGCGATTTAACTGCACAGGACATGGCTAAAGTTCATGAACTGACCTACACACTGGAAGTGGCGCTGGCGCGTTTAAGCAAAGAACTGGATATTGCAGCGAATTCGCTGGAAGAAGTTCATCTGGGTTCTGAACAAATGAATAAACAGCGCGTTAAAGGCTTTGGTAAAAGCTACTTAGACACGCTGAACCATGTGTTGGGCGAGCACCGCAAACACCATAAGGGCGACCGAAAAAAGCAGCATTAATAACTTAGAGTGTTTCCAAAAACGCCTTAAAGTGTTGTAGCCAAAAGCTTTGTGGCTGCGACATGGCGTTTCTGCCAATTGAAACTTCGCAAATAGCTTCGTCGTTTATTTCAGCTCTTGGCAGTGGTAATAATACGACCCCGGTATTGCTGGCATAATCCGTTATTTTTTCACTGAGTTCATTGGCTTTTAAAGCAAAATGAAGATGAAACATGGCTACTTGCGGTGTTTCTGGATTAACTCGTACGCCATCTAGCGTGCTCAGCGCCTCTCCTAGTGCGCGGGCGTAATTTACGGCTTCCGGCATAATTTGCAGGTTTTCCTTCAGGCCGTGGCGGGCAGACAGTACTTGCGGATATTGCGTAATAATATTACCCCCAGCGCGGCGAGCCCAGATTTTCGCTTGCTCAATAAAGCCCTCTGAGCCCGCAAGTATCGCTCCTGAAATACCGCCTAAGTCTTTATAAAAACTGACATAAACCGAGTCAAATAACTCACAGACTTCAGGCAGTGAGCAACCATACGCTGCTGGCACTTGCCATAAGCGCGCACCGTCCAGATGCATAGCAATATTGTGTTGTCGCGCCCACTCTGACTGCATGACTAAGTCATCCCAATTCGGCAGTTGCCCGCCAATTTCGCGCATGGGCAACTCCAGTAGTACGCTCGCTAAATCATCCGTTTGCACCGACTTGAGGTCGTTAAGCGTTATGGGTTTATCGGCAAAACCCGTGGTAGTGCCGTTGAGCTTCCATAAAGCTTCAAACCCCATGTGTTCGTGCAGCATTAAATGCGAGGTTGGGTGCAATGCCACGCCGTTGCGCTGGCGCTCATCGGCATGCACGCGCAAAGCCAAAGGCTGTGCCAGAGTACCGGTTGGCAAAAACAACGCTGCGGGTTTGCCTAGTAATTCCGCAACTTCTTCTTCAAAATTATTAATAAGCGAGCCGCTGCCATAAACGTCTCTTTTCTCATTTAGTTGCAGTTGCTCCGCAAGCAGCCTCAGTTCATCGGCCATTGAGTTCTGCGGTTGCCGAAAAAGCGACGCGCTGGCTTGTTCAGCGGCGTGTTGGTAAGCCTGTTTGGTTTTTTCACTAATTGAGACTGACATGCTGCACCTATTTTGAATGGACTTTACCGCCAATAATTTTGTAAGCAGGGGTGCCGCGTATCATGGTTTCGCGCGCAAACTCCTGCCCACATCCCGGGCAGTGACATGGTGTGGTCGTGTGGTCTTCAACAATCCGCTCAATAAAGCATTTTACCAAAGCGCCTTTGCCACCTTTGCGATATTTAAATATGGGCGTTTTGCACTGCAGACAAGAAATCTGCACGGTGCGTACCGGCCCTTTCTTGTTCGGTTTCGCCATAAACTCTTCGGTTATAATTTAAGCATTTCCATTAGTGTAACAAGCACGCTATAGTTTTTCTTCCTGTATCAAAAGAAGAATAAAGGACACTGCTATGCGTTATTCCATTGTCGCCCTGGCTGTTTTGGGCTTATTAACGGCTTGTGGGCAACCGCAAGAGAACAATTCTGGCCAAAATTCTCAAACGGCTGCTGAGCAACCTAAACAGACTGAGCAAAGCTCGCAATCTGAAACCGAACGTCTGAATCAGTGGTTTGAGGAAAAGTACGAAGAACAACTTCAGCAAAGCCCTATTCAAATGACCTTCCTGGGGCGCAAAGATCGCTACGGTGACATTGACGACATGACCGTCGCCGCTGAGAAAAAGCAGCTCGACTGGCTGGAGGGAACCGTTGAAGAGCTTAAGGCGAATTTCGATTATGACAAGCTGAGCCTTGAAGCACAAACGTCTTACGACGTTTGGGTTTACCAATATGAACAAGCTAAGCGTAACGCTGAATTCCGTGGCATGGATTATGTTTTTGACCAGATGCGCGGTGCGCATACCTTCTTGCCGCAGTTTATAATCAACTTCCACCGGGTGGACAGCGCGGAGGATATGGACGCCTATATTTCGCGTCTGGAGGGCGGCGCAACGGCTATTGAACAGTTATTGCAGCGCGCTAAGCAGCAAGTCGAGAACGGTGTTCGCGCACCGCGTTTTGCCTACGAGCAAATTATCAAAGAAGCCAAAGGGCTGACCTCTGGTGCGCCTTTTGATGAAGAAGGTGATTCAAGCCTGCTTGAAGATGCCAAAAGCAAGCTGAGTTCGCTTCAGGAAAATGACGAGATCTCCGCCGAACAAGCTGACAAGTACGAAAAAGAAGTCCGTAAAGTCCTGTTGGAACGTTTCCGTCCAAGTTATGAAGCATTAATTAGCTTTCTGGAAAACGACATTGAGAATACCGATGAAGTAGCAACGGGTGTGCATCGTCTGGAAAACGGCGACGCCTACTACAATGCCCTGCTGGAAAATTATACCACCACAGACTTAACGGCCGATGAAATTCATCAGATAGGCCTTGATGAAGTCGAACGCCTGACCAACGAGATGATTGCCATTAAAGAGAAAGTTGAATTTGATGGCGATTTGCAGGACTTCTTTGATTATATCCGTACCGATGAGCGTTTCTTCTACCCGAACAATGATGAAGGTGCGGAGATGTATCTGGAAGACTCGCGTGAGTATCTGGCTTACATCAACGAAAAGCTGCCGGAATACTTTGGTATTTTGCCAAAAGCGGATTTGGTGGTGAAGCGTGTTGAACCTTTCCGTGAGCAAGATGGTGCTGCCCAACATTACTATCCGGGCTCGCCAGACGGTGAGCGTCCGGGCATCTATTACGCGCATTTATCCGATATGAGCTCGATGCCGAAAAATGAAATGGAAGCCATTGCTTATCATGAAGGCAACCCTGGCCACCACATGCAAATTTCTATCGCTCAGGAACTGGAGTCCGTACCGGAGTTTCGTACTCAGGCTGGCTTCACGGTTTACAGCGAAGGCTGGGGGTTATATGCGGAGCAGCTAGCCAAGGAAATGGGCGCCTATGAAGACCCTTACTCTGATTTTGGTCGTTTAACCACGGAAATCTGGCGAGCAGTGCGTTTGGTCGTGGATACCGGCATGCACGCCAAAGGCTGGACTGAAGAGGAAGCAGTTAAGTACTTTCAGGAGCACACCCCTATTGCCGAAGGCGCGGTACGCTCAGAGGTTCGTCGCTATCTGGTGATGCCGGGTCAGGCAACGGCTTATAAAATCGGCATGATCCGCATTCTGGAACTGCGTGAAGAAGCCAAAGAAGCCTTGGGCGACAAGTTTGATATCCGCGGTTTCCACGACACCATTCTGGGTGGTGGCGCATTGCCGCTGCATATTCTGGAGCGTCGAGTTGACCAGTGGGTTGAAGAGCAGAAAAAAGCCTAACCAAGGAGAGTTATCGTGAAATGGCTTGTATTGCTACTAACCACGGCCTTTTTCCTCCCCGGTGCTTACGCCGGGGAGTCAACTAAGCAAATTATTCAAAATCATCTGTCCGAACAGCGGTTGGATGACGCTGAAGATACCGTGGAAGACTGGGTTAAAAATGAGCCCGAGAATGCTGAAGCCTGGCATATACGAGGTGTTGTTATGGCCCAGCAGACGCAGGACTCTTTTTTCAGTGCGCTCAGTTATGCCGGAAAGTCTGTCGACTCTTTCGAAAAAGCCGTAGAGCTTGAGCCTGGTTCGCTGGAATATCGCACGACGTTACTGCAGTTTTATATGATGGCACCTTCAATAGCCGGTGGTGATGACGAAAAAGCATTAGCGCAAATTGAGGCGATGAGAGAAATCGATGCGGTGGAAGGGGCATTTGCCCGAGTTAAGTACCTGCAACATCATGAAAAAGGCGAGCAGGCGCGGACGCTAGTGAATGAAATTTTAGCTGAGCATCCGAATAACGCCGACGTTCTGGTTTATCTTGGCTTTCAGGAACAAAAAGACGGGAACTATGAAAAAGCGTTCTCTTTTTTTGAACAAGCGGCTGAGGGTGAATCGCGAAAAGGTGAAGCTCCTGTAATGGCTTTATACCAATTCGGCAAAACCTCTGTTTTGGCGGAAGAACACCTGGATAAAGGTATTGAGGCACTGCAACAATATTTGGACGCTGAATTACCGGACAGCGCGCCAAAAGCCCACTGGGCAAACTTTCGGTTAGCTCAACTGCTTGCCCTGAAAGGCAATGACGAGCAGTCTCAGCAGGTTATTGCCAACCTGAAAAAGGTTGACGATAAAGAGCTTCAGAAACAGCTGTCCGGCTGGAACTAAGCGTCTAAGTAACCCCGGTTGCGACCATCAGACTTAGCGCGATACAGCGCTGAGTCTGCTTTAGATATCATGCAGGCAATTAAGTCCTCGGTGCTTTCATCGGCCCCGGGCTTAAGAATGTAGCCCCCAATGCTTATGGTTAGATAATCTTCAACTTCCGAGGGCTTATGTTTTATCTTCAACTTCCGTACAGCTTCTAACAGCTGGTTCATACTTTCTTTCGTTTTTTCTTCATCGGTAGCCGAAATAACCGCAACGAACTCCTCGCCACCATAACGAGCCAGAAAATCGGTATTCCGCTGTAACTGATCAAACATGGCGTCAGCAACAGACTTCAGAGCCTGGTCACCCTGCAAATGCCCATAGTGGTCGTTATATGGTTTGAACTGGTCAATATCAATAATAAGCAAAGCTAATGGTGTTTTATGACGCGAGGCTCGCTGTATTTCGTTAGTAATACGCTCATCGAAAGCGCGGCGGTTAGCTATGCCGGTTAAGCCGTCCTGTGCTACTTGTGCTTGTAGCAGGCGGTTGGCCTTTTCCAATGCTCGTTGTGTATGGATGAGCTCGGAATAGGTGCGCTGGCGCTCCAGCGTATTCGCTACCATATCGGCAACCAGCCGTAGACGACGAATTTCTTCCGGTGTCCACTGCCGTTCTTGTCGCACCATGTCGCAACCGACAAAACCCAGCAGGTGCTGGTTTGCGACCAGCCCAACGCAAATAACTGATTTAATTTGCTCGCGCTCAAACTCGGCTCTTTCGGCTGTAGCCTCTGGAGGTAATAAATCAATATTATCTACAATGCATTTATGATGGGTTTTTATCTGCTCAAAAAACCAGGGAAGTTCTTCTAACGCAACCGATTGAAGATCGGTGATATGTGCTTGATAACCGTCTCTCACCCACTCATGGGTATTGGTCATATTTTGGATATTGTCGTCGAACTCAAATACGTAACAACGATCAGTGTCAGTGTAATTGCCGATAGCAGCAATTACCTCCTCTATACATTCGTAAGTTTCAGCCGGCTCGCTGTTAATAAGGCGGGTCGACAGTTCAGAGATAAGCTGATCAAAAGATATTTGCGCAGTTTTTGGATCCATGGCTCACCCCTGTTCTTTTCATAATCTTTCGATTAACCGTTAACGAGTTTAGCTTACATTGTTATTTTTATGTTAATCAAACAAAGATTTAAGCAAAATAAAATTGTAATATATCCTCTACGACAGGAAGCACAGAAAAGACCAGTAGTAAGGCCATGGAAATATTAAAAATTCTTTGTGCGGTGTGGTTGGTTAGCAATTGACGCAATCCGGCGCCTGCAATGAGCCAAATTCCTACACAAGGGAAGGCTACAGCCAAAAAGGCCGCTGTTATCTCTATTACTTCGGACCAAAGCGTTCCAGCTACGGTAGTAAATGCCGCAACCGCACCCGTTGCCATAACCCAGGCTTTACCGTTAACCCATTGAAACAACACCGCTTGCCAGAAAGTCAGGGGTTTGCGGTCGCCTTTTTCAATGGTTTTCGGTGTTTGTGAGCCAATAACCCAGGCCAGCCAGAGCAAATAAAGCGTGCCGGCAATCTTTATCAGTTGGTGCAGTAGTGGAAACTGTTCCAATATGGAACCGAAACCCATACCAACCACTAACACCATAGCCGGAAA
Source organism: Idiomarina sp. H2 (assembly GCF_004364275.1). Lineage (NCBI taxonomy): Bacteria > Pseudomonadati > Pseudomonadota > Gammaproteobacteria > Alteromonadales > Idiomarinaceae > Idiomarina > Idiomarina sp. H2. The sequence continues at coordinate 30,376 of NZ_SNZY01000004.1, forward strand.
GCCAAAACAGATGCCCAGAAAGTGCGGCAGGCTGGCTTTAATACCGTAGTTCACCCCCGACGACATGATCATAATGTTATTAGGGCCCGGTGTTATGGTGGTTGAGAAAGCGAAGAAAAATACAGCGATAAAGATTTCCATGAACTTGCCTTATTGCAACAGAATTGTTTAATGCTGGTTTCGTTTAAAAGATACGATACCATGGCTTTGTATGAAACCACATTTAGGGAGAGCAGCGAGTGAGTGAATTGACCCCCGGCTTTATTGTCGCGCATGGACATCGGCTGGAAGACCTAACCGATGTGGCGGTTACATTCACCCAAAACTACCCGCTGGCGCCGCTGGAGCAGGAAACCGTACTGGTGCAAAGTAACGGTATTGCCCAGTGGCTGAAAATTAATTTAGCCCAGGCCAGTGGCATTGCTGCCATGATAGATGTCACCCTGCCGGCAAGGTTTCAGTGGCAGGCATACAGAGCCGTGCTCGGTGACGACATCCCCAAAACCTCTCCCTTTGATAAAGACCGCCTAACCTGGCGATTAATGCGTCTTTTGCCTGAGCTTATCGAGCACAACCCACACTTTGCACCGCTTAAACACTATACCTCCGACGACAACGACGGTCGCAAGCTGTATCAGTTAAGCGGGCGATTGGCTGACTTGTTTGATCAGTACGCGGTGTACCGTGCCGACTGGCTGGATAACTGGGTGCGTGGTCAGGATGTGCTGGAGCAGGAACAACCAGTTGAAGCCGAACAGTTGTGGCAGCCGGAATTGTGGCGCGCAGTTAGTAACGACATTGGCATAGATGACTACTGGAATAACCGGGCCGAACTGCATCAGCGTTTTATTGATACGGCGCAGGCGCTGACTGAGCGTCCGGCGGGTTTGCCGCCCCGGGTGGTGGTGTTTGGTATTTCCTCGCTGCCGCAGCAAATGCTGCAGGTGCTGGATGCCATAAAAGGCTACACGCAAATTCTGTTGTGTGTGCATAACCCGTCGCAATACCACTGGGCCGACATTGTCGATGGCAAAGAAGCCTTGCGGCAGGCAGTCAAAGCCTCTTCGCGCTTAAAACACAAACCGGAACTGCCCGACGACCCCAATGACGACGAACTGCACCAGCTGGCGCATCCGTTGCTGGCCTCCTGGGGTAAGCAGGGTCGTGACTACATTCGCCTGCTGGATTTATACGACGAAACCCTGGCCAAACAGGAAGCGTTTAACACTATTAAACTGGAGCTGTTTGAGCCACATAATACGAACCATTTACTCGCCCAGTTGCAGGACGACATTCTAAATCTGCGCCCGGTTCAGGAAACCCGCGAGCTTTGGCCTACGCCGAATACCGCCGATAAGTCACTGCAATTTCATGTTTGCCACAGCCCGCAGCGGGAACTGGAAGTGTTGCATGACCAGCTACTGGACGCGTTTGCCAAAGACCCGGAACTCAAACCGCGTGATGTTATGGTGATGCTGCCCGATGTGAATACCTACGCGCCATACATTGATGCGGTATTTGGCCGGTATCACAACCGCTTTGGTGAGCGCGACCCACGTGCCATTCCTTATACCATTGCCGACCAGGGTGAGCGACATCAACGGCCGTTAATGATAGCGCTGGAACTATTGCTGCAAGTTGACCAACTGCGTTTTACTCAGACCGATTTATTCAATTTATTGTCGGTACCGGCGGTGCAGCAACGTTTTGACATAAGTGACGATGACCTGCCGCAGTTAAAGCGCTGGGTAAAAGAAGCCGGCGCACGGTGGGGACTTAATGCCGAGCAGCGCGGGCAGTTTTATATGCCGGCAGCAGAAGAAACCAACAGCTGGTGGTTTGGCTTAAAACGCATGATAGCCGGCTACGCCATGGGTGATTTGGCAGACGTTAATTTAGAAAACGATTCGCCCTGGGCCAATGTAGAGCCTTATACCGAAGTGGCCGGGCTAAGCGCCGCGCTGGTGGGCTGTTTGGCGGACGTGGTTCGCACCCTGGAACAATGGTGGCAGCACGCGCAGGGTGAACACACCTTACCGGAGTGGGTCACTCAGGGCGAGTGGTTGCTGGAACAGTTTTTCGAGGCCGAAGAAGACAGTGATCGCTTACTGTTAGCTAAGCTGGGTGATGAGCTGTATCAGCTGCGGGATATTTGCATAGAAGCGGATAACGAATCACAACTGCGCCTGCCCATATTCAAAGACGCCTGGTTAGAGCGCGTGGACCAGCAGAACCTAAACCAACGCTTTTTGGCGGGCGCGGTAAATTTTGCCACCTTAATGCCTATGCGGGCCATTCCGTTTAAGTACGTGTGTGTGCTGGGTATGAATGAAAGTGATTACCCACGTTCGGTGCCTCGCGTGGATTTTGATTTAATGACCGACCGGTATCGGCCGGGCGATCGCTCGCGGCGTGACGATGACCGCTATTTATTCCTGGAGGCCATGCTCTCAGCCCGCGACTGTTTTTACTTGAGCTGGGTAGGCTACAGCGCCAAAGACAACAGCGAGCGCACACCGTCGGTGCTGGTGGCGCAATTGCGTGATCACCTGCAACAGGGTTGGGAAGTGGACATTAACAGCCTGACCGTTGAGCACAAATTACAGCCGTTTAACCCCCATTACTTTAGCCAGGAAGACCCGGAATACTTTACCTATGCCAGTGAATGGGCGCAGGCGCATCAGGGCACGGTGGCTTCTACCAGCCGCGCGGCTTCGGAAACCGCCGCAGACGACGAGCTGGAACGCACCCTGAGCATTAATGATATTAAACGTTTTACTGAAGAGCCCGCCCGCCTGTACTTTAACTGGCGGCTGGATACTTACTTTAGCCGCAATAGTGAAGACCTGGACGACAGCGAAGCCTTTGTGATGGATAACCTGCAAAGCTGGTCACTGACTACGCGTTTGGTGGATGCGGGCAAGCGGGCGCTGCTGGCAGGGGCTGGTATTGAAGCCTCGCTACTAAAAGAGCTGAACCGCATAAAGCGCGAAGGGGCTTTAGGTATTGGCGCAATAGCTGAGCAAAATGGGTTTCAGTTGCTGGAGCAGTCGCAGGAGATACTGGAAACCTATCAGCAGAGCATTGCCGGTTACTCGGGTGTGAATGAGTTTCCGGTTGAGGTGTTTTTTGAGCACAGTGGGCTGACTATTGATGACACCCTAACCGGGCTGCATACCAATGAAAGCGGCGAGCGCCTATGGGTGGTTACCTCGGCCAGCAACATTGCTGCTAAAAACGGTAAAGGTATTAACAGCGGCGGCTGGAAGCACGCCAGCGCTTATTACCTTGGTCTGTTGTTATTGAATTTACAAAAGCCGACACGGCTTTTAATTGTGTCCAAAGGCGGGTGTCAGTTGCAGGTGGCACCAGTGCCGGCTGAGCTTGCGGTACAACAACTGGAACAAATACTGGAGCTGGTGGCTTTATCAGCGAGGCAGCCTCAACCTATGCATCTGGATGTGGGCATGGCCTGGCTAAGTGCAATGGACAAGAACGAGCATGATGAAACGCTGGCGCACGAAGCGGCGCGGCAGAAATACGAAGAAGAAGGGTTTCAAGACCCGGCGCTGGTCACCAAAAGCGATTATTGCGGGCGCGTTGCCGAGAGTTACGAAGCCATTCAGGCATCAAAGCACTTCCGCCGTTTTATGGACGAACTCTATGACCCCATGCGCTTAACTCTCGTGCCGGAGGATAAATCATGAGTCATTTGCCTTCTCATACGTTAGAGAACCCGCTCGACTTTCCGTTGAACAGCAGCCGACTCATTGAGGCCAGTGCGGGTACCGGTAAAACCTACACCATTGCTGCGCTTTATGTGCGTTTGGTGATTGGCCATGGCTCGCATAATGGTGCGGAAGAAACCGGGTTTGAGCGCGAACTGGTGCCGAAAAACATTCTGGTCATGACCTTTACCAAAGCTGCCACCGAAGAGCTGAGTGATCGTATTCGCGCACGCTTAGCCGAAGCCGCAGCTTACTTCCGTGATCCGGAAGCCGTAGAAGGTGACCCTTTCTTAGCCAGCCTGCGCGACGACTGTGCAGCGCAGGGGCAGAATCTGATGCATCTGGCGCGACTGTTAGATTTAGCCTCGCAGTCCATGGACGAAGCGGCGGTGAAAACCATCCACGGTTGGTGCCAGTCGATGCTGAAAGAACACGCTTTTGCCAGCGGCAGTTTGTTCAGTCAGGACGTTGAAACCGACAACGAAGAGCTGCGCTTGCAAGCGGCCGAAGACTACTTCCGGCGTTTTATTTACCCGGCGGATGCCGAGCTTAGTGCCCGATTGCTGGAAGATTTTAAATCACCCGAAGCCTTGTTAGGGCTCACTTATAGCTTGAGCAAAAGCGGGCAGGCGCCAGTCGACGGTGACTTGCATAGCCTGCTGAAAGAAGCTGAAAGCGCGCATCAACAGCGAGTGGCTGAGATAAAGCAAGAAATTGCGCCTATTGTGCAGCAACTGGTTGATAAAACCTCGCAAGCTAAGGGTGCAGCAACCAAACTTAAGCAATTTCAGAAATTTGCGGACTGGTGCGGCAATCCTGACTTAGTTGAGCCCGAAGCCACCGCGGCTAACTGGAAGAATATAAGCACCGATGAGTTACAGAAGTTCGCCGATGCCAAGCTCGGCGGTATGCCCACCAGCTGGGCGGTGTTAGGCGAGCTGCAGGATCGCATTAAGCGCAGCAAGGTGCAGCAGCAGGAAGAGCTGGCCAAAGTAAAACAACACGCGGCCTTCTGGGTCAGCAGTCGCTTTGCCGAGTTGCAAAACCAGCGCGCCGAAATGGGCCACGACGACATGCTGACGCGTTTACGTGACGCGTTGAAAGGCCCCAGTGGTGAAGCCTTAGCTGCCGCTATTCGTAAGCAGTATCCGGTGGCTATGGTGGACGAGTTTCAGGACACCGACCCGGTTCAATACGAGATTTTTAACCGTATTTATAATTTGGCGGAGCCGCACCCAGGCACCGGCATTTTTCTTATTGGTGACCCGAAGCAGGCCATTTACAGCTTCCGTAACGCCGATATTTACACCTATTTAAAAGCCCGGCGCGATACCGAAGGCCGGCATTATAATCTGGCCCGAAACTTCCGTTCGTCGCAGGCCATGGTAGACGGCGTGAATGCTCTGTTTGAGCGTGCTGAAGAGCTGCCGCGCGGTGCGTTTCTGTTTAAAACCGAAGCAGAAAACCAGCTGCCCTTTAACCCAGTGGGTGCAAATGGGCTGAAGCGCACTTTCAAGCATTGCCTGTTATCCAGCAATTTAAGAACTGCACCGGCGCTCTTGTGGTCAGTATCCGGCGAAGAAAAACGCAATAAAAATGACTTTTTCCGAGCTGCCGCGAACCATCACGCTAACTTGATTGCCTCCCTGCTTAATGACCCGCAGGCAGGATATTACAACGGTGATGATAAGCTGGAGCAGCGCGTAAAAACCAGTGACATTGCGGTGCTGGTAAACAACTTTAACGAAGCCAATGCTATTAAAAAGGCGTTGAGCGATCGCGGGCTGAAAAGCGTTTATTTGTCGGACCGGGAATCGGTATTTGCGCAGCGCGTAGCCAAAGACCTGCTGGCGATGGTGAGTGCCTGCGCCGAACCGCGCGACCCGTCGCTGATACGCAGCGCCCTGGCGACACAGTTGCTTGCCCTGCCGCTGAGCGAGCTGGAACATATTCACAGTCACGAACGCGAGTGGGAAGAGCGGGTTGAGCAGTTTTTAAGTTACCACGACCAGTGGCAGCGACAGGGCGTACTCGCCATGTTGCACAGCCTGTTGCACGACCATCAGGTGCCGGCTAAGCTGCTGGAAGACCGCATTCACGGCGAACGCCAACTGTCTGACGTGCTGCACATTGCCGAGCTGCTGCAACAGCAAAGCCTGGTGCTGGACGGTATTCCGGCGTTGGTGAACCATTTTGCCGAGCAGGTGAACGAACGCCATGGCTTTGGCAGCAACAGCCGCACCCAGAGTGACGAGCAGCAGCTGCGCTTGGAAAGCGACGACGAACTGATAAAAATTATCACCATTCATAAGTCAAAAGGCCTGCAGTACCCGCTGGTGTTTATGCCCTTTGTGGCGTACACCCAGGCGGAAGCCTACCGGATAAAACCGCCGGCGGTGTATCACGATGAAAACGGTGAGCTACAAGTATTGTGGTCAAAAGACGACGACAATAAACAGCGTTTGAGTAATGAGATCCTCGCGGAAGACTTACGCAAAATGTATGTAGCCGTTACCCGTGCGCAATACGCCACTTTTATTGCGCTGGAAGCGGTGAAAGAGCATCGCAATAACCCGCTGTTTTATTTGCTGAACGGCGGTGAGTCGTTAACCGATGAGCTGTACAACGAAGTTAGCGAGCGCTGGCAACGGGCGCCGCATACGCAGTTAACGCGACTGGAAGACGACGAACCTTTAGTCCGTGCGCTGGAGCAGGAACAAACAACGCCTAAACTCACACCGCGCAGCATGCCCGCAGACCGTAAGCTGGAGCGCTGGTGGGTAGCCAGTTACAGTGCGCTGAAGTACGAAGGTGCCGTGACAAAAAGTGTGCAGGCACCGCAGTCGCCCGACGAAATGAACCTGTTGGACGAGCGCGATGATGACGAAGCGGAAGTCGCCAGTGCCGCCGAGCCAAGCCCGGACAGTATTCATCATTTACCCAAAGGCGCGGGGCCGGGTACGTTTTTGCATAACTTGCTGGAAGAGTCCGCCAATATCGGCTTTGCGCAAATCGCGAGTGACGCCGCCGAGCGCTCTAAGCTGGTAGAGGGCTTTTGTGTCAGTCCTTATTGGCAGGAACACCAAAACAGCCTGGAGCATTGGCTGGACGCCTATTTGCACAACGAATTCTCAATTAATGGCAGCGGTGACCGCGTTAGCTTAAGCGCACTGGAGCAATACAAAGCCGAGCCGGAATTCTGGTTTGGTGCCAGTGAAGTTAACGCACAAAGGCTGGACGCTCTGGTTCGCGAACACATTCTGCCGGGGCACGAACGCCCGGCACTGGAGCCTAATGTGCTGAACGGCATGCTCAAAGGCTTTATCGACTTAGTGTTTGAGCACAACGGCAAATATTACGTGGCAGATTATAAGTCCAACTGGCTGGGCGAAGACGACCATGCCTACACGGAACAAGCCATGCGCGAAAAAATTCTGCACAGCCGTTATGACCTGCAATACGTCATTTACACCCTGGCACTGCATCGCCTGTTAAAGGCGCGGTTAGGCAGTGACTACGACTATGACACTCACGTAGGTGGTGCTGTGTATCTGTTTTTACGCGGGCACCGGGCGGAAACCGGCGGGGCATTTTGTGACAGGCCGCCACGGGAGTTAATAGAGCAGCTGGACGCACTATTTGCGGGTAAGAACCTTTCAGATAAGGAGTCGGTATGACAGAAGTAACCTCGAACACCTTATTTGATGCCCTGCGTGAGTGGCGTGATGCCGGCTGGATACGATCAATAGATCTGGCCTTTGTCGAGTTTTTGCAGCAAGCCGGAGAAACGCGCAGTGACGTATTACTGGCTGCCCTGTGCGCCTCGCACGAAGCCGGTCGCGGGCATACCAGTATTGATATAAAGGCGCTGCAGAATGATCCCGAAAGCGTACTGAATTTACCACCCGAAAACCGCTATTCACCAAACTGCGGTACTCCCGGCGCGTTGTTCCGTCAGTTTGGTTCCGATGTTGAAGCGGCATTAACCCAAAGCCATTGCGTAGACGCTGACGGACAAGGCAACCAGCCGCTGGTGTTAAGTGGCAGCAAACTGTATTTACGCCGCTACTGGCAGTACGAAGCCTTTATAGAGAGTGATTTAGGGGCGCGCATGAGCGACCGGCCAGTTATCAACGACGACTTGCTGAAAAGCACTCTGGCGAAGCTGTTTGCTCAAGCTGGGGATGAAAAGACGGACGACATTAACTGGCAACGCGTGGCCTGCGCCAATACCGTGCGTAACCGCTTTAGCGTAATAACCGGCGGGCCCGGCACCGGTAAAACCTACACCGTGGTGCGCCTGTTAACTGCGTTGCAGCATCAGACCTTATTCCTGGGCTTGCCGCCGCTGCGCGTATCGCTGGCAGCACCTACCGGTAAGGCCGCCGCGCGACTGACCGAGTCCATAGAAAGCGAGCTGAATAGGCTACGGGGTGATGCAAAGCTCGCCACCTTAAAAGACGCCTTAGACTCCATAAAGCCCGAAGGTAAAACCCTGCACCGACTGCTGGGCGTAAAGCCGAATTCGCGCGCCTTTAAACACCACGCCGACAACCCACTGCGCACCGACGTTGTTATAGTCGACGAAGCCTCTATGATAGACATTGAAATGATGACCGCGCTGTTAAAAGCCACACCCAAAAATGCGCGGCTGGTGCTGATAGGTGATAAAGATCAGCTTGCCTCCGTAGAAGCCGGCGCCGTGCTGGGTAACTTGTGCGAAGGCGCTGATGAAGGCCATTACCACAACGACACCGCTCAGTGGTTACAACAAGTAGCCGATACACCCACGTTCCCAGGCGACTTAATTCACGATAACGGCGAGCAACGCCTGCAACACGTCGTGAAATTCCGCAAAAGCTACCGCTTCACAGGCCCTATTGCCGATCTGGCTAACGCTATTAATCGGCAAGACAACGCCGCAACAAAACAGGAACTCGAAAAAGCCAAAAACGCCAATGAAGACTACCCCGTCAGCCTGTACGAAATCAGCAGCTTAGACGACCCCGCATTCGAAGCTCTTATCAGGGGTAGCCTGACGTTACACGTCAGGAACAACGCCGACACAACAACCGATGGCAACAACATCAACAATATCGCGCAAGAAGCCCTGCAAAACCTAAGCAACTTCCAAATCCTGACCGCCCTGCGCGAAGGCCCCTGGGGCGTAAAAGCCGTTAACCAAAAAGTCGGCGACATACTCGGCGTAAACGCCAACACCTGGTACGAAGGCCGTCCCGTTATGGTCACCAAAAACGACTACGGACTGAAGCTGAACAACGGCGACATCGGTCTAACCTTTAAAGACCCCGAACACGGGCACCTGCGCGTCGCCTTTCCCGACCAGGCAAATAAGTCTGAAAATAAAGGCGTGCGCTGGGTACTGCCTAGCCGCCTTACCCATATAGAAACCGTGTACGCCATGACGGTACATAAGTCTCAAGGCTCAGAGTTTAAACACACGGTTATGGTGCTCCCTGATCACGACAGCCCTGTGCTAAGCAAAGAGCTGTTGTATACCGGAATTACTCGGGCTAAGGAGCGGTTGAGCATTATTAAAAAAGGTCATTTAGAGCATGAATAATAAAAAAGAGTTTTCTTTCTGGATGCTTCAGCAAAGATTAAGCAAAATAACAATCGAAAAGTACTTGAATGCTATCGATGGCCGTCTAAGTCATATTTGTAAGGATTCGAGAATAACTGAAAGTAATTTATTTGAAATTGATAATTATGACTACTTCATTCTTGTAGAAAATATTTTAAAAAATCAAATTGAGTTTAAAGATCTGAATTTAAAGGGAAATTATATGTATAGCTCTGCCCTGAATTACTTAAGAGCCTTTTTAAAAGATACAAAGGATACTATAGACTCAAAAAGCAACGAGTATAGCCTGAAAAGTACGGAAATTAAGAGCTCTATTTATACTAGAGTCGGGCAAGAGCTATTTAGAGCCGTTCTTATAAGCCACTGGAAAGGATGTGCAGTGACAGGCTTCGGTGATAAACGAATGCTTTTAGCTTCTCATATAAAGCCCTGGTCTGTAAGTTCAGATAATGAGCGTTTAAATTTGTTTAATGGCTTATTGCTTTTACCTCATTATGATTGTGCTTTTGACAAAGGATTGATAACTTTTAGTTTATGCGGGCGGATAAAAATTTCACCCGAATTTTACAAGCCAGAAAGAGCATCAATTAGTGAGAGCGCCTTTATAAATATAAGTGCAGAGCATGCTCCTTATATGAGTTACCACAATAAGAAAATATTTATTCATTAGATCTAAGACAAGAATGTTATACCGATCCTGGTAATGTTCTTGGCGATATTGCTCAAAATAAAAGAGTGTGTTTCATTACGCAGTCGAAATATCGGCTTTTTCTTCGCCAGGTACTCCATATCTTCAGACTTTAATAATCCGCAATCCAATATTATTGTATACTCTTTCTCTTGATATGTTATTTCCGAGGGGAACCTAATTTTAGAGTTAGATTCTCTAATATTTAAATAATTTTTCAATTTCGATGGAATCATTAGGCCTGGTATTATTCTATGCTTAATCCATTTTTTCTGTGCGTAGTCACACATAGGTGAGACTTCCGCTTCTATGAAAATAAGTGAATCTAATTCCTCTTTGGATAGTCTCCACTTTCTAGGGTTTTCACTTTCCTCTCGATATAATGATTCATCCTTAATATAGCTTTTTAACAAAGTCTTCTTTCTATTCCAAGGATGTATGACTTTCTCATAAACACTTCCCGGCTGTGGTTTCGAACTTTCCCGGTAATCAAGTAATAATTTAGAATTTATCTTAGGTTTGTAGGAGTCTATACAAGATATAAGAACTTCTAAGAATTTAGCGTCTTGACTATTACCTTTTAGGTGCTTATTTACGGCTTTTTCGTAAACACCATTTAGAATAGTTTTATCATCTTTGAGAAAAGTATACCTTGGTTTATCTGAAAAAGTCTTTCTTAGTATAAATCTTGAATCATCTATTTCTTTCTCGAACTCAACGTGTTTCCTAGGTATGGCTTTTATGTTGTTACTTTTCAATCGGTTGTGATACTCAAATTCAATCGTGTCAAATAAACTTAGATTTAGAGTCGACATCGCCCCATTAACTACCTCATGGGTATTAGCAGCTTGAAAATTTTTTTCAAGCTGAGATATTGATAACTGCTGTATTATGCCAACTAAGTTTTTATCCCAATAATCATCGTATTCATTTATTGTGGAAAAATCATTAACTGTTTTATTCAAGGAATTGTTAACTATTTCTTCCCATATAAGAAATAATTGAAAACTGTTTCCAAAATCTCTTAGTTTCTCCAATATTTCTTTATTAAGATTTTCTTTGGCATCCTTTTTTAAATTTACTACAATTTCATTCTCATTAATATCATCAATTTCGTTAGTGATTTTTTCTACATCGTATTCATCAAACATTATGCTTAATGAGTCTTTTAATTTTTTAATCTGATTTGTGCTAAGTGTTTGGGAAACTTCTCTTTCAATAAAGTTGAACTTTCTTAACTGAATTATCGCAAGTGGCTTTTTGCTAGCCATGAAGTTTTTTATCTGGCCTTCTACAAACTCCGCATCTTCGTTATTATAAGTTGTCCAGAGGATCAAGATATAAGGTCCATTATTCTCTGGAACTAGTGTATTAAGTAGCCTTATTATATTCGAAGCGTGACCCTCGATGTTTAAAGCCTGAACGAATTCAATATCGCAGAAAACTAGCCTTACCCGATTTAGGGGGGAGTTTGGTAGGCTATCAAGCATCCCATTATAATAGCTACATGGCACACCTTGCTTGGCCATTAAATCTATAATCGGTTTGGCTTCATCGTATTTATCATCTAAGATCAGTACTGACCCATCTTTAGGAATCTTAAAGCTCACTTAATAACCTCTGGAAATGTTAAAGCAATTATTGCGCCATTTTTGAACTCGTCAGGGATGTCATAGTCTCCAAACTCCGGGAAATCTATAAGCCCTTTGTGAGAATTTAATATTTCACTTGCTAAATGAAGCCCAAGCCCCATCCCACCTGGTTTGTCGGATATGAATGGCTTAACAATTTCTTCTGGAGGAATACTAAAGCCAGGTCCGTTATCGGCTAATAAAATTGTAAGCCGATTATCTAATCCTTCAACGATATCAATATATATCTTCTTTTCCGTAACTTTTCCATACTCCAGCCACCACATTGAATTATCTATTAGATTGATCAGAGTGCTTAATATTAAACTCTCAGACAATTCAACCTGTAAATTGTAAAATTTACTAGTAGAAAAATTATCAACAATTATTATTTTATGCGCCTTAATCCGGAATTCAACATTAGTCAAGGCCTGCAAAACAATTGCTCCAATTCTTGTTTTACTTTTCTTTGATTGTTTAATAACTCCAGAATAATCATTAGCTGTTTTCTGAAGTGTTTTTACCAAATACTTAACCCTGGAGTTAATTTCCTTACTATCTACCGCGTGAGCAAGTTCATCTATCATATGAATTATTTCATGGATTACTATACTTAAACTTAGCCCTGCGCTTGAGCTCTTTGTATATATTTCAGTTATATGTTTATAATCTTTTTGTATAGATTTTATAGCTTGCTTTAACTCAACTTCTAAATTTTTATCTGAGACCTTTTCGGATACAAGATCATAAATCGCTTTCAGTTTTCCTATCACTGGTTCACTTTGTGACGTAGGTGAATAAAACTTTCGGACAATATCTTTATCTATATTTCGTTGGCTTAAGATTTTTTCTAATGAAAACTTAATAGCTTTTTCAAAGCTTTTATAAGCATCATTTTCGATGAATCCTTCACGATTAGTTTTTTCCACTAAGTCAAAACTATTGACCCTGTCGATATAGACTGCACCGATTATAATATTATTACTAATTTTTTTTCCTGGTTGATTGATGCGCATAAGGTCAAGTTGCAACCAGTCATTTCCCGGCTCGCCATAGTCGTATACTCTAATTCCATCTCGGTATACCCTGATACCTCCATTTTTATCTAAGTATTCTTTAAATCCTTTTTTATCTTTCATTCCTAAGCTTAATATTTTGCTCGTTCGATCAAAAATAAGAAGCTTAAGTTTAATTCTTCCTATATTGAAATTAGATAGATCTATAATTTCTTGAGAAAGTTTTCTGGTTCTTTGATCTCTTATATTATAAACCATAGGGATTCCTTTGTTGATTATCTCTCTTTTAGATAACTTTGTCATAGAATCCCAAGGTTTAAATTTATAGGTTAGTTTTTCAATTTCACTACCAAATATATCTACCTCAGCTTCATAAAGAGCAGAATCTTTTATTTCTTCGAATTCAGTAAGATTCTTGAGAATTTCTTGATTATCAATCCTAAAAAAAGTTTTAAAGGAATCTCTGCTTTCAAAAGGAGAGTTTAAAGAGTTTATAGATCTATAAATCTCTCTAATAGAAGAACGACTCCAGTTTCCTTTCAAATCACTAATAACAATTCTTGTTCCAGTCTTATTTTCTTTGAAAACCTCTGGAATTTCAGACTCACTGATTTTTATCGTTACATCATCTAAGAACGCATCTTTTTCGAAATCTTTCCAGTTAATATTTACTTTAACTTCTTTTTTGTTATTAGTCTTGCTTATTAGTTCTATCTTGTAGCCTAGTTTATGAGCACCGAATCGACCTATTCCTTTGCCTCCGATTGGCATTCTTGTGCTGTTTGACTCTGTTCTTTCTTCTAAAATCTTTTGTTTATGCTCTGTGCCGGGGTGCATCCATACGTCTCGTATTGTATCGATGTCCATTCCAATACCATCGTCTTCAATTACGATAAAGCCTTCATCATCACTATCTAGGTTTTTCATAGTGATTGAAGCTTTTTTTGCAAGCGCATCATAAGAGTTTTTTACCAATTCTAATAATGCTATGCTTTGCGTTTTTATAAGCTGGTCTCCTAACTGTAAAAGCAGACGAGCTCTGGGACGGAAGGGGGTTTCTAAATTCATGGTCCACCAAACGGTTTTGTTTGAATATTAATGTATATGTTTAAGTATGCTTTTGGCAATCTTTGTAACTACAGGAACGGTTACTGAATTCCCAAACTGTCGATATGCTACGGTTTTTGCACTTGGAATTTTAAAATTCTCAGGGTATCCCTGAAGTCTGGCGCATTCTCTGGGGGTTAGCATTCTAGGATTACTGTTCGATTGCGGGATCAGGCATTCTTTGCCATCTTTGCCATACCTCGCAACTAATGTATTTGATGGTTTACGCAAATCAGCTAAAAATGCAGTAAAACCAGTTCCTCTTTCTAAATTCCTAAGAGTTCGTCGCTTATGACCTTCCCATAAACGATCTGATATTGTGTAACGGAGAGTGATATCAGAATTTTTTTGAAGAATAGACTCTAGTGGAATCGAAGAGCTCGGAAAGTCAGGAAAACTGTAATTGACATTTAAATCATTTCGAAAACATACCATATAACATCTTAGGCGACGCTGAGGAACAACACTCGAAGAATCTATAACTTTTGAATTAAATGTATAGCCTAGGCTATTTATTTTATCTTTTATAATAGAAAATGTTTTTTTGTCATCATGTGTCTCAATATTCCTGACATTCTCCAGAAAAATAACTTTAGGTCTTTTTACTGAAACAATCCGCATTATATCAAAAAAAAGAGTTCCTTGAGTATCACACTCGAATCCATGTTTATTTCCAATTGCATTTCTTGCCGATACCCCGGCATGACTAAACGGTTGGCAAGGAAAACCTGCAGCCAAAATATCATGTGATGGGATATAACTTTCTAGCAAAGAATCACTGATTAGGGCTGATGAAAACTGTTTTATATCGCCAAATGGTAATTCACCATAGTTATTAAAATAAGTCATTTGAGCGGCTTTATCCCACTCACTCGATAAAGCACAAAATCCATTTAACTCTTGTAAGGCTAATCTGAAGCCTCCAATTCCAGAAAATAAATCTATAAATTTAAAATTTAATTCACTACTTGGTTTAAATGGTACTTCTTTTAATAAGTTTGTCTTTAATTCATTTCTACTTTTAAAGACACCTGATTTCTTCAAGCGTAATATCAATTTATCTTCAAGGTTGTTCTTACCAAAGTGTAAGATCGGCTGATTATTAGCCAGTGCATAAGCCCAATGAGAAGTTAACGAATGAGTTTCTACCGTGTATTGGTTGAACTCGTTTGCAATATCGAGCAGCGCAAGATGAATTTTTTCAAGAAATGGAGTTAACTTTTGCTTTTTCATTTCAGATGATATGGGCCTAGTTTGGAAGCGGTTCGTGTTCTCAACTAAGAGTTAGCATACATTATTCTTGGTGCGCTATCACCGAGATTTGATTGTAATTTACCTCTAATTTATGAGCCTCTCCGAAGGAAGTAGGTTTGAAATTTGGTTGAAATAGTTAATAGTCGATAGCTGTGATAAGCCATTTTTATCTACTAAAGAAAATTGATCTTTGCTTTGAAGCCAACGTTCAATCAGCGACAAAATATAATCTTCCGGCAACCTGGCTGTACCCTGAAGTGAGCATTGCCATATTACTAGCTGGCGAATGCCATAATCATTGACCTTAGTTAAGTTGCGAAAATCTCTCAAAACATTATCGGTAATTTTGCTTTTCCAGAACTCAGTTCTGGTTTTAGGCAGCACAAACTGAGGGCAATTGTGTCCATGCCAGAGACAGCCATTGATTTGAATTGCTGCGCGATACTTAGGCAAATAGATATCGGGGGTTCCGGGCAGGCTTTTTACGTTCAGGCGATAGCGGTAGCCAGCATGCCAGAGCATCTTGCGAACCCGCACTTCAATTGAAGTATCAGCTGACTTAATAGCACGCATGTTCTTGCGTCGCTGATCTTTATTATGAACGTCTGCCAATTAAGCGTAGCCTCAGGTTCTACTAATACGAAACAACTAAATTAACGCTAGATGAAAGCTGCCGCAACATGATGTCCTTGCTACTCCCCAATTGCCCCCACCCCAAAATAGTTCTAATATACCCCCACTACCCAGTAACTTACTGATCTAATGACTCTTTCCTTTAAAAGCTTAACCCGTTCATTTGCCTGTCTATTTGTTCTCGTCACCGCTGCCAGCGCGCACACCGCTGAAATCTTCACTATGGAATCTAAGCTCCTTGATGAAGGGATAACGGCGCGGGTTGCGTTGCCGGAAAGCTATCAGCATTCAGACAGTTTTCAGTATCCGGTGCTACTGGTTATGGACGGTTCAACGCAGTTTGAGCACATAGCGGGTAACATTAATTTTTTAAGTACCTTTTCTATTGTGCCGGAAATGATTGTTGTCGGGGTCAGTGCAAGGAACCGCTTAAAGCGCTTTACTTACACAAAAATGGAAGCCTACGCTGACCGCTCTGGCGGTGCCGAGCAGTACACCCAGTTTTTGCAAGATGAGCTTATGCCCGCGTTGCAGAAAAAGTACAGAGTGTCGCCTTATACAGTGGTTACCGGGCATTCGCTGTCAGGGCTCTACACCAGTTATCTGGCGACTCACCATTCGGATTTTATCAATGCCGCAATATCGGTTAGTCCAAGCCTTTGGTGGGATGGCTTTGCGCTTATAAAAGACATAAAAGCGGCAGAGCAAGAGGAAGTAAAGCCGGCGGTACGTTGGTTTGTCAGTATGGCGAATGAGCCTAATGAAATGGCCGAGGCCTATGAACGTTTATTGAAGGTGCTTAAAGCGAAGTCGGAATCGGCTTTTAATTGGGAGTCAAAGCAGTTCCACAACGAAACCCATGACAGCACGCCACTAATTGGCAATGTCGAGGGGCTTAAATCCGTTTTTCGTGGGTTTAACGCGGTGCCAAACATCGAAATTAAGTCGCTGGAGCAGTTGCAGGCGTTCTACGCTGATTACGAAAAAGCGGTGGGTTACGACTTCCCTATGTCGGTTCACCAGTATAACGTTTATGGCCTAAAAGCCGCTTATGAAGGCAAAGTTGACTGGGGACAGGCAATTCTGGAGAAAGGTGTTGAGGAATTCGACCAGTCCGAAATTTTGTGGGACAGCCTGGCAACGGTTTACTCAATGAATGACAACAACGAGAGTGCGCTGAAGGCCTCGAATAAAGCAGTGCAATTCGCACGCGAGCATCAGTCAAAATACATCAGTGAAATTGAAGCGCAAAATAGTGATTTGAAAAAACAGACAGAAAATTAAATTGTACATATTTATGTATATTATTTTGTTTGTAATTTCGTATGTTTTGTGGCTATAATTTAGTCAATAGGTATAAAAGTGGTGAGGTAAAGTATGAACACACAAACTATATTGGCTGAAAAAACGGTATCTGCCAGTGACGTGCGCAAGCACCCCTGCCAGTATTTTGAAGCTGAGCCTGTGGCGGTACTTTCCCACAATAAAACCGCTGGTTACATGGTAGGTGCTGAGTTATTTGAAGCTATGGTGCGCCAGTTGGAAGCCTGTAACCCTAAAGTAGAGTCCCTTTTTAGGCCGACGACAGCGCGGCTAAAGGCTATTAGTGCCGAAGCAGAGAAGCTTTTAGCTGAAGCGAAAAAGTCTGATCTGGATGACTCAAAAAAGTAAATTAAACCTGCCGCAGCACATCTAAAATTCCTTGGTCTTTCGCTTTTTCTTTTGCTGATACGTCAAAATAGTCGTTGGCTTTTACCCTATCTTCCCAAAACTTCACAAAATCCATGGGCTTATCCGGGTCTATCTGCTGAGACTCTGGCGTAAAGGTTTTGTGTAGGCTGGTTTTGGAGATTTGAAAACTCATTGCGCTGCGCTGCTCACGAGTAATAACGCCGGCTTCAAACAACTGGCTGGCTAGTTCGCTCATGTCGTTGGGCGAAATCTTACGGGCATTAAAGTTTTCAGTTATTGCTATGGGAATATTGGACTGTTTGCCGTTATTGCCTTCTTTGGCCTGGCGACGCATAGCATCTTCGAAAAGCTGATCGCGCGCTTCCATCAGGCTGTTAAGTTCGTCTTTTTCTTCTTTGGTAAGGCTGGATTTACTCTCAAGCTCTTCTATCTTTTGCTCAATTTCTTCCAGATGTCCGGTATCAACACCCATACGATTCAACAATATGCTGCGGTAGGCATTGTCTATCAGCGACTCACGGTCTTGTTCCGGTGCTATGTTTCCGCTGCCAGGTTCCTCATTTTTATTACTTTGGGTCGTTGTTGTCGTCGGATAACTCGCGTTATTACTCACAGGGTTCATGTTCATGGCTTTTCCTTATCCAAAACTGGCATTGCCGTGTGGCAATGTTTTGCCTTTTTAGTGCGTTATTCGCGTTTATGGATAGAAACAGCAAGAGGTGTGCCATTTATGAACAGGTTTCTCTGGGCAAACCCGCAAAAATTTGTTTTGCTGTGGTTATAGGAAACCAAAAACGAATGGACTGATATGCACCAACGCCGCTCAGGAAAAACCACGACCTTTAATGCCGCTACGCCGGACAGCGATGCTCAGCGTGACAGGGCGCGTATTATTCATTCGTCGGCGTTTCGCCGCTTGCAGGCAAAAACTCAGGTGCTGGGTGTGGGCGAAAGTGACTTTTACCGCACGCGCTTAACGCATTCTATGGAAGTGGCTCAGATTGGTTCGGGCATTTGTGAGAAGTTAAAGCAAAAGTATGCAGAGAACGACGCTATTTCGACGCATATTCCGTCTTACTTTCAAATTGAGGCCATTTGTCTGGCGCACGATATTGGTCACCCGCCGTTCGGGCATGGTGGAGAAGTAGCACTTAACTACCACATGCACAGGGATGGTGGTTTTGAAGGTAACGGGCAGACGCTGCGTATTATTTCAAAGCTGGGTGAGTATTCCGACCACGATGGTTTGGATTTAACCCGACGCACTTTACTCGGCGTGCTTAAGTATCCGGTGTTGCATAGCGAAGTTAGTACTCGCTCACTGTCTGCCGAAGACCACTTAAGTGCTTTTAAACCGCCCAAATCTATTCATGACGACGAACAAGATGTGCTGGATTGGATACTGGAACCGCTGACTCCCAATGACAAAGCGACTTTTCGCTCCACTAAAACGAAAGAGGGTAAAACCAAAGCGCAGTATAAAGCCTTTGATACCTCCATTATGGAATTGGCGGATGATATTTCCTATGGCATACATGACTTGGAAGACTCACTGGCACTGAACCTGGTGACCGAAAAGCAGTGGCGCGAAGACGTACTCGCTGTGTTGGACGACAACAGCGTTATTATGCAGGAAGAGCGGTTTTACACCGAGGCGCTTTTTTCAGGCCAAAGCCGTGCGCGTAAGCACGCAATTAGTAAGCTTGTCGGGCATTTTGTGGATGCCATTGAAGTGAAAGAGCAGAACCGGTTTGAATCGCCCTGGTTAGATCTGCAGGCAAGCCTTCCTGAGAACATTGAACATACTCTGCAAGTGCTGAAGGACTTTGTGTTTAAGCATGTTATTCGCAGCTCTTCGGTGCAGGTTCTGGAGTACAAAGGCCAGATGATGATCTTGAAGCTGTTTCAGGTACTGAGCGAAAACCCAGAGCAACTGCTGCCTGGCTCTACTTTGCAAAAATATAAAAACGCAGAAAACCCCAAGCGTGTTATTTGTGACTATATTTCCGGAATGACAGACAACTACGCGACCAAGCTTTACAGTAAATTGTTTAGCCCGGACACCGGCTCTGTATTTGATAAGGTTTAGTTATGAATGTTTACATGATGCTGTTACTGGCCTGGGGGGCGGGGCTTTCCGCCTTTTTAGGTGGTGTATTTGCCCGTTACGAAGGCACGCCCAAAACTACCGGAAAGCGTGAGTTTATTCACGGCATTACCGCCTTTGGCGGTGGCATTTTAGTGTCCGCAGTCGCCTTTGCTCTGGTTCCTGAGGGAATGAAAGAATTGAATGCCTGGTCTCTCACTTTGTTGTTTGCCAGCGGCGGTATAGTCTTTTGCTGCATTGATGCGTGGTTGGCTAAACAGGGTGGAAATGCCTCTCAATTTCTTGCCATGCTAATGGACTTTGTTCCCGAGGCTTTATCGTTAGGTGCCGTTTTTGCCATCAGTCCAAATACAGGGCTGTTATTAGCCGTTTTCATTGGCGCACAAAATTTTCCCGAGGGCTTTAATGCCTACCGGGAACTGAAAGCGGCGGGGCTCACCAAAAAAATGGCACTGGGCGGGCTGTTTGCAGCCTCATTCTTTGGCCCTCTTGCAGCAATTTCGGGCTATTTATGGTTGAGCGACACCCCGGCAATTACGGCTATGATCATGAGTTTTGCCGCGGGCGGCATTCTCTACCTGGTGTTTCAGGACATTGCCCCACAGGCGAAAATGCGCCGCCACCGGACGCCCTCACTCGGAGCTGTATTGGGCTTTATTATTGGCATGCTGAGTAAGCAGTTGCTGGGTTAGTCGCTTGGTTTCCATCTATAATTTTAAAAGTAACCTAGTCTAGGGGCTCAGACAATGTATCAAACTAAACAGTCACGCATCACAACGGTTTCAGCATTTAAGAAAGAACTTTCCTCAATGAATGTTGAGGAGCCTGTTGTTGTTACCCAAAATGGGGAGCCACTCTATGTGGTGCAGGATCCAGCCCAGTATGAAATGCAGCAAGAACAAATGGCTTTTATGAAGCTAATGTCATTCGCGGAAAAAGATTTAAAAGCTGGACGTACCTTATCTTCAAATCAGCTCCGTTCTAATCTTGAGAAAGTGCTGACGAATGACGGCAATTAGCATTGAATATACCGAAACATTTGAACGTCAAGTTAGTGCATATAGCTAATACTGGGCGAGGTATATTGGTCAATCGCAGGCAAGGGTCTGACATTTCTTTTAACGATAGGCTGGAGTTGGCTCATTGATTGATGATTGCGGTGGTTGTTGCAGCCAGGTTTCGGTAATAAGCCCGGGAACTCGCTCAAATTCTCCGGTGTTATTGGTAACAACCGTGAGTCCATAGCATCTGGCATGGCCAGCTATCATCTGATCATAGGGGCCAATTGGTGTGCCTTGCTGTTTCAGTTTGTGACGAATAAGTGCTGTGTGATAAGCCGCGTCAGTATCGTAATTTAGTATTTTTAAACGAGCCAAAAAGCTGTCGAGTTTGTCGGCATTAGTTGTACGTTGCTGCGAGTTTTCGACACCATATTGAAGCTCCATTACTGTAACTGAACTGATGCAGAGCTCGCGCGAATGCTCATCAAAAATAGGGGCTAAGTATGCTGGTCTATTCTTCATAATATAGATGCAGATATTCGTATCGAGCATATAGCGCAAGTTCATAGCGGGTCGCGCTCCTGCTCCTCAGGCTGCTCGCGTTCAACCATAAAGTCATCGCTTGCGGGTTCGCCGTTAAACCAGGATGCCCAGCTTGTTTTGGCCGGAGTAATAATTCGGCTTTCACCAACCACTAAAACTTCCACCTCTTTAACGTCTTCGGAAAAGGCAACGTCTTTTGGCAATCGTACAGCTTGAGTTTTGTTACTTTTAAATAAGCTTGTTTTAGTCATTGGTCTTCCTGTATATCCAAAATGGATATACCTATTCTAGTTTAAATTTTAATCTTGTCAAAACCGTGATCACCCCCGCCTGTTTGAGTTATAATTCGCACAAATTTCAGCCGCGAAGAGAGAATTATGGCTAGAAACAAGAAAGAATCCATTGTTTTGGAGACTCCGACGGGGTCTGATCATGTGTTGCTGCACTCTTGCTGCGCGCCATGTTCAGGCGAGGTTATGGAGCGCATGGCGGAAGCTGGCATTAAATTTACCATTTTCTTCTATAACCCGAATATTCATCCGGAAAAAGAGTATCTGCTGCGCAAAGAAGAGAACATCCGTTTTGCTGAGAAGCTGGGTGTCGACTTCATTGACTGCGATTACGACTCTAAAAACTGGTTCGAACGAGTTAAAGGTCTGGAGTGGGAACCGGAGCGCGGTGAACGCTGCACCGAATGTTTTGATATGCGCTTTGAGCGTACAGCGTTGTATGCCCACGAAAACGGTTTTGACACTATTACCAGTTGCTTAGGTATTTCACGCTGGAAAAACATGGACCAGATTAACGACTGTGGTAAGCGCGCTGTAGCACCATACCCAGGTTTGCATTACTGGACTTTTAACTGGCGTAAGCAAGGCGGCGCGGCGCGTATGGTGGAAATTGCCAAACGTGAGCGTTTTTATCAGCAGGAATACTGCGGCTGCGTTTACTCATTACGAGACATGAATCGGTGGCGCCTGAAGAATGGCCGTGACCGCATAGAAATTGGCGTTCAATATTACACCAACGAATAACTCACACCTAAAAAAGAGCCCCGGACGCTGGGAAGATAGACGCCCGGGGCTGCACGTGAAAGCTAAACTTAATAAGCCTTAGAAGTTATAACGGAAGTTCGCCATAATAGTGCGTTGCTGTCCGTAGAAACAGTCGCCACGAGACAAGCACGAGGTTAATACAGTTTTGTCGGTCAGGTTGTCGATATCCAGACTTAAGCTGTAGTTATCCCAGTCGTAACCGATCATTGCGTCGAATACGGTATAGCTTGGAGTTTCTAG
The DNA here is from genome assembly GCF_004364275.1 of Idiomarina sp. H2. NCBI lineage: Bacteria > Pseudomonadati > Pseudomonadota > Gammaproteobacteria > Alteromonadales > Idiomarinaceae > Idiomarina > Idiomarina sp. H2. Next base: position 52,676 of record NZ_SNZY01000004.1, read on the forward strand.
TGGGTCATTGAGTACCACACCGTTTTGCTCAACGTAAGCACTGCCATCGGAAGTATTACCTACATAGCGAACGCCAGCACCAATTTTAAAGCCGTTCCAATTATCCGGACGATAAGTTGCCCAGACAGATGCTTGCTGATCTGGAGTAGCAGAGAGCGTTGCCCCTTCTTCTCCGACGGTATTACTTTCACTGACTACAGCATCGGTGTACGCGTAGCTGGCGTAAACGTCCAGAGAATCCCAGGCCAGCTGAGCTTCCAGTTCAACCCCTTCAATTTCAACTTCACCAGTTTGCACTTGGCCATTAGGGTCAACAATGTCTGGGTCTGCCGCTTGTTCTGCGTTAACACTGGTTGTGCGGTTTTCTTCAGTTATCTTGTAAACAGACGCAGTTAACAAATGCTCTGTACCTTCGGGCTGGTATTTAACGCCAGCTTCCCATTGTTTACCTTCGTTAGGGACAAAGGCTTTACCGAAAGCGTCAGTACCTAATACCGGAGAAAATGATTCGCTATAGCTAACGTAAGGAGAAACGCCACCGTCCATTAAATACATAAAACCTAAACGGCCGGTTGTGGCGTACTGATCCGTTGAATCTGACATTTCAGGATTCGTTGTAGCGCGATCTCTACGCAAAGCTGCTGACACTAACCATTTGTCTGCTATGCGCATGTTGTCCTGCACATAAACGCCAAGCTGGTAGGTTGTACTGGAAGGTGCGTCTGAAAGATCGGCTTCTGTCGGTAAGCCAGTTGCCTGACCGTACACCGGGTTGTATAAATCGAGTGTATTCATCGCGCCGTAGGCAGTGTCGTTATCAGTATAGGCATCCTGGAAGTCGATACCGAAAACTAAGTCGTGTTCGACCGCGCCGGTATTTAGGTTGCCATGAAGCTGTAAATCTGTGGTCCATGCTCTGGCATCAGCACGCGACAGGTAAGATACGCGATTGACTGTACGATTATCTTCCGCGAACACCGGCGGCCAACCGTACATTGTGTTGTACTCAGAACTGCTGTCGCTGTAACGGCTGGCCAGGCGCAGACTCCAGTCCAGATTAATGTCGTGTTCAACAATCGCTGTTAGCGCGTCTTGTTCCGTATCGTATTTATCAAAGCCGGGTTCTGACACAAAAGTTGAGCTGTCAATTTGGTCAAATTCGTTTGGTAACAAGGTGCCCTGCCAGGGGAAAAATTGCGTGCTAGAGCCTGACTCATTGCGCTGAATGTTGCCAATTAAGGTAATTTTCGTATCTTCAGAGGCATGCCAGCTCAATGACGGATTTAGCACCAGGCTGTTATCCGGAACGTAATCGGTTTGCGTATCGCTGTCGCGGTATAAGCCTACAAAGCGGCCGGTTAACGAAGCATCATCGTTCAATGCACCAGTAATATCGCCGGCAACTTGCTTACGTGAGTAGTTACCCAATTGAGCCCAGAACTGGCCTTCAGTTTCTGCCTTCGGACGCTTACTTACCAGGTTGATGATACCGCCGGTAGAGCCTTGTCCGTATAGAACTGAGCTAGGTCCTTTTAAAACTTCAATTTGACCGAGAGAATAAGGGTTAACGCGAACGTTGTTGTAGTTACCAAACAGAGATTTAAGGCCATCAAGGTACTGAACTGGAGCAACGCCACGAATCTGAGCCCAGTCGCCACGAGTGTCAACGCCGTATGGACCGTTGTACAAGCCTGCAACGTAGCCGATAGCATCCTGCACGGTAACAGCACCTAAGTCCTGAATACGGGCTTCGGTAAGAACCGAAACCGATAAAGGCGTTTCAATAATTGGCGTGTCAGATTTGGAGCCAGTGGCACTAACGTAAGAGATAAGTCCGCGAGAGCTGACATTGATGGTTTCCATCATCTCTTCTTGCGTTTTTTCTTGTTTTTCTTCTTGTGCGTAGCTGCTGGTGGAAGCTAAAGCGGCCATAATGCTAGCCGCCAGAACAGTCTTTTGAATCTTCATTATTCCCCTCAAATATTAGATGCGATCTAAATTGACGGGAATTCTAAATGAAAACGATTCGCGTTTAAAGTGTTATTTCACCCAAGTTTCTGGAAGTTCCCAATGAGCTTGATGAACGTCACCATTCCAGGTTTGCAAAGTGACCCAAACGCGCTGTTGTGAATTGAGTTTTTGTGGCGCTATAGCATGTACGTGCTGCAATAACTCACTGCCGTGCAAAATGCCGACATCATCTTGTTGCAGTTCTTCAATAGCTATTGGCTCCTCGCCAATGTTCACGTAACCCTGACGAATATCTCTGACTTTTCCTTCGTTAACGTACGCTGAAAAGTCTTTTACCCAGTCTTCATGATGTGCGTAAGGCGCGTCATTATTGGCTGGTTGCAAGGCCACTTTAAATGGGCCTGCGGCCTTTTCATCCCAGACAGGAGGGAATTCAGGTGGCTGCAACTGCTCATATAAAAAGTAAAAGGGCAGAATAAGAATTAAGCCACTGAGCTTAAATTTATTTCGGTTCCAGAAGGTATTTTTACGGCGTGCCATTAGTTAGCTCCTTCATTCTGTAACGACTCTTGCAGCGGTGTGCGTTTGGCTTTTGCCGCTTTCACTGTGCGAGAACCCCAAATCAAAAATCCGGTAATGGACATGGCCGACAAAATAAGTCCAAAAATAAACCAGATAGCTTTAGTCCAGATACCGCCAATAGTGCCGTAGTGCAGCGGATCAACAATATGCTGAATGGTTTGCACGGTATTCATATTGTCGGGCGAAACGGCTCGCGCTATCTCACCATTCCACGGGTTAATATCCAGCCGGTAAGAGTATTGGTCGTAGAAAATGAAGTCGCCACCGCCCATAATTTTGAACATGTCACGGTTATGCTCAGGCATCATAATGAAGCTGGGACGGATATCAGGGAAGCGCTGCTCCGCTATAAGCAAAGCGTCTTCAAAAGACACCGGAGCCTGTGCTTTTTCTCCCATAGGAATGTCAGATACTTCAACCAGCGGAGCGTGTTCTTCAATATCAATGTCTGCGTGCCAGAGCACTTGCTGAGTAAAGTACCAGAGGCCAGTTAAACTCATAACAATGAGGAACCAGATGGACCACGCGCCGCCGTGCTTGTGTAAGTCGGTTAAGAGGGTTTTTTTGCCTTGCTTGGCACGAATTTTAGGTTGCGAGTAAGCACGCCAGAACCTTTTATAAATGACCAGGCCGGTAACCAGAGCGCCAATCATGACAAAGGACATAGCCGAAACCAGGTAGTAACCCACGCTGTAGCCGTCTTGCCAGGGGAATAGCAACCAGCTATGCAGTGAGCGCATAAAGTTAATAAAAGTAATGCCTTGGTTAACTTCCTGAATTTCGCCGGTGTACTGGTTTACATAAGCAATGCCCATCGGGATGTTTTCATCGGAGAAAACGACGGCGTTAATAATATAAGGCTCAAAAGTCATTACCGTCGTAACGTTGGCCGTTGGAAACTGGTCTTTAACGGTAGCAACTAACTCGGAGATAGGCTGAGCGGGTAAATTGTCTGGGTTAACCGCGCGCGCATTTTCGTTAAACAGCCAGGTTAGCTCGTGACTGAATACGGCGATGGTACCGGTAATGCAGATAAAGCAAAACAGGATCCATATTGGCAGCGAGCACCACCCATGTAATTTAAACCATTGCCTTTGCGTCATTCCAACTCCCCCGAGAAATTTTCCGAAATGATATTGTAAATACGAACAATTATCAAATACAATGATTTGGTAGGGAGGCGATTCATGAAGGCATTTGCCAGAAATTTCATAGCCACAGCGGTAGCATCCGCGCTGTTAAGCTCCGCTGCTGTAGCCGCACAAAACGAAGCTTCTGCTGAAGAAAACAAAGAAAAAGCGGGAACGCAGGAAAAGATTTTTGAACACATTAAGGTTACCGGCAGTTCTTTAGATCAGGCGACTACTGCAACAGGGCTGCCGCTAACACTGCGTCAGACTCCACAGTCGATTTCAATTATTGACCGCACCTTTATAGACAGCTTCTCACTCGATACGGTTGCCGATGTGATGCAGTTTGCACCGGGTATTCAGGCGCAACAGGCCGAAACTGACCGATTTTTCTTCCGTGCCCGTGGCCGCGATGTGACCAACTTCCAGTTTGACGGTGTGCCTATTGCGTACAACAGCTTCTTTAGTGAAGCATTGGCGGACTCCGTTATTTTTGAACGCGTTGAAATTGTGCGTGGCGCTACGGGTTTGTTAACCGGTGTCGGCGAACCTTCTGCTGCCATTAACCTTATTCGTAAGCGCCCTAAAGCGGAAGATGGTGGTTATGCGAGCCTGGGGATTGGCTCGTGGAGTAATTACAGATTAGAAGCTGATCACTCTCAAACTTTGTCTGAGGATGGAAACGTAAAAGGACGTGTTGCGCTTGCCTATGAAGAAGGTGACAGTTACGTCAATTTGTCCGAAAAAGAAAACGCGCAAATCTATGCCGTTGTAACTGCTGATTTAACGACACAAACGCGTTTAACCATGGGCGCTGATTATAGCGAGCGTAACCCCAAAGGAAGTATGTGGGGCGCACTGCCTCTGTTTTATGACGATGGTACGCAGGCTGATGATTTGCCAGTTAGTACAACGACAGCATCGACCTGGAATCGATGGGATAGAGAAAGTACTAGTGTATTCGTTCAGTTAGAGCATGCTTTTGATAACGGCTGGGATATTCAACTGGATGTTGAGCGTCGTAAAGATGATATGGACGGATATCTGTTGTATTTCTCCGGTTTTCCAAACAAAGACACCGGACAAGGCTTAGGAACATCGCCGAATCATTATGTTGCTGAACGTGAGCAAACTTCATATCGCTTTTTGGCGTCAGGTCCTTTCGAGCTATTTGGTCGTGAGCACCAATTAACCGCCGGTGCTTTGAGCTCTGAACAAAATGTTGATTCTGTTTCTTATAGCAGTGCTGATGCCATAGACGTTCCTAGTTTGTTTGACTGGGGGAATGGGGTCGATCCCATTAACTTTAGCGACACTCCCGCTTATGGAACGTATGAATCATATAAGCAAAAAGGAATATACGCTGCGGCACAATTGAGTTTAACGGATGACTTAACTGCCATTTTAGGTAATAGAATCACAACCTATGACACTTTTGTACAGTCACCCTGGTCGCCAAGCGATTATAAAAACTCAGGCGTTAACACCCCTTATTTCGGGCTGGTTTATGATGTCACAGACGTCATTTCAACTTATGCCAGCTACACGGAGATTTTTAAACCTCAAAGCGCGCGAAATGCAGAAAATGAACTCATCGGTCCGGTGGAAGGTTCAAACGCAGAATTGGGCGTTAAAGGCGACTTCTTTAATGAAGCTTTAACAGCCAGTGTTGCCGTCTTTAAAGTGAAAGAAGATAACCTAGCGATTAATGACCCCGATAACCCGGATTTCCTACCAGGCACGACTATCCAGCCGTCTATCGGAGTTGATGGTGCCGAAAGTGAAGGTTATGAGTTTGAGTTAAATGGTAAGCCAACCGATTCACTGAATATTTTCTTCAGTTATACGCACAACGAGTCGGAAGATCGTGATGGTTCAGACTATGCGCCTTATTTACCCGAAGACATGGTGAAAGCCAGCGTACTTTATACTGCCACAGATGAATTGAAAGTCGGTGTGAACGCCAACTGGCAGAGCAAAATATCGTCTAACCCGAATATAGGCCCAAATGGCGAAACCTTTACTCAGGACAGCTACACCGTCGTGAATGCCATGGCCAACTATAAGCTAAGCCAAAACTGGGATCTGAGCTTTAACGTCAACAACCTGTTCGATAAAAAGTACTATTCCAGCATCGACTTTTATAATCAGGGCTTTTTCGGTGCTCCGCGCAATGTGGAACTGAGTGTTAAATACGCTTGGTAAAAACAGCAAGCTTTACTTGTAAGAGGCTGTGCTTTTGCACGGCCTTTTTTGTGCCTAAATTTTGACACTGTTATTTTGTAACATTACTTGTCTGTTTATTGACAAGTTTCGGCAAGACTATGACTATAGCTTTTATCAGAGGTTATTGTTCCCTCCCTAACAATTAACAGAAGAGACACTATGAAAAAGTTATTGATTGCTTTGTCTGTAGTCAGCTGTTTTGCGGCAGCCGATGAAGGTATGTGGATGCCCAAACAGTTACCGGAAATTGCCGATAAGCTGAAGGCGGCAGGTCTGACTATTGACCCTAATGATATTTCTAAATTAACTGAGTTCCCCGCTGCTGCCATTGTTAGCCTGGGCGGATGTTCGGCCTCGTTTGTGTCACCAGAAGGCTTAGTGGCGACCAACCATCATTGCGCTTACAACAGCATTGCTCATAACTCTACACCAGAGAACGATTTGCTTGCTAATGGCTTTTTAGCCAAAGACTTAAGTGCAGAAGTACCGGCGGCGCCGGGCAGCCGTATTTTTGTGACCAAAGCAGTTGATGAAGTCACTAATAAGGTGATTGATGCCAAAGTAACCGAGTTAACGGGCAAAGCGCGTCTGGACGCAATAGAAGATAACCAGAAAGCTTTGGTGGCAGAGTGTGAAGAGGATGAAGGGCATCGTTGCACGGTAGCTGCATACTACGGTAGCCTCGAGTATTACTTAATTAAACAGCTGGAAATTAAAGATGTTCGCTTAGTCCATGCACCGGCAAGTGGTGTGGGCAAATTTGGCGGCGATACCGATAACTGGATGTGGCCACGCCACACTGGCGACTACAGTTTTTTACGCGCCTATGTCAGCCCGGAAGGTGAGTCAGCCGATTACAGCGAAGACAACGTACCTTATAAGCCGGATTACCACTTAACGATAGCCAGCGAAGGCTTGGAAGAGGGTGATTTTGTTATGGCTCTGGGGTATCCGGGCCGCACGAACCGTCATCGTCTGCCGTCTGAAGTAAAAGAAACCTTTGAATGGAGCTACCCTAAAACAGTTGAACAGTTTCAGGATTCACTGGACATTATTGCCCGGGAAACAGCCGACGATAAAGATGCGGAGCTCAAGTACGCCAGCCGTGTTGCCGGCCTGAACAATTACCTGAAAAACCGTCAGGGTATGCTGGACAGCTTTGCGAACAGCGACTTGCTGGAACGTAAGCAACAGGAACATAAAGAGCTGACTGAGTGGGTAAACAGCGACCGCACGAAAAAAGCGTTGTATGCCGATGGGCTTAATACCATTGATACGTTGCTACAGCAGCGCCATAAGAAAAGTCGTGCTGATTACCAACTGAATAATGCAACGCCGCGTTTGCTTTCTGTTGCCCGCGCTGTGCACCGTTTGGCTCAGGAAGGCACCAAGCCCGACGCCGAACGCAAAGCCGGTTACCAGGAACGTGATATTCCGCGCTTTGAGTCATATTTAGCGGGTATGGATCGCAATTTTGACGCTAAGGTTGAGAAGGCATTAGATCTGCACAATCTGAGCAGCTACATGGCACAGCCTAAGTCAGAGCGCGATGCCGCTTTCGATAAAGCTATGGGTCTGCGTGATGGCATGAGCAACGACGAGTTAAGCGCGTTAATTGACGGTTGGTATGAAAGCACTAGCTTACTTGACCGAGATAGCCGCATGGCGTTGTTGGAATTTGACCCGGAACAGTTTGAGCAAAGCGAAGATCCGTTCGTTAAAGCCGCTGTCGCACTTTATCCTTCCGATTTAGAAGATGAGAAAAAGAGCGAAGAACTTTCCGGTAAAATTCAGCAAGCCTACGCTGACTACATGCGCGCAAAAATTGCCTTTATGCAAAGTAAAGGAGAGGCCGTGTACCCTGATGCGAACAGCACGCTGAGAATTACTTACGGTAACGTTGCAGGCCGCGACCATGGTACCGAAGACGGTAATGCCTGGGCACCTTTTACCACCTTGCGTGGTGTAACAGAAAAAGCCACTGGTGAAGGGGAGTTTAATGCGCCGGAAGAACAACTGAAGGCGATTGAAGCCGGTGACTTCGGTCCTTATGAGAAAGCGGATTTAAATTCTGTACCTGTGAACTACCTTGCTACTTTGGATATTACCGGTGGTAATTCAGGTTCTGCGGTTTTGAACCATAAAGGCGAGTTTGTTGGTCTGGCTTTCGACGGCACGCTGGATTCCATTATTTCCGATTGGGATTTCAACTTGGAGAACACCCGTTCTATTCAGGTGGATACTCGCTACATGCTGTGGCAGATGGAATACGTTGACCACGCGGATAACTTGCTGAAAGAGCTGGGTGTTAGTACAAGCCAGTAGTTATTATTTAACGTATTAGCTATAGCAAAACCACCATCGTTAATTTTTAGCGGTGGTGGTTTTTTTGTTGTGCTGGCAGAAGGCGAGCAGGAAGAATAAGATGGTCGCAAAATAGCGTTGTAAAAGTAGATGGTATGCCAATAACAAAAATATCCGCCTTACGTTGCCCAATAGAGCAGTCACCTTTGCAGTTGGTGGACGGCAGCTGGCGCTGTGAAAATGGTCACAGCTATGATGTGGCTAAACAGGGATACGTGAATTTGTTGCCGGTGCAGAATAAGCGATCGAAAGACCCCGGCGACAGCAAAGCTATGGTGCAGGCACGGCGGGAGTTTCTGGAACAGGGTTATTATGAACCACTGGCGCAGGTTCTGGCTGATACTGTGTTAGCACAGGGTGAGCAGGCCGTGCTCGATGCCGGTTGCGGCGAAGGCTACTATTTACGCTACTTGGTTGAACAGTCTGAACAGAAAGGTACTGATTTGAGTGTGGCCGCCCTGGATATTTCAAAATGGGCAGTGCAAGCTGCGGCAAAACGCGATAAACGCCTGAGCTGGATGGTTGCTTCCAATAACTCTATTCCACTGGACGATAACAGTGTCGATACCATTTTGTGCGTATTTGGCTTCCCTGTTGAAGCTGAATTTAAGCGGGTTCTAAAGCCCGGCGGGCGGCTGATTATGGTAGACCCTGCAGGTGATCACCTAAAAGAGCTAAAAGCCATTATTTATTCTGAAATAAAAATCAAAAATGAGATGCTTCCGGTAACCGACCCGGGCTTTGAGTTAGCCTCCGAACGGCGTGTGATTTTCCCCGTATCGTTGACATCAAATCAGGCTGTGAAAGATCTACTTACGATGACACCACACCTCTACCGTAGCAGCGCCGAAGGCCGTGAACGCGCCGAAGCTATGAGCTTTTTACAGCTCACCGCTGATGTCTGGGTGCGGGTTTTTACTTTGAGCGCCTAACGCATGCGAGCAGTTATTCACGCAACAATCACCACTGTAGCTAAAAACGACTGGGATCGCCTATTCGGGAACCATTATCCTTTTACGCGCTATGATTTTCTGCTGGCACTTGAACAGGGTGACAGTCTTGGGCTGCAGCGCGGCTGGTTGCCGCAATATGTTGTTGTTTATGATGATAATGACACCATGGTTGCTGCTATGCCGTGGTTTAAGAAAACGCATTCCTATGGTGAGTATCTGTTCGACTGGGCTTTTGCCGAAGCCTTTGAGCGCTATGGTTTTCAATATTACCCTAAGCTGATTAACGCTATACCTTTTACGCCATGTCAGGGGCCGCGTTTGGCTATTAGCGAGGGTCTTAATTGTGGCGAGATGCTGTCCATTATTGAGTCTGAGTTATTAAAGCAGCATGACGTAAGTAATTTGCAGAGTTTGTATGTTGAACCTGACTTAAGCCGTGCTTTAGCCGACGAAGGCTGGTGGCAGCGTTTTGATATTCAGTTTCTCTGGCAAAACCGCAACTACGGCAGTTTTGATGACTTTTTAGCGGCCCTGGTGTCGCGTAAGCGTAAGACGATTCGTAAAGAGCGGCAGAAAATATCAGAACAAAATGTGCAAATGCGAACCTTGCAGGGTAACGAGTTAACTGCGGAGTTTTGGCAGCAATTTACTTTGTTCTACCAGCGTACTTATTTAAAACGTTCTGGGCATGGCGGCTATTTAACCCCTGCTACCTTCAAGCTCTGGGCTGAGTATTTATCCGATTATATTGTTGTTTTTGCTGCCTACAGAGACGGCAACATGCTGGCTGCTTCTTTGTGTTTTAAAGGAGAAGACACACTGTACGGACGCTACTGGGGTTGCCGGGAAGAGCTTGAATTTCTGCACTTTGAAGCCTGTTATTATCAGGGAATTGAGTTTTGCATAAACCAAGGGCTGCAGTATTTTGATGCAGGCGCTCAGGGTGAGCACAAATTGCATCGCGGTTTCGAGCCTGTTCTGCGCGAAGGATTTTACCGTTTTATGGAGGCGCCTCTTAGCGACGCCATTGAGCAGTATTGTCAAGATGAACGCAGTGCGTTACGCGAACACCTGAAAACACTGCAAACCTATCTGCCTTATAAAATCAGCGATTAATACAACGGCCATACCAGCAGTATCATGACCAGCGCGACTGCCGACACCAGCAGGGACAACGGCAGGCCAAGCCGCCAGTAGTCGCTAAAGTTGTAACCCCCCGGACCCATAACCAATATATTTGACTGGTGGCCTATCGGGGTTAAGAAAGGCACAGCGGCACCAATAGCAACCGCCATTAAAAACGGGTCCATACTGGCGCCGAAGCTGCTTGCCATACTAATGCCAATAGGCGCCATAAGCACTGCTGCCGCAGCATTATTGACAATATTGGATAGCAGCATAGTGACTATTAGCAGTAAGCCCACGGCAACAAAATCGGGTGACCCCTGACTCACATAAAGCACCGCGTTGGCAATGGTGTCGGCAGCACCACTGCGCTCCAGCGCAGACCCCAGTGGAATTGTCGCTCCCAGCAAGACAATAATAGGCCAGTCTATGGCGTCATAGAGTTCCCGAAGAGGCAGAATATTGGTAATAACCATAAGGCCAGCCGCAAGAGAGAACGCAACCGGCACTGAGATAAAGCCGAGTGCTGCTGCCAGAATCGCTGCCGAGAATATCCCCAGTGGCTGTATCAGTTGCTTTGGTGAGCCCAGTCGCAAGCTGCGTTGAGCTAGAGGGAAGCAGCCAAAGCGCTGAAATACATCATCGAGGATCTCCGCGTCGCCCTGCAGTAATAAAACATCACCCGGCTTAAAGCGAATATTCGCTAGTTTTGTTCCCAGCTTCTGACCTTCCCGGGCAACGCCCAGTACATTAATACCGTAGCGGCTGCGTAATTTTATGTCGCCAGCCGAGCGGCCGATAAGGCGTGAATCGTGCCCGACAATCCCTTCTATAACGGTAATGTCGTCGGATTTTAAAAAGCGCTCGTCAATTTCTTCCTCGGCGTTAAGCTCAAGCCCTGTTCCGTCAATAACTTGTTGAATGGTCTCCGCGTTGGCTTCAACTATTAATACATCCTCAGGTTTCAATCGCAAGTATCGGGCCGGTGCAGACCAGCGCTTTTCGCCACGTTGTAGTGCAACAATTACAAAGTCCTCTTCGCTACGATTTTCCAGCTCATAGAGAGTTTCACCAACAAAGTTAGAGCCTTCAGGCACATAGAGTTCGGTCAGGTAGCTGCTGACATCGTACAGTGACTGCGATTTCGACTTACCAGCTTTTTCTGGTACCAACCAATGACTTAGAACCCACATAAAGAGTAAGCCCGCGATGGCGATGCTGAGGCCAACCGGAGTAAATTCAAAAATACCGAAAGACTCACCCATAGCCTCGCGACGAATGTCGGCGATAATAATGTTCGGCGGTGTGCCCACCATGGTAATAGTACCCCCCAGTAAGGAGCCAAAGGCCATAGGCATTAGCACTTTGGAGGGGTTATTGCCACTGCTGCGGGCTAGTTGAAGGGCGACTGGTATCATTATCGCCATGGTGCCTGTATTGCTGATAAAAGCTGAGCAGATCGTAGTGACCGAGGTCAGGGCTATCATCTGTAACCAGCGTTTATCGCCTATGTTTTTCATAGCCGATGCCAGTGCATCGACAACGCCGGAGCGCCAAAGTGCCTGGCTAATAATCAATACCGCCGCAACAGTAATGACCGCAGCGTTTCCAAAACCACTGAACACCTCGGCAGTTGGAACCAGACCAAGAATAGCTGCGGACAATAGCGCCATCATGGCAACCAGGTCGTAACGCCATTTATCTATGACGAAAAGCACCAACATGGCGACTAAGATTATTCCAATAAGCCATTGATCCAGCATGTAACAGGTACCGTTTAGTGTTTAAAGGTTGAAGATTGCACAGTGTTGGGTTTGAAGCAATAGCGTCTATACTGATAAATCAGTTAGTTGCCTGACATCCCATTGTAGTAGTCTGACGTTTACGTCAGGAGCGATATCTCACCTGACATGAATGTCAGGCTACGAAATTATTTACGGAGGCCATAAAATGAAATACTTAAGCTTAACAAGTGCGGTAATTATTGGTCTGGCGGGAATAAGCAGTGCGCCGGCTAACAGCGATGACCACAAAGACAGTGGACTGGCTAAAGCGGAAATTCAGGAGTGGCAGGTTCCCTGGGAGGACTCCCGGCCTCGTGACCCCTGGGTGCACAATAATACGGTCTGGTTCGTGGGTCAGGGAAGTGATTACGCGGCAACATTTAACCCCGAAACCGAAGAGTTTAAACGCTACGATCTACCCGATGGAGCGGGTCCGCATACTGTTATTGTCGATGATCGTGGCGCTTGGTACACCGGCAATCTTATGAACCATATTGGCTTAATTGATCCGGTTTCAGGCGACATTAAAAAGTTTGAATTACCCGGAGATGGAACGCGTGACAGCCACACCATGGACTTCACTAGCGATGGCAATCTTTGGTTTACGGTGCAGGGCGGTAACCAAATAGGCTTTCTGGAAACAGATGACGGTGAAATAGAACTTTGGGATGTGCCCACGGATTCGGCCCGGCCTTACGGTTTAATTGTTGAAAACGACAAACCCTGGGCAACGCTCTTTGGTACCAATAAGCTGGCGACTGTAGAAAACGGCAAGCTACAGGAAATTGAGCTGGACAGAAAGGACAATAGGCCACGCAGGCTTGGTATGACTGACGACGGTACCATCTGGTATGTCGATTATAATAAAGGTTACGTGGGTAGCTACGACCCGGCTAGCGGTGAGAATAAAGACTGGCGGGCACCAGCTGAAGAAAATTCACGGCCTTATGGTATGGCGGTGGATAAACGTAATGACGTCTGGTTTGTAGAGACCGGTGTGCAGCCAAACCGGCTGGTGGGCTTCGATACCGAAACCCACGAGTTTTCAGAGCCAATTGAGCTGGAGAGTGGCGGCGGTACTGTTCGTCATATGTTCTATGATGAAGCTACCGATTCCATTTGGTTCGGTACCGACGCCAACACCCTGGGAGTGGTCCGTCTTCAGTAGCCAGGTTACATAGGCAGAACTTCTAATACGGCAACGTAAGAGCCCTGGCGTTTGGTAGCCGGGGCTTCGCCGTTGTCGTCAGCGTATTCTGCTTCTAACCAGTACATGCCTGGTTCATCCAGAGTGAAGGTGACTTCGCCTTTCTCGTTGGTCGTTAACTTGGTTGGTTGTGCCTGATCTCGGTAACGCTCACCGCCTTTTACCAAGAAAATTTCAGTTCTCGCTGCGGCGGCACCGTCAATATTGAACTTAAAGGTAATGTTTTCACCAGTGTATAAATCGTTCGGGTGGGTCACTGGTTCAAGTTCCAGACCTTTACCTGTTGGACCCAGGGTGTCATAAGTTGGTGCACCAGAAGTTACAAATGTTTCAACACGACGTGAGCGCTCACTAACTTCTAACTCTTTAGCGTCCTGAGGCACTTCTTTGTAGAAGTCTTCATTGGTTTTTTGCGCACCACGTGGCGGCCAGTATTGGCGTTCACCTTCGTCATCTACCCAGCGTGCAGATAACCCTGAACTGGCTGAATAAATGGTATAAGTGCCTTCTTTTTCCAGTTCAATATCAAATACCGAACGATACTTGCCTTTATGGCCATTCTCCAGAGTCACATCGGAGCCATCTGGTGCCATGGCTTTTACGTAATCCAGGCTAAGCGGGTAGTGATCTGGATAAAAAATGCCATTGGCGATAGCGGCATCAAAAGTCACCCATTCGGAATCGCCGGAAACAACGGTGGCGCTGGGTTTAATCCAGACCCGGTGAGCTTCACTGCTGGTGCTGGCAAATAAGGTCAGCACAGCCAGGCTGGTAGTAAGTACAGAAGATAATTTCATGATTAAGGCTCCAGTTTTAATGACACTCGGCCAAGCTCGTGCTCGCCGGTCTCTGAGATGGATATTGGGCTATCGATAGGTAAAGACAATGGCAGGCGCAACATTTCACGACCGCCGACTTCGCGCGCGGCTTCTACATACAAGTAGTACTGTCCGGGTTCAAGGTCAGGTAGTTTGGTTAATAACGGAGTTAAATCCACCTTATGAGTGCCGGGGCGTCGGGTTGCACCCGATACTCCGTCTATAGGCATGTCGGCCATGCGGCCGCTGCGACGCCACCACTGGCGCATGTCTTTAAGCCACTTTTCGCCTTCGCTATCTTTTAGGTTAACGTCGTACCAGACTGCAATATCAGCTACCCGTTGGCTACGTTCATTTGCCAGCCATACCGCCAGGTAAGGTGCGTGATATTCAGCCACTGACAGGCGGGGAATTTCGACGTTGAGCTCGTTTTCAGCAGCATGTGCTGATCCCATAACGGCGAACAAAGGAATGATGAAGCCAGCCAGAACCAGTGGCCAGGTGGACTTGCGCCCCTTACTGTATTTTTTCAAAAGTAATAACCCCGTAATTGTGAATAAAATGCTGGCAACGGCAAATACGTCAATGAAAAGACTCCAGAGAAAACCGGTGTTGCGGGCTTTGTGGAGGTCATTGAAATAGGCTATCCAGCCGCGATCGGTGGTTTCCGAATAAAAAGCACCACTGGTTAAATCGACGCTGAACCAGCTGTCCCCGCCAGGGCGAGGCATGGCGACGTACAATTCGTAGTCACTCCATTCGATTTCGGCATTTGAACTGATGCTGTTTTGCGTCTTATCTTCGTACCAGCGGTGGAAAAAAGTTGGTAGAGCGTCATTCCCTGAAGCATTCGCCAACCGGTCCAATTCCGTTTGTGGGAGAGAGCTTTCATGGCTTTCGACGCTGGGTGCGGATTCTATCCAGCCAGCATGGTTTAGCGTTATACCGGTGACTGAAAACAACAACATGCCAATGAGGCAAACGGCAGAGCTTATCCAATGCCAGTCTTTTAAAGACCACCCTCTGCGGCCACCCGAACGTCGAGCCATTAACTTTTCTTCCTTTACAAACAACAGTGCATGTATCTTATATAAAAACCGTTCTCATTTTCAATAGTTAATGATAAAAATTCTCATTTAGATTTAGTTTTTTTATGTTATTATGCGCACAAAATCGCCAATGAGGAATTGTTATGAGAAGTATCATTGCGGAAAAAGTGACTCAGGTACGCCACTGGAACGATACCCTGTTTAGCTTTAGAACCACGCGTCAGCCAAGCTTTACCTTCGAAAACGGTCAGTTTGTAATGATGGGACTGCAACTGGAAGACAAGCCGCTGCTCAGAGCTTACAGCATTGCCAGCGCAAACCACGAAGAAGAGCTTGAGTTCTTTAGTATTAAAGTGCCGGACGGTGCCTTAACGTCACGCCTGCAACATATTAAGGTGGGCGACGAAGTGGTGTTGTCGACACGCCCTACAGGCACGTTAGTACCGGGGCACTTACTACCCGGCAAAAACTTGTACTTGCTCAGTACCGGCACCGGTTTAGCGCCTTTTATGAGCGTTATTAAAGACCCCGACATATACGAACAGTACGATAAAGTCGTGTTGGTTCACGGTGTGCGTTGGGTTTCTGAGCTGGCATATCAAAAAGAAATTTCTGAGATTCTGCCAAACAACGAATACTTTGGTGACTGGGTGCGGGAAAAGCTCATTTATTACCCGACAGTGACCCGCGAGCCATTCCGTGATGAAGCGCATCAGCAACGTATTACCGATTTGCTGGAGTCTGGTACCTTAACCAAAACCATTGGTATGCCAGATCTGAACCCTGAACACGATCGCTTTATGTTGTGCGGTAATGACGCTATGCTTCAAGATCTGATGGTTATTCTCAATGAACGGGGCTTTAGTAAAGCAACATCGCGTAAGCAAGGCAGCTACGTGATTGAGCAGGCCTTTATTGAAAAATAAAGAGTATTGAGAAGTAGAGAGTATTGAAAAATAAGCAGGTGTATGACCCAGGAGCAAAGTAAAAAAGCACTAGTGGTAGAAGGTGGCGCCATGCGCGGTATCTTCGCCGCTGGTGTGCTGGACGGCTTTCTTGAAACCGGACAAACCAACTTTGATTTTGCAATTGGGGTGTCGGCAGGTTCAACCAACCTGATTGGTTTTCTTGCCGGCGACCACGGACGTAACCGTAAAATTCTCTTGCAGCATGCGCTACAGCCCGAGTTTTTGAACTGGCGACGCTTTTTAAAAGGCGGACATTTTTGCGATGTGAGCTGGCTTTGGCACGCTTCGTTTGAACAAGTACCACTGAATACCCGTCATTACCTGGAGCAGAACCGGCCTTTATACGTTGTAACGACTAATGTCGATACAGGGTTTCCGGTGTATACCCGGGTGACAGCCGATAACTTACACGAACTATTTCCTGCTTCTTGCGCTATTCCGCTGGCTTATCGTGAGTTTCCCGCCGTTGGTGGAGCGCCTATGACGGATGGCGGACTGGGTGACTCTATTCCGGTGATTAAAGCCTATGAAATGGGTGCGCTGGATATAACGGTTATTTTGTCCCGGCCGCGAGGTTTCCGAAAGAAGATAAGACCCCTGCCTAAGTTTACTAAGCGTTTTTTTAAACACCATCCTGCCTTATTTGACGCAGTAGCCCGCCGCTCGGCCGTTTACAATGACGCTATTAACTTTATTGATAACCCTCCTGCGGACTGTAAAATGACCGTTCTGGCTCCGCCGGAGGATTTTCCGGTAGGACGTTTCACTCAGGATAAAAAGCTGCTGGAGCAAGGTTATGAAATGGGAAGAGCCGCCGCATTGGCAACAAATTCTGCGTGATGTCCGTGCCTGTGCCTTATGTGAACCAGAGCTGCCGCTTGGTGCCCGCCCCGTTGTACAGTTGCACCCTAAAGCCAGAATTCTAGTTGCCGGACAAGCCCCCGGAAAGCGCGTTCATGCCTCCGGTAAGCCTTTCGATGACCCCAGTGGCGACAGGCTTCGTCAGTGGATGGGCATTGATAAAGACACTTTTTACAATGCCGAAGAACTGGCTATTATTCCTATGGGCTTTTGTTATCCGGGCACTGGTAAGTCCGGTGACTTGCCGCCCCGCCCCGAATGCGCGCCCACCTGGCGCGAGCAAATACTGCAACAGCTACCCAATTTAGAATTAACACTGGCTATTGGTCAATACGCGCAACAGTGGCATTTGCAGGAACCTAAGCGAAGCCTGACCGAACGTGTCAGAGACTGGCGAAGTTACTGGCCGCAGTTATTACCATTACCTCATCCGAGCCCCCGCAACAATATCTGGATGAAGCGTAACCCCTGGTTTGAAACTGAGGTTATTCCGGAATTAAGACAAAGAGTGAAAGAACTGCTTTGACTTTTACAGGGCAAGTCGATAATTTTAGGGGCTTAACTTAAACGCGGCGGGCACGGATAACCCTGATGAAATTACGACAATGGCGCATCTGGCACCGCTGGTTATCTCTTCTTTTTGGCCTGCAGTTAGTGGTATGGAGCATTAGTGGCGCCTATATGGTGTTCTTTGATTTAAGCTTCATTCACGGCGACCATCTGGTGAAAAAGCTTGAGCAACCTATAGCTGAGAACACGTTAATTTCGCCGGTAAGCTGGGTCTTAGAGCAACATCCGCAAGCCACATCGGTGCGACTTATGCGCCAATGGGTAGATGGTTCTTTGCAGACGGTTTACCGCGTTGAAAGCCAAACCGGTACGCAATTGCTGAGCGCTGAATCTTTGGAATCGGTCACACTTGATCGAATGGATATTGGCTATATTGCCCGTCAACATTACAGTGGAAATGAAGACGCAAAAGCCCAGGTTAGCTTTATTGAAGACCGTGCTCCGGGTGAGCTTAACCCCGCTTTGTTACCCGCATGGCGAGTAGATTTTAATGATTTGGCCGGTGCTACCTTATATTTCTCGGCGACAACCGGGGAGCTGGTAACCAAACGACATAACTTCTGGCGACTGTTCGACTTTTTCTGGATGCTTCACATAATGGATTACCAAGACCGAGTGGATATTGAAACCTGGTGGTTAAAGGCGTTTAGCATAGCGAATATACTTTTTGTGATAACTGGCACGGCTCTGCTTTACTTCCATTTCCGGCCGCGTAGAAAAAGCAGGCGAGCTGCATGAGGTATGTGCGTAAACTGCATCGCTGGCTGAGTCTGGTTATTTTTATACAAGTGCTTATCTGGCTGGTCAGTGGCCTGTACTTCGGCTGGGTGGGCCACCAGAGTCTGGCCGCTCATGACTACTTTCAAAGCGCTCCTAAAGCGCCGGTCGGGCCTGTTTTTTACCCTGAAAACGCCCTAATTGAGCGCTTCGATAACATTAAAAGTGTGGAAATACGCTCAATTTCCGAAACGGCTCAGTACCTGGTTCTGACAGTTGATGGCTCCAGACATTATGTGAATGCCCAGACCGGCGAGCGCTGGCAAACATCCGCGCCGCTGGCCGCGAAGCTGGCGCGGCAAAGCTATAACGGACCGGGTTCAGTTAATGAAGTACAGGCTGTAACGGGCAGTGAGGAAATTATTGACTGGAACAAGCCCGGTTACAGAGTCACTTTTACCGATGACATTCATACACGAGTTTATGTTGACGCTGCTTCGGGTGAAGTGGTTGATCACCGTAATAATAGTTGGTGGCTAAGTGACTGGATGTTTCGTTTACACTTTATGGATTACAGTGGTGAACGCGACTTTAACAGCTTACTGAATATTATTGCCGCTACCATCGCGTTATGGTTTAGTTTGTCAGGCTTAATTTTACTCGGTCGCAGCTTAAAACACCGACAGTTGTTCTGAAGCTGCCAGTTACCACCAGCGCCCGGTTCTACGACAATAGTTTTTGTAAGCTTCACCAAAAGTTTCGGTTAACATACGTTCTTCCGGCAGAATTTGAAAGCGGTGCATATAGGCCACATATAACGCCAGCCCCCATAAAGAAAAGACACTTCCCAGAAACACACCCCAGGCCATGAGCAAAAAGAAAAAGCCTAAATACATGGGGTTACGTGTTCTTTGGTATATTCCGGTGGTGACAAGTTCGGTGCTTTTGTTCGGAGCGCGTGGGTCTACCGTGGTTTGCGCTCTGCGAAAACCAATAACGCCGAGCAGGGGCAACAAGACTCCTAATACCAATAGAAAAATAGCTGCGGCGCGCTGGCCGACATAAAATTGGTTAAAGGCCTGCGTATAGTGAGCCGTTAACCACATTAAACCGGCGACTATGGCAACAACCAGCAAAGGTGGTATTTTGAGTTCAAGTGATTTCATGGCAAAGTGGCGCCCCTTTTAGCGAAGACAAGAAATATGACGACCGATACCCATCAGATTATTGAGCAAACCCGGCACTGGGTGCAACAGCTGATTGTAAAGTACAACATCTGCCCTTTTGCACGCCGCGAAGTTGAGCGCAAGAGTATTCGCTACAGTGTAGCTGAAAATCGCAAGCCACAAGCTGTTTTACAGCAGTTGCTGGATGAAGCTAAGCACATGGATACCACACCTGAAACCGAAACTACGCTGTTTATTCTGCCGTCGGGATTTGAAGGGTTTTACGAATTTCTGAATTTGGTTGATGTTGCCGATGCTTTGCTTGTTGAGGAAGGTTACGAGGGCGTGTATCAGCTGGCGCACTTTCACCCCGACTACTGCTTTGAGGGCGAACCTCAGGACGACCCGGCAAATTATACCAACCGTGCCCCCTATCCAACCTTACATTTACTGCGTGAGACCAGTATTGAAGAGGCTCTGAGAGATTATGACGACCCTGAATCGATTCCTGAGCGCAATATCGAATTTGCCCGACGTAAAGGCACTGGATTTTTCAAAGCAATCTTGCCAGTCTAGAGTGTGAGTTGTTGCTACACTATTAGTAGTAATCTCACATTAATTAGCATTGCTTGCTCTGTCGAACCATAAAGTGATGAGGCGTCATGACAAAACATCATATTACTCATAGAATTATTGAACAGCTACCCACTATGGTGGCTTATGTCGACAGAGACAGGCTTTTTCGCTATGTAAATACGTCGTATGCGGCGTTCTTTGACCTGACCCCTGAGGAAATGCTGGGTAAACCTTTAATCGACGTACTGAGCGAGGAGTCCTATCAACGCATAAAGCCCAATCATGACCATATTTTTGCCACCGGCGAGAAAATGGAGTTTTCAGACTCTGTCACTTTTCGTAATGGGCATAAATGCTTCTTAGATATTCGTTATCTTCCTGAATTTGATGAGCAAGACAAGGTTACTGGTATCTACGTGCTTGTCGAAGATGTCAGTGACTATTACGCATCGGTTGATGTTATGCGCACGATTCATGAAGTTATTCATAAGCGTGGACGGCGCATTGACCCGGCTTCTATTGATGAACTATTAAAAGTGGGCGTTGACTATTTAGGTGTTGATATCGGAACTGCCAGCTCCATTCAAAACGGCACATATACCATTGAGTGGGTGCAAACAGCGAAGCTGGATTTTTCCGCCGGCGTGCAACTACCGCTGGCAACCACCTATTGTTCGGTTGTGCTTAAGGCTAACCATCTTATTTATACCAATGACGCATCACGAGATTCACGGTTTAAAGAGCACGCGAGTTATCAAACTTATGGTTTGGAGACTTATATAGGTACGCCACTTATTATTAATGACCAGGTGTGGGGAGTTCTGGGTTTTGCTCGTAAAAACAAAAGGGCTGAGCCTTTTACTGAACTTGAAATTGAAATGGTGCGAATGATGGGCACCGCGCTGGAAACGGTTATTGCGGAACAGAAAATTCGTTCCGATTTAATCCGTCAGCGCGACGATATGGCACTAATTGCTTATACCGATGCACTAACCGGGTTAAAAAATCGCTCAGCTGGAATGGAAATACTTGAACAGAGCCTGGTTCGTCAACATGGCGGGCAGGGGTTTGTCGTTTCGGTTATCGACTTTGACCACTTTAAAACCATTAATGATACCTATGGCCACGATATTGGTGACAAAGTATTAATTGCAGGCTCTGAAGCTATGTCAGCGGCGGTTCGCAGCAGTGACAGTGTGGTTAGAGTGGGTGGCGAAGAGTTTATGGTGGTACTTGCTTATGCCGACCATGAAAGTGCCGTACAGGTATTGGAAAGGGTGCGAGCGACCGTTGAGGAAACGGTAGTTACCCTGGATTCAGGCGAAATCATTAATCCGACGGTCAGTATCGGTGCGTCAGAAAGCCGCGCTGATGATGATGTTTCCAGTATCTACAGAAGAGCGGATCAGGCGCTGTATAAGGCTAAGCGAGAAGGTCGTAACCGTGTTGTCTGGGCCAGTGAAAGCGATGTTTAAACTTATTATGAAAATAACTTGGTAAATGGTTTGACTCGCAGTGTAATAAGCGTAGACTGCGAGGGGTCGGATAGATAGAAAGACAGTTAGTTAAAAAACTCCACTTCGTTGACCTATTATTATTAATACCATCGTCCTGTAGTTCTAAGTTCTTATTATTACCCGCACCATCGGTCTAAATGACCACATACTTAAAAGTTACAGGAAGATATATTATGTCAGAGAAAATTACTGGTTCAGTAAAATGGTTTAACGAAGCAAAAGGCTTCGGTTTCATCGAACGTGAAAACGGCGCAGACGTTTTCGCACATTTCAGCGCTATTTCTAGCGACGGTTTCAAAACCTTAACTGAAGGCCAGCGCGTTGAGTTCGCAGTAACTCAAGGCCCTAAAGGTCCTCAGGCTGAAAACATCGTAGCGCTTTAATTACGCGCCTCGAAGTCTAAAAGGGCAACCCTCGGGTTGCCTTTTTTTGTGCCTGTAAATCGGTGTAAATGAGCGATCTAAACTAAGCTTTTGTTACGTAAACTCAGACACGAAACACTCATGGAGGTCGATGATGAAAGTAGCAGTTATAGGCGCAAATGGAAAAATTGGTCAGCATTTAGTTGAACAGATGCAACACGCAAAAAAACATGAAGTGATTGCAGTAGTGCGTAAGGAAGAGCAGCAAAAAGCCTGGGAAGGCCGCGGAGTAACGGCCAAATTGGGTGATTTAGAAGGCCCCGTCGCAAAATTGGAAGAGCTGCTTCAGGGCGTTGATGCCGTGGTATTTACGGCAGGTTCTGGTGGAAGCTCTGGTGACGACAAAACCTTATTAGTCGACCTGGACGGTGCAGTCAAAACTATGGAAGCCGCCGAAGCGACCGGAGTGAAGCGCTTTGTTATGGTCAGTGCCTGGCAGTCGAACAACCGTGAGAACTGGGCTGAAGCTCTGCTTCCTTATTATGCCGCCAAACATTATGCTGACCGCGAATTAATGCGCACCAAACTCAACTGGACTATTGTACGTCCGGGAGCATTAACCGACGAAGAAGCCACCGGTAAAGTGGTTGTTGGTGAATCGTTGGCGCCGGGGTCTATCCCGCGTGAGGATGTTGCCAGTGTGCTACGCCGTTGCCTGGATGAAAGCGGCACTGAGATGAGAGCCTTTGACCTAATGGCTGGCGAAAGCGAAGTTGATCATTCGTTACAGTCGATGAAAGAAATGGCTTAGCACCTCAATAGTCCGTTCAGTTTTCGCCGGTATGTTGTCTTTAATAGGCAACACGGCGTGTACGCTGTACGGACTGCCTTCCCATTCTGGCAACAAACGCAGTAAACGCCCACTCTCAATGTAATGTTTAATTTCCGGCTCCGGAAGTAGCGCATAGCCAACACCATCTAGTGTCAACTGGACGACCGTCTGCATGTTATTCAGCAGCACTTTTGGCTTGGGGAAATCCTTATTGGGTAAGCTGGGTATGTGGCCAATAAAACAACCTTCGGGTAAATCTTCAAAGCTTTTTATCGAGTTTTTAGCCGCAGGATGTTCAGCAGCAATACAGGGAACCATGTGCCAGTCTGCTAAATGTCTGGCGTATAAGGTTGAATCGGCCAGCGGACCAATGCGAATAGCCAGATCTGCCCCCGCGGTAATCAAATCGATAGGTTCATCGGTCATATGCAGTTGAAAGCTCACGTTAGTAAACTCTTGCTGCAGCTGTTTTAATGGCTCACTTAACAAGCCTCCGCCAAAACCCACGGGCGCAATAATTTTTATTTGCCCTTGCGGCTGATTCGTTAGCTGGTCCCAACGTTCCTGGTTTTTCGCTGCAATAGCCAGCATATCGAGGCACGATTGATAAAAAACCTGACCGGCTTCGGTAAGTGAAAGCGAACGGGTATTACGGTGAAAAAGCGAAATTCCGTTGTCGTTTTCCAGTCGCTGCAGCTGTTGGCTAATAGCGGACACTGTCATATGCAGTTCATTTGCAGCGGCACTCATGCTGTTGAGTTCTACCGTACGGGTAAAAGCTTTTAATGATCGAATCATTTTCGGATTCATTTGTTAAGTCCTGCTAAAGAAGCTTTCAATATTTTTGTAATTGCTGATTCCATAGTACCAGTTAAAATCGCTAATGAAAATAATTCGCATTTATAATTCATTAGGGGATGAACATGAATTGCAGTATCAGCGGCTTAAAATTGAGCATTCTAGCATTAACTGTAGCATCAGCTGTAGGCGTTGCTCAGGCGCAGGAACAGGAAAAGCCGGAAAGAAGGCATCATAAGCACAAAGATATGGAAGTTATGGTGGTAACGGCATCAGGTGTTGCTCAGCATTTGAAAGAAGCGCCCGCTTCAATCTCTGTTATTGACAGAAAAGACCTTTCTCAGCGTTTTTATAAAGACTTAACCGATGCCATGACCGACGTACCGGGTGTTATCGTGACTGGTGGCGGCGACCGTCAGGATATTAGCCTGCGCGGTATGGGAGCAGACTACACGCTAA
This sequence comes from Idiomarina sp. H2, assembly GCF_004364275.1. Lineage (NCBI taxonomy): Bacteria > Pseudomonadati > Pseudomonadota > Gammaproteobacteria > Alteromonadales > Idiomarinaceae > Idiomarina > Idiomarina sp. H2. Next base: position 76,711 of record NZ_SNZY01000004.1, read on the forward strand.
TTCTAGTCGATGGTCAGCGTCAGAGCTCACGCGAAACCCGTCCAAACAGTGACGGCCCCGGCGTTGAAGGTGCCTGGACACCGCCGCTGGCGGCAATTGACCGGATAGAGGTTATTCGGGGGCCTATGTCGTCTCTTTATGGTTCGGACGCAATAGGTGGTGTTATCAATATTATTACCCGTAAAACGCCGGAAGAATGGCGCTCGGAGATCCGCGTTGATGGCACTTTGCAGGAACGCTCGGAGTCAGGAAACAGTTACCAGACCAACTTGTTCACCTCTGGCTCGTTAATTAAAGATACTTTGGGAATTCAATTGTCCGCCGGTTATACGCGTCGCCTGGAAGATGAAATTGTTTCTGGCTACCGGGATAAAACCGCAGAAGATGCGGACTTAAAACTGGCTTACACACCCAACCGGGATCACGAAATTCTGTTTGAGGTGGGTACTGCTAAGCAAAGCATCGACGCCTCTGTCGGCAAAACTATTGAGCCGCTGGCACCGGGGGAGGAGTGTGGTCGCCGTGGATGCCCCGAGTCATCAACCACCGAATACGATAATACCAGCGTATCTATTGCTCATAATGGCCAGTGGGGCCTGGTGGGCGCCCGCAGTTATTTAAAGCGCGATGAGTATGAAAACAAAGCGCGTCTCATGACTATTAAAAACACCGATTTTCAGAGTCACTGGAACGTACCGCTGCTTGAAGAAAGCTCCATGAACTTTGGTGTGGCCTACCAAAAAGAAGAGCTGGAAGACTTAACCAGTAACCAAATAAGTGACAGAACTCGTATTGAAGGCTCGCAATGGTCGGCCTTTGCAGAAACTGCATGGCCAATCTTCACTGGCTTTAACCTGACTACGGGTGTCCGTTACGATGACGACGACATTTTTGGTGGACACTGGAGCCCCCGCGTATACGGTGTGTATACATTAAGCCACGCAACCACAATAAAAGGTGGTGTATCTACGGGGTTCCGGGCACCAGGTTTACGTGAAACAACAGCTGAATGGGGACAGGTAAGCCGTGGTGGTAACGTTTACGGGAACCCCGACTTGAAGGCTGAAACATCGACCAACTACGAGTTGGGTTTATACACCGACTGGGGACGTCGTAGTTCAACTTCAATAACCGTGTTCTATAATCAGTTTGACGACAAAATCACGCGTGTCGATTGTCCTCAAACAATCTGTGATGCGGGGCCTAATCAATTTGGATCTATGCCGACCACCCGGATTAACGTTGATGAAGCTGTTACTCGCGGTATTGAAATGACCTTAAGTACTCACTTCAGCCGGGAATGGTCTCTGAAAGGTAATTATACTTACACCGATTCTGAGCAGAAGTCCGGCGAATACAAAGGTGAACCGTTAAACCAGCTACCTAAGCACTTAGTGCAAACGTCATTAAACTGGAAGCCAAGTAAGCGTTGGAACAGTTGGCTGCGTGTGCATTATCGCGGTGAAGAGAGCCAACCGACAACCGGACCTTCACAGGGCTCTTTGGTTGCGCCTTCGTACACCTTAGCTGACGTTGGTGTTAACTACTTTGTCACGCGTGACTTAAAGCTGGCTGCGGGTGTTTACAACTTATTCGACAAAGAGATTGGCGTGGAAGAGTACGGCTATGTTGAAGACGGCCGACGCTTATGGTTGTCAGCCGCCTACAGCTTCTAAACTCTTATAGAACGTTATTTAGGGCTATACCGATACCAAAACGAGTCTGTTTGTGGTTGTAATCAATCAGGCTTTCTCCGTAACCGGTGAAAATAGAGGTATAGCCAATAAACTTCCCGCCAATAGGGAATGTCCAGTTAAGTTCTGCCGACCCTCTTCCGGTATCTACGGCATGGCGGAGCCTGAGAATGTATTCGAAATCACCATCGTTATAGGCGGTGGTGAATTCATAGTCACCCACGTAATCAGTAATATCCGGGTTGTCGTCGCCACTGGACTGCATGGGGTCTGTTTTTGGATCTTCCTGAAAACGTAACCAGGGCTTCAGCGAGAAAACAAAGCGTCCTTTCTCCACCACAAACTGCATATAGCCGCGGTTCCAGCTACGGGACAAAGGCTGACTGCGCCCGTTGGACAAATGCTCTAAACCAAAAACCAGCGCTGTATTAGTACCAAAAGGATGCCAGCCGGTTGAAGTGGCATAAAACACCTCCGGCATGTAATTGGTTTCCCGGAATGGTTTAGAAATATCACTGGAGTAGACTTGCCACCAGGACTGCACGGTTAAGCCAAAAAACAACTTGTCGTCTTCGAATAACAAACTTTCTTTGTTAAAAGGCACTTTGAAACTGAGCTGGAACTTTGCTTCGTAGTCTTCTAAATTGTCCTGGTAACCTTCAATATCGGCGTACTGCAAACGGTTGATGTTATTACTGGTAATAACCGGTAATAAGTAATTACGGCGATGCGGGGTTAAAACGTACGGGTCAAATTGGGTGACCTGTTCACTTTTCATTCGGCTGGTTAAAGCGCCGGGTTCTTCTACGGCATCCACTTCAACAATGTCTTCGTCGTCAGCAGAGCGAAGTTTCTCCTCGCATTTAGACCTTACATCGGCAATAGTGGTCTCCGCTTTCGTGCTGTTCATTTCATCCAGCAGACACTGCTGCATATCAGACAGTTCTTGCGCCTGGACATTAACCGCTGCTAGTGCGGTAACTCCCGATGCAATTATCCAGATCCATTTTTTCATAAGCGCAAGCTTCCTTTATTGAGACTCCTTGTACTATAGCGTAAGAGGGGTGTTTAGATCACACGTTTACAAAATAGGGCCAGAAGAAGAATTTCTGACCCTGCTGACATTATCAGTTAAAAGTTATGAACAACGGATAAATTAGCTGTACGACCGCGCAGATTGTACTGGGTCATATCGTATCCGTAGGCTCCGCCAGCCGGATCAAACGGCGGCTGTTCGTCGAACAGGTTGCTGATATTTAAGGTCAGTTGAGTGTCACCAAAACCCTGATAAACCAACTGCGAATCAACCTGCCAGTAGCTATCAACCTTGTTATCTAAACCCGGGTTGCTGCTTTGTGTGGCAACCTGCTGCTCATAGCTGCTGGTGTAGTTAAGGCTGACGCCCCACTGCCAGTCACTCACCAGCCAGCGTAGCTGATTGTTACCTTTCCACTTAGGTAGTGCTCCGAGAATATTACCGCCGGAACCATCAACGGGTTGCTGACCGGCTATTAAGGCTTGCTCGTACTCCAACAGCCGTGACCATGTGCTTTGAAACTGAAGCGTCGAGTTGCTTAGCTGCACTTGGTAGTTCGCATCCATATCAAAGCCGCGGGTAGAGCGGGTGCCCTGGTTCTTATATTGGTTACTGATAATTTGCAGTCGCCCAGCGTCGTCGCGCTGAATGCGGTCTGCGTACTGGTCTTCATTATTGATAATGAACTGCGCGTTGTCGGGGGCAATAATATCGTCCTGCTCAATTTCGAATACATCCACAGCTATGCTGGCACCTTTTTGCGGAGACCAGATAATACCGGCATTGAGGTTGGTTGAGCGTTCGGCATCAAGCTCAGAGTTACCCGTGCGCACTTGCGTAAAACCGCGGCGCCCGCCCGGATCAATAGGGTCATTCGGGTCAATAACCGAGCCATAACTGATGGTATTACTTTCAGCAATTTCCGGAAGCGATGGCGCACGAAAGCCGCGTGACCAGGAACCGCGCAGCAACCAGTCGTCGCCTAAAACATAGTGAAACGCCACTTTAGGTGACCAGGCTGAACCAAAATCATCATAATGGTCATAACGGCCGGCCAGGTTTACGTTCAGGTTCTCGACAACCGGAACGTCCAGCTCAACAAAGCCTGCTGCAACTTTTCGCTTCCCTTTAACCAGGTTGATAGCCGGGCGCAGCTCCGTACCCGATAACACTTCCGGCGAGGTTCCCGCGTCCATTTCTTCTTCACGCCAGTCGACCCCAAAGGCAACGCTTAGCGGCCCGTTATCCAGCTCTTTTAAAATGGTGCTGGCATTAGCGTTAATACTGTTTAGCTCGTAAAAGCCCGGACGACGCGTATCAATGCGCAACGCTTCTATGGTTTGGGGGTCATTGTTGCCGTTAAAGAAATCATATTCACCGCTGGCCAGCACATCCTCAAAAGTGTAGCGGTTAATGAAGTTATCAACATACTCGCGCTGGCGGCTTTGTGAGTTCAGTACATTAACCGACCAGTCCCAGTCTAAGCCCCGGTAATTCACACCGGCCAGAAAACGATGAAAGTCTTGTTTATTGGCTTTTACGCGCTCACCCACATCAAAAAAGGTGTATTCAAAAGGTAAGGCCCCTGAGCCCGGGTTATCCGGATGCCCGACCGGTAGCTCCACCGGAATATCCACTAAACTGCCGGTTTCCTGATTATAGGCCCGCAGCCCGGCACCGACGCTCAGCGGCGCGCCAAATACGTGACTTGAACGGTTATTGCTGTACAGAAAGTCGCTGTAGGCTTGTATGTCGTCGGTGAGCTGCAAAGTGCCCTGCAGTGAGAACTGGTGCCGCTCAACTTCCGGCTGCAGCGTGTTGTATGGCTGGGTGTTAAAAGCACACACCTGGCCCTCTGCACCGGGGGTAAAATCGCCTCGGTCTCTTTTCTCAGAAATGCCCGGGCAGTTCTCAAAAGCCTGAGGGTTTTGCGGGTCACTTAAATAGTTACCGCCCTGCGACGACCAGCCAGACAAACGCCCGCCGGGCTTATCGCGAAAGTCTCCGGAACGGGTAAAGTCGCGGTCGTCGGCATTTAGCCGCTCGCGGGTCAGGAAGTCGTAGCTGAACGTTAGGTTATAGCCGTCGTCTGCTATATCGCCAAACCCGCTGATTACGCCCGCACTGTATTGCGTTAATGAGCCTTCGCTGGCACCGCCGACACCCGCGCGGAACTGAGTGCTTTGTACGTTGTTGCGCAAAATAATGTTGATAACCCCGGCAATAGCGTCGGAGCCATACACCGCTGAAGCCCCGTCTTTCAGTACCTCTATGCGCTCCACCGCGCCTAAAGGTAACGCGTTCAAGTCAACAAAGGTGTCCTGAGTGCCCAGCGCAAAACCATAGTTAGACACCCGCTGACCATTTACCAGAATTAGTGTGTTTTTGGGGCTTAAGCCGCGCAAGCCAACCGACGCCGACCCCGCCGAAAAGCTGCTGGTGTACTGTTCGTCGTAACTGTTACCGGTATTCACCGTTAAGTCACGCAGCAAGTCTGTCAGCGTAATTTCACCACTGGCGGCTATGTCGCTGGCATCAATAATCTGCAACGGCGTGGCGTCTTCATTCTGGGCCCGTTTAATGTAGGAACCCGTAACACTAATGCGTTCCAACTCGGAGCTAGCATCATTGGCTAACAGAGCTGGGGATGCCGATGCAGCGATAAGCCCAGCGGCAACAGTTGATAACTTTGATTTCATTAAATACCTCACAAAATGAACGAATAAGCCGTTTAGGCGTCTAAACGGCTATTTAGCATAAGCGAGATGTGTGGTGCAGGTAAAGGGGAAATTGTTGTTTAGGGGAAAAGTATGATTTTTTTAAATAAAACTACAGGTATAGTTGTTCTACAACTTCAGTTCTTTGGAGCCTAAGTGAAGTTATTAGATACCAATTGCCCTAGTTGCGGAAGAAACATTCGTTTTAAGGAAAAAATTGCGCTTATTTTTCGCGGCTATATTTCGTGTGAGTTTTGTAAGGTTAACTTAACGGCAAGTATACTCTCTTCCGTATTAGGCACATGTATTTTAGGAGTACCGAGCTGGCTACTAACTGATCACTTTTTATCTTCTCTAAATTTACCTGACTTATTGGACTGGTTAATAGGGTTTAGTGTTTGTATGGCGGTAGGTCAACTGACTTACCCTGTGGCCAATTTAGTTGAAGTGAGAGTCGAATAACGTCGCGTGTGTTCAGAGATTCTCCGTCTGAAAAAACGAATTGCTCATCAGAAGCGCTGGTTATAATCTAACTAAAGATACTGATTCTCAGGACAGCCCAAGGCACAGGCTTATGTTATTGATTGACGCATTCATCCGGTTTTCCGCACTGGGCTTGTTGTTGCTTATGACGGTGCTGGTAATTAAAGATCTGCCCCGTTCCAGACGCTGTACTTTAATGGTGGCTACAAACCTCTGCCTGGCAAGCTTTCTGCTTGGTTCTATGCCCGCTGAATTTGCGCTTCCTATGGTGTGGCAAGTTCCCTTTCGGTTACTGGATACTTTGCTTTTGCCGGTTACCTGGGTATTTGTGTTAACCCTTTTTCATCGAGATTTCAGGCCAGGAAAACTCCATTGGCTTGCTTTAATTGCAGTAAGCGCCTCTATGCTGGCTGAACGGGCTGTTTGGCTGGGTTGGTTGAATGAGCTGCCTGCGTGGTGGCCCATTGTTGTCATTACGCTGTCACTTTTTCTGGTGGCACATATGGTGTTCGTTACGCTAATAGGCCGGAATGATGACTTAATTGAAGCCCGGCGTACCTATCGACTTTATTTTTTGTTTATTATTTCAGCGTCTGTTTTGGTCGCGGTTTTGGTGGGCTCTGTTTGGTTGCAAAGCGCCCAGTCTACAATTAACGCGCTGAGCGTCTGGCTTCCCATTTTTTCCATGAGCCTATGGGTATTAAAGGGCGACACGTCGGCGCTGACTTTTTATCGGAACGCGTCTCAGAAAAAGCAATTGTCAGCAGTGGATAAAAGAATACTGGCCGAACTCGACAAGCTAATGACACAAGACAAGATGTATTTAGAAGAAGCTCTGACCATTGCTGATTTGGCCAAAAAGCTGGGGGTAGCAGAGCATAAATTGAGAACCTTGATAAACACCCAAACGGGCTTCACTAACTTCAGCCATTACATTAACTCTTTCAGGCTTAAAGGCGTGATGGACTGCTTCTCAGAACGGGAGAACGACCACCTGCCCATTTTAACCATTGCACTGAATAACGGGTTTAACTCTTTACCGCCTTTTAATCGTGCCTTCAAAAAAGAAACCGGAGTGACGCCGTCTCAATTTCGCAAAAACCTTCAGAATTTTCAAAATTGACGCGATATTTTTCATAATCGATCAGCTTTTATTGGGTTGCCTTTCTATTCTGAATGCACTTATCAGAACCAAAGGTAATTAGTTATGAAAGCTTTAAACTTAAAGAAACTCGGTTTGTGGTTAATTGTTTTATTGCTTGCTCTCAGCGCGACCAGTTTCGGTGTTATGTACTACCAGGTGAATAAAGCCTGGGGAGAATATGTTCCTGTTGTAGACCCTGCGCTTTATGCAAAAACTCAGGACGCTTACGCCATTACCAACGCAAACGTGTTGTCAGATAATGGACAGTACATGCTGCCTAATCAGACGGTATTGATTCAAGAAGGCAAAATAACAAAAGTGGGGAGCGACCTCTCATTACCTGAGGATGCGCAAGTCATTGATGGCACGGGTAAGTTTATAATTCCCGGCCTTATTGATGCGCATGTGCACTTATGGCAAAGCCCGAATGACTTGTTGTTGTATCTGGCTAATGGCGTCGCCCATGTACGTGAGCTCAATGGTAGTGAAGAGCACCTGCAATGGCGTGCTGAAATTGCATCAGGACGGCCGGGGCCGGACTTATTTGTGGCAACCCGACGTCATAATAGCTCAAGTGGTATTGCTGGCTTGTTCGACCGTTGGGCTGCAAAAATAAACTCGGTAGCCGATATCGACGATATACCTGAGCGGGTAAACGAGATTAAAGACGCAGGCTACGATGCCATAAAAATTTACACGCTTTTAAGCAATGACCACTTCTTTGCTTTTAACGAAGAGGCGGTTAATAGCGATATACAAATTTTAGGGCATATTCCATATAACCTGCCACTTTCAGAGCTTTGGCCGTCGAACCTGAAAGAAATAGCCCATGTTGAAGAGTTTGTTAAAGCCCTGGACCGTGAGTTTGGTGGCTATGGCCGCGATAATACTGAGGCCTTTCTGGAGTTTGTAGAAAAGCGTAGTACCGACATAGCAAGCCGTCTGGCAGAGAATAATATGGCGGTGGTTTCTACTCTGGCGCTTGTCGAGAGCTTTCCTGTACAGAAAATAAGCGTAGAAAGTGCACTGAGTCATGTTCACGTAGAGCATGTAAACCGCGGAATTGCGGAGGCTCTACACCCAAGTATTAAAGTCATGGGGTGGCTGCCCGAAGTAAACATTTATCGTTTACCGGAAGACTATCCTGAAGAGCGTGTTCCCGGTAATCAGCGTTATTGGAAAGCTTACGCAAAAGCCAACCAGATACTTTTGCAGGCTATGCGCGATAATCGGGTCAAGGTTCTGGCGGGTACTGATGCAAATGTGCCTGTAATGGTTCCCGGGTTTTCCATGCACGACGAGCTTGCTGCGCTGGTTCGTACCGGCTATAAACCAGCTGAGGCATTGAGAAGCGCGACGGCTGAAACCGCACAGTGGATGGGGCTAAAAACGGGCGTCGTTGCTGCAGGTTACCAGGCAGACCTTGTGGTACTGAATAGTAATCCGCTGGTGGATATCGACAATACCAGAGCAATTTCGGGCGTTATGTCTAACGGACGTTGGTATTCATCTGAGGACACGCAAGCTATGTTAAAAGCGGTTAGGGATGCAAACGCAGGAGTTCTTGATTAGGCCTTGAGTTAGTTACGGTTGCGAATATCCGGGAATAGGTTGATTAAATCGTTATATTGGCTATCTCAAGATCTACGGCGTCACTGGCAGTATTTGCACGAAAAAACGGGGGGTCGTCTTTAGGATTTTGAATGTTCAGATAACGAAGAACTCCATTCCCATTTCAACTCACGCAGTGGAAAGCGAAGTCACAAACGTGTCAAACTCCTTTTTAAAACGTCTGGATAATTTAAGCACGGTGCCGTCTCTCATTTTGATGTCTGCATCACCAGAGGGGAGTTTCTCAATATGTTCTATCCAATGGGTGTTGATGACTTGTGAACGATGAGTTCGAACAAAACCATAGAATTTTGCTTGCTCAGCGAAGTCTGTCATTGTAATTCGCATCGGGTAAATGGCTTCGTCAATACGGAGATTGATGTAGTTTCCTGCAGATTCAGCCCACTGCACCTCTCTCGTCTTTATCAAAAACTCTTTTCCCATTTTCTTTACTAGTAGGACTTCAGGTAGGGCGTTGTGACTTTCCGCGGGAGGCACTGAAGATTGAAAAATTGGCTTGGTATCACCTAACCACTGATAAAGTGCGTAACGATAGACTTCAATTACAACGACAAAGAATGTGAAGCTCCAAACGTCTTTTCGTATTTCATAAAATAGCTCAAATACAAAAGTATTTGTATTTGTTGCGAAATCATATTCTGATGCGGTGAAGCCGTAAGCAAACTCTCTTACAAGAACCATCGTGCAGACATGTAATAGACTGAAAACGATTGCTGCACCTGTATATCTGAAAAAAGATTTCAATGGGTACTTCCATTGCCAGCTGAAGTGCTCAGTAAACAATGCAATAAGTGGGAATAACAATAGCGTCGAGTAAGCACTTGATAGTTCCCAGACGAAAGGCTCCCAGGTCAAAAATGCGCTCTCGTTTCCCCGCATATCTTGCATTAATACTGTCGTCGCGTTTATCAGCCCATTTATTGAGAAAATTGCGAACAACAAAATTAGCTCAACCAGCCTTTTATGAGTCTGAAACCATTGCTTATTTATTCTCACGACAATTCGTTAGCCCCTATTTTCAACCGCTCATCACTTTTAACTGTCATAACAAGGTGTTAGCGACGACAAGATGATGCGTTTCAAGTAAAAGATCCGTGTATATCTAACACGGAAATCACACATGAATACAACTAAAAATTTCGTAGAAGGTCGAATACCTGCAATTGATACGCTACGAGTGGTAGCTATAGCTGTATTGGTTATGTTTCACCACGCAATGATCTACGTACCTGACTGGGGATTTCACTATAAGGTCGAAACGGAATGGGTCTTTTTACAAAACTTAATGGTAGTGACGTCTCCCTGGCGCATGGGACTATTGTGGTTGATATCTGGGATTGCGTTAAGCTTCATGATTACCAAAATATCGATCCCATATGCATTGTTGAAGCGGACGTCACAATTGCTTTTCCCGCTTTTAATTGGTGTACTTTTGATTGTTCCCCCCCAGCTTTATATTGAAATGTCACAAGCGAGCGAAATGCCGCTGAGTTATTCAGAGTTCACTTATGCGTTGTTTTTTCAACAGGGTGAAACGTTCAGGAATTTCACAGCAGGGATCTGGCCGAGCATTGATGTAAATCACCTTTGGTTTCTCCGATCATTGTGGCAATACAGTCTACTGGCAATATTAATTTCACCTTTGTTAGCGACTACTATTGGTAAACGAATTTTAGCCGCTATAGCGAAGAAAATATGGTTAATTCTACTAGCGATATTCGTCTTAGCATTGTTTATTCAAGAAGCCTTTTCAGGTGACTTGGTAAGAGAATCTTACGGATTGGTCTGGTTCTTTGTTGGGTTTTCACTTGGTCGATATATAAACTTTTGGAACCAGATATCTGAACATGTAAAAGTGCTGATATCGTTGGCCGTTCTTAGCTTAATTGCGGTGCAGATAGGCTTCTTATTTGTATGGAAATCCGAAAACCCGAACGAATTCATCAAAGTCATTGCTGAGTTCGGGTACATTCTTAACCGGGCGGTTGTGCCGATCGCGATTGTCGCAACAGTTTACAAATGGTTTAACCATGCTAAACCTCAAATTACACGACTAAACACTCTGGTGTTCCCACTTTATATTATTCACCAAAGTGTCAGTATCGTTGTGGCATTTCTTCTGTCCAGCTATGCGCCGGAGATACCACTATTTCAACATTTTTTATTAAGCACTTTGTTTGTATTGATGCTCTGCTTTTCAATATTGATCGCGATTGAGCGCTCTAATGTGTTACGCCCGGCCTTCGGAATGCCAGTATCTCTGCGAAGTCAGCGTTTAGAGCAGTGCGTGCAGGCTTTCACTTTTTGTTGCAGTGTTCCAATTGGCTTAGAGATTTTGTTTTAAATTTAAGGAAGAGAACTGCGAATTTCCAACGGATAACGACCGACCAAATCGGCAGTATTGGCTCCTGTCAGTCAATATCTTTGATGTAGCTTTCACATGACAGCGACTTTTTAGTCACATTAGCTTTGTTAACCTCGCAGCAATCCATCAAAAAATGACAGTGGGTTTTTAGAGGGTAACAATATGAATAGACAATTCAAACAGGTATCGTGGTTAGCTCTGTGGACACTTCTGATTAGCTTTCCATTTTTTGCCTACGCAGCAGAGGCGCCCGGTGCGCTGACCGTTATAGTCAAAGATCAGAATACTGACCGACCAGTCCCGAACGCGCAGGTCACGATTACGGAACGGGAAACCTCTTCCTCGCAAACTTTCGAAACCGACGAAAAAGGTCGTATTGTCGCTGAACAGCTCGACCCGGGCCTTTACTCGGTGAATACAGCCAAAAGCGGCTTTACTGCAGTGTATGAACCAAGCATACGCGTCATTACACGCAAAAATATCAAGCTTGAATTAGAGCTTAAAGAAGTGGAAATTGAGAGGGTTGTTGTCCTGGGACAGCAAACCGATGCATTCGCATCAGCGTCCAGCACTTATCTTGACAGAGAAGCGTTGCGAAGCGCTGTGGGCGGTGGAGCCGATCCGCTGCTCTCGTTGGACGGGTTGCCTGGCTTAGCATCCGCAAGTGAATTCGCAAGCTTTAGTGTTCGCGGCCGTGGGCCAAGAGACAATCTGCTATTCGTTGATGACTTTCCCTTTGATAAAGCGGTGCACTTTGATGCGACACTGGGTGAAGAGGAAGACGTCGGCGGTGGTGGCCGTTTCTCGATATTCGCACCGAACGTTATCAGCGGAGCAGAGTTCTCACCCGGTGGGTGGGGCGCGGCGTATGGTGGCCGGGCGGCGTCGCTACTCAAACTGGAAGTCGCCGATGGCAACCCAAGCCCCTCTGCAAGTTTCCGCTACGACCTTGCCGGCTATGAAGTGGGTTACGATGGTCCTGTCGGTATCACAGAAGACGCGACATTACTCGTTTCTGCCAGACGACTGGACTTCGGCGATTTGTTTGAAACTATCGATGAACTCGACATTGGTGAGCCTGTTTTAAGAGACGTCATCGTAAAGTCGGTCATACCAATTAATCAGAAAAATACATTGGAAATTTTACTGATTGATACACACGAGGATTATACTCGTGGCGTAACTCATGTTTTCGCATCACCCAATTTCGAAGATGCTGCGCTTCAAGATTCCGAACAAGACAGCGATATGTATGGATTTACTTTGCGGTCATTAATCGGTGATACCGGTGTCTTGACCAACAAGGTTTACTACCGCAAAAGCGACAAAACCAGTTCTGAGGGTGAGGCATTCCCTGATCAAGTGCCTTCGGGGTCGCCCGCGTCCAGTTTTCCGGTTCGGGAAGACATAATTACTATCGGGGAAGACGAAACCGAGATTGGCTGGCGAAGTGACTTCGAAATGCTGAATCAATGGGGCGTTTTCAGTGCTGGTATTCGAGTCACGCAACTGGATTTGGATTACGACACCGTCTTAGATGGAGATTGGAACCGATTTGTCTACGACGACGATGATTTTAGGCCAGACCCCGATCAACGTTATATTGTATTGACGCCGGAAAACATTAACTCTTCACTCAGTCAGAAAGAAACGAGCTTAGCAAGTTACGTGGAGCAAGTTTTTGAGTACGGTGATTGGGATTTTCGCACGGGCATGCGGCTTGAGCGGGACGGCTTTGCCGACGAAACTTTAGTGTCGCCCAGGTTCAGTGTTAACTGGCGACCCGGTAACACGGTTCGATACTTTGCCAGTGCTGGGCTATTTCATCAGTCGCCACGGTTTTTAGACCTTGCTGCTAACGAGTCTAACGATCTTGAGAACGAAGAAATCACACACAGCAGTGTCGGTTTTGAGTACTTCCCGAGCCAACGTTGGTCAATTTTGACCGAAGCCTATTATCAAAATCTCGATAATCTGGTGGTAGACCTTGATCGAGCAAACGGGACTTTTGCAAACATTGGTGACGGTACATCCTACGGTGTGGATATTGTCGCCAATGGTATGATTAGTGAAGGCCTGTACGCTACCGCAACCTATTCTTATAACGATGCCGAAGTCGACCGGAAAGACGGTCGCGGTGACGTAGCCGCCGAGTTTAACCGAGAGCATGTTGCGACCCTCGGCCTGACCTGGGAAATAAATGACCGCTGGAAGGTCGCCGGGCGTTACAAATATCTTTCTGGCAGGCCAGACAACGAATTTATTATTCACTCAGACGTATTGGGGCCAGGACAACCTTTGCGCTATTCGAAAGAGATTACTGAGCGCAATGTCGGTCGCAAAAGCGGTTCCGGTATTTTGAATATTCGCGTTGACTATCGGCGCGCAGTTGGCCCTGTAGATGTAACCGCCTTTCTCGATGTCATCAACGTAACGTCTGCATCATCGGGCGACGACACCGAGTTTGACTACCGTCGGGGTGTTGAAGTGAAAGACGAAAGTGAGGCCGAGCCTCTGATTGGTTTGCGATTCGATTATGCTTGGTAAAGAGGTTTGTTAAAGAGCCTGATAAGGAGAACAGTAGATGACAAACGTGCTTGGTGCGGCGCCGATTAGAGTGTTGATTGTCGAAGATAACCGCGACATTTGTGGAAACATTGCCGCTTACCTGGAAAAGCATCGTTATATACTGGACTTTGCCTACGACGGTATCAGCGCTATGCACCTGGCGTTGACCAGCCCGTTTGACATTATTGTTCTGGACCTCATGCTTCCAGGGATGGATGGCCTAAGTTTTTGCAAAAAGCTGCGCGCTGATGGCAAGCTAGAAACACCAGTGCTTATGCTAACGGCGAGAGACACGCTTGACGATAAAATTAAGGGTTTCGAGGCGGGAGCTGATGACTATTTGGTTAAGCCATTCGCATTACAGGAGCTGCATGCGCGGCTGCAAGCGCTTTACAAACGCAGTCACGGAAAAACCGATAACCTGTTAACGGTTGGAGAGCTCACTCTGAATCGATCCACGCTGCAAGTTCATCGCTCGGGGCGACGAATTGATCTCAACCCTACTGGCATGAAACTCCTTCAGCGATTGATGGAAGAAGCCCCGTCGGTTGTGACTCGCGATGCTCTAGAGACGTTGTTGTGGGCTGACGAACCCCCTGATGGTGATGCGCTTCGCTCGCATATGTACAAACTGCGACAGGCTATTGATAGGTCATTTGATACTCCGCTAATTCATACCGTGCACCGCATTGGCTACCGAATTGCAGAGGACATTGAGTAATGTATCGACACAGTTTGCGCACGCGTGTCGCCGTTGCATTTGCGATTTGTGTTGCTGTGCTCAGCGTGGTCTGGGGTTTTGCGTTCTTCGCCGCGATTAAGTTGAGCGAGGACCGTGTGATGACGCGTCAACTGCAGCATGCTATTGAGAGTTATCCCTCTATGCCGATAAACCTTCGTGGTTACGACCAGGCGAGTAACTTGCCGGAACCACTCCGGGAGTGGGCGCAGACAAACCCCGGTGAGGGCGTGTACGAATTCGAGAAAGAAGAGCTGCATGTCGCGGTGCTCTCTACCGACAATGAACAGCGACACGCCTTTGTGGTTTTCGATGTCGCCGGAATAGAGGCTGCGTCGTCAGAGGATTGGTGGTGGCTGCTCGTTATTACCGGTGTCGTGGGTACGCTCGGTACTCTTGGTTTCGGGTTGGGAATTCTTGTAATGCGTAGAGCTGTCGCCCCGGTTGCACAGCTCGCCAAAGTAGTCGCGGACATCAATCCAGAGCAACTATCGGCAGAAGATCATAAACGTATAGAGTCCACTCGGTTTGGCGATGATGAGGTAGGCCTGCTCGCCAGGACTATTGAGAAGACTCTTGAGCGTATCAGTGCCTTTGTTGAGAGGGAGCGATACTTTACCAGTTCAGCCAGCCACGAGTTGCGGACACCTATAACGGTGATAACCGGTGCGCTTGAGCTACTTGAGCAAAGCGATCTGTCAGCGACTGATGTGAAGACGTTAAATAGAGTGAGGCGCGCCACGCTAGACATGAAAACCACGATTGAAATGTTTCTGTGTCTCTCTCGCGAAACCGACGACGGATTGTATAATGAGATGTTTTTAGTGATGCCGCTGGTGAGCCTGGCGGTAGAGCAACAGCGCTACCTGTTGAGCGGCAAGTTCGTTGATGTTGAAATTGCCGAGCACGCAAACCCCATAGTCTACGGACATCCACAAGCTTTCGCTATCGCCGTCAATAATCTGGTGCGAAATGCATTCGAGCACACACTCGACGGCCAAGGGCCCATCACGGTTCGTATTAAACAGAACGAGCTCTTAGTCACTAATCAGGTGAGCAGTGACGCTGATGAGCGGCACACGCCGACTGAGGCGTCGTCTCACGGGTATGGTCTGGGTTTAGGTATTGTACAGCGGCTGTGTGAGCGCAACGGCTGGTCGTTTTCGCTGCTCTCTGATGAGAAGCGTGTCATCGCCCGTCTCTCGTGGTAAAGGGGGAGAACTACTCTGATGGTTTAATCGCTGGCGGCCACCGGTCGCGAACTGCCGCTACTGGTTATGTTTGATTTGCCGTAAACTCTGAAACCGGAAAAAATACCGAATTTAGAAACGAGGAGTAAGCCCATATTAGCGTGCCGAGTATAGTTACCAATAGATAAAACCAAACGTTTCTGTACCTCTCAATGAACTGACTGCGACGCTCGTTTAGCTTTGCAGCCTTTTCAGAATCGGGTGTATACTCGCCCCAAAAACTTCCGAAGTCCCTTACAATTTCGGGTGTACCTTCGAGATAAACTTTCATTTTGTCAGTATCAAGTGACGAAAAGTATGCTTCTGAAAATATTGCAAGAAGGCCGAGGATCGTTATGAGTCCGCCTCCAGCGGATAGCCAGCCGAAATCCTTCGAGTAAAGCGAAATAGCCAAGTGCATGAGTAGAAGCAATGCAACAAAGATTACCTTCTTCCACAATGGGCTATTTTCGACCCGCTTAAGAAACCCATTAAGGCGATCAGCTGAAGCAGCAACCACTTGAGCAATTTTTAACAGTTTCTCATCCGGTTCTTCAGTCATATTGGGTACTACGCCTATGGTTTAAAACATAACGCCGCTCAGTACGGGTGGCTAGGAAATGGGTCGAAGCCGCAATAGAGTGGGAGTCGCCGTGACTGGTTTGGTTATAATTCACTGTAGTCAAGTCTAACTCTCAACAGCTCGCTCACTCTCTGCAAATCCGTAAGTATCTGAACTGGGCCTTCGAGTTTTCCTTGATGCTGTGATGTTTCTCTGACCATTTCATATGAGATACCGTTTAGGAGGCGACAACCTTCGATTATAGAATCCTGGTTTGGCAAACCTAGCGCTTTAGCGAAAGCTGAGTAGAACGGAATAGACTGGCTCTTCGATAAAATCGTTGAGATCAACACCTTTAGTTCACTCTGGAGTTCAAGTGAAGCGTTGGCATTTGTGATTTTGGCTCTGTACCGCAGGCAAAATGCGGATAAATTACCTAGGCTTTCTTTGAAGGAAACTATTGGCTCCAGCACCAGCTTCAGAATAAATTGGCCCACGACGAAAACCGCCACACCAGCCAGTATTGTGAAGAAAACCGAGTCTTTCAACGAACTCTCCTTAAGTTATAACCTCGCGCTCCGGGGCTTGCCGAAGCGTAGCGTAAGCAAGTCCCTAGCAGCGCTTTGTCATGCTTTGATTTCATCTATCTTGTTCTTGGCCTTCACAATGAGAGCTTTTACTTTTTCAAGGTCGTCAATGTTGAAGTAAGCAGCCACAGCACCTATATTTCCGCTGGTTACGGCAGCCATAATTTGCTCACCAGAGCTAAAGGTGGATATTTTCAAATCACCTCTAGTTGAATAATCTGCTTGAAAATCATCAAGTTTAGTCACAGATGCTTTAACTTTTGATATGTATTCGATTCCTTTAACTAGAGAATCGATCTCGTCATAGTCGATGAAAGATGTGTGATCTTTGTCATATTGTCCGTTTTCTTTGAAAGCTTCGATTGTAATCCCGTACTGCTTTGTTCCATCAGTAACGTTAGTGAATTCCTTAGCTTCGATATTTACTGACGTATTGTAAAGCCCTTGTGTATTACCAATTTTGTGAAATCCTCGAATTAAGACAATCCCTGTTTTCGCACTAAATTGCTCAATCTTAGTCTTTGCTTGAGGTACAGTATCTTGAAGGTTCTCCGCCGCAAGAGACATCGGTAAAACTGCGATTAGCAGAGCGAAAGATATCTTTTTCATTTATTCTCTCCATAAAATGATGGGGTTATTAAAGGCATAACATTTATATACTGTGGATGCGCACTTTGTAACTCGTTCAATTGATAGTTGCCACTTCTTAAGTTACTGAGCAAACGAAAATTCCTACTTTGAAATGACCTGAATAAGCAAAAGCAATTTGAGCATGTTCAGCCACCCTCTAACGGCCTCATGATATCCAACTTTAAATTTTTGTTATGTAATTGACAGTAAACGACTTAAATACACAGCACAATAACAAAATGCACAATATTGCGGAGATAAACTTAGCCTTGAAAAATGGATTATCAAAACAGCCCCATGTTGACGCCTAAAAATGGACTGTACTGTTGATTTCTTGTGTCCCTCTCAAGAACTGAATCTGACTAGGTATGCCTGCATCGAAAGTTAGGGCGGGCAACGTAAGTAGTTTAAAAATTTCATTGCATTTACGGGATTCATTTCGGCTAAGCGAACACTAAAGTGGCTCAACGACATCGCACGTGGTGTAGAGGAAGCCCAAATAAATGGGCTTGGAGCCACTAAATTGGCAGGTGTGGGTAAGCCTGCTGGCGGTTTTGATAAGCCAGAATATCTGGTTTTTGAATGACGCCTTTATCAATATTGATGGCTCGACGTATGGTTTCATTTTGCTGCCATCCATCCGGTCCTGCGGCTATGGCCGGTAAATGGAAAACCAATGCGGCGGAAATTGAGCGTGAGGCACTTTCCCAAAAATAGCTGGGTGTATGGTCAACGGCGTAGTAATCCACTTTTTCAACTTGAAACATGGGATTCTTAAAGGTGGTTGGTTTAGCAAAATAAAAACCCATACCTTCGTCACAACTGACATCAATAATCAAACAGCCCGGTTTGAGACAAGCTTTCTCTTGTTCAGTGACAAAGTCGATAGGGTTGTTGGTGTCTTGATAGATGCCATTGATAATGAGCCCCGATTCGCTGATCAAATCACACAGTGGCCTTTCTGTACCGTCATGTTCAACCACCATCATTCTTGCTTGATCGGCAGCGCCTGCTCTTAACCAAACATAATGACAATCGAGGACTTCTTCACGGACCTCATGATCAGGTCGCTGAATGCAGATAGTAATATCGCGAAAGCCATGGGCTTTGAGTGCATAAATAGCCCCACGACTGACAGCACCAAAACTGAAGATAAGCGCTTTACGCTGATTACCATAATGGCCGTCTATGCCCTTAAGCTGGAGCGCATGGATAACCCCGCAATATCCCGCCATTTCATTATTTTTATAGAATGTATGGCGGCCAACCTGGCCTTGAGGACCCCAGACATACATATCTTCAAAAGCGATTAAAGTCTGTTTTCTATCAATGGCAATCTGGGTGACTTCTCGTTGTTGTGTGCAATGAGGATAACCCCAGAGTACGCCGCCGATACGCAATTGCTCAAAATCGGCAAGTACTGGTTTGGCGATAACAACGGTGTTCATGGTTTCTAACAACTCGTCTCTTGATGCCAATCCTCCCACCTGATCGTCGAGTTCAGCATCATCAATACCAAAGCGTTCGCCATAACCCGTTTCAAAAATGAGTTGCTTACGTATTTTTTCGGGGAGCCTCGATAAATGTTCCGGATGTATCGGCACGCGCCGTTCATCTTCCTTTTTAGAGCTGCCAATAACGCCTAATGAAGTCATATTCATGGTATTGCCTTGTGCTTGAGCGTTTGAACCAACAGTGGTTGGCAATTCTTACTGCAAGCGAGAATGAAATGTGCAGGTACTTTGATGTGGAGAATAGGTTTTGATTGTATATGAGAGAAGACTGGAGCTTGTGAACTTAAAAAAGCTATGCTGAGAGTGTAACACAGTTCGGGTTTTCTATCTGAATATTAAGAACCACCTTGTGAACTGACAATAAAGTTTGCACACTGAATTGAGAGCAAACATCAAACTACACCTCAAAAAAAGCGACTGAATCTACTAAGCATTGGTACATTACTTTTTTCCAATGATTAGCAAACTGGGTGGATTGTATTATTGGCATAAGGTATGACCGAATAAACTCCGTTTTGACCACATCAGGTGTTACTTGTGGTGCGATCCTCAATGCACTTTGTGTGAAAGCATTTTTTTGATCGATAACTTCACTTAGATGTTTTCCAGCTTCTAATCTATATCTGCTGGCTAAGTCTAGAGTATTAAAATGGTTTGCTGCTCTATTTTGGTCTTCCTGGCTCCATGTGTTGGGACAATTAACAAAAAAGCAAAACGCTCCATCATCTTCAGCAAGATACTCAGCAAAAACCCACTGCTCTTGATGAAAAATATCTTTATCAACATAGGGGTGAATCGCTTGTTCGTCGGAAATGGTCGCGAAAACTTGACCTTTTTCTCCCATATTGCAATCACGGCATGATGGTACTAAGTTTAATGGCATTATGGAAAACTCAGGGAAATGAGCTTTAGGCAAAAAATGGTCTAAATTCTTAGTATGGCCTATATCTCCACAAAATGGGCAACGCTCTCCGGAAGAGAGCAAAAGGGCATCATAATAATCTCTTGCAGGTTTGCTTTTATTACGTAAATTATTTTCATATAGGTTGACTAATTTTCTTTTTGTTAGGTGCCCTACCACTGGTGTTTCATTGGTTAAAGGATGTGTTTTGGGGTATGCATGCAAGTTGCCATCTTTGCTTAATTCTTGATACTGTTGCTCTTTATCATGAAAAACCTGAAACTCTGAAATAAAGCTTTTTCGGACATTAACTTGCTCCATTCCTTCCGCACACTTTGCCAGCATGCCATAGAAAGATATATTGGGAAGGTCGAGTCTTTTCATTGCGCTTTTTTTGCATCCCTACTTAAAACCATTGCTTTTAGAACGGTTCTGCCTTCTAAGCCTATTTGATTCTTATACTCTGATAATAGAGCATCATATGATGCTCCAGATTCAACGGATTTAGTTAAAAGCGAGTGATATCCAGAGTTTGCAACCTCAAGAGCAAAAACTTCACGAGTTAATACTCCAAGATTTTCGCCAAAAGTTTCTATTTCCGGCCTGTCAACAGATATAACCTCTCTAGAGCGGGTGACTTTCCACACGCATGATTTAGGTATTTCTTGAAGAACAACAGGGGAGTGAGTTGCGATTATTGCCACTCCATTTTTGAGATACAACAAATCACTCAAGGTGCGTAAAAATGAAGATAGAAGAGGTGGATGTAGATGACCCTCTGGCTCATCCAACAATACAAGAGATTTTTCACCAACTGTGTTAACTAATCTCGTTATGGTGAATAGTACGATTGCATGCCCCGAACTCATGCGCTGTAAGTAATTAGAAATATCTAGATAAAATAACTCTTCAAACTTCTCATTATCAGTTTGAATGTTTTTGTGCTTTTCTTTAAGGCTAACATATCGTGTATTAAGAATACTAAGCCCCATATTTTCAAAGTTTTTGTCGCTGCTCAAGTTATCGATAGCGTCAAGCCAAAGATCTTTTTTTTCCTCGTTACTTAGACAACCGATTAAAGCTGAAACAAAGTCTTTACGAAGATCAACTAGTGAGTTTAGCGCTTCACTATTTTCTCTATTTTTAAGACCTATATAAAAATACTTCGTTCCTTTAGCCGGGTCTGGTTGCTCATGAGGTGGAGTAAATGGATCAAATGCGCTAAAGGAGACTGAAACTAAGGAGCGAAAATAGCCATTAGGAATGCGAGATTCATTTAATATATCGCTTTCTGTAAAATAGCAGGACTCGTTATTAGGGTTAGTGATTGCATCAATCATACCGTTTAAAATAGTTGTTTTACCACAACCATTACGGCCGATAAAAGCATGAATATTTGTACTCGGGATTGAACCTACTTTAACTTTAAATGGTATTTTAAGGTCACAAAAACCATCGAAATTTTCCCTAACAAAACTAAAATCATAATCAGATAACTCAGCAAGACCGTTTAAGACTCTAGAAAACTGTCCATGCACGTCGGATAATGTCACCCCACGAAAAAGAGACGTGTTTAAGACTACTTCATCTTCAATTTCTTTGATTCTTTCAGGCTTATAAACAATATCTTCTAAAGAAATTAATACATCGCGCTTGAGCTGCGGGTCAAGCTTACTAAGGTTTTTGTAATATTCGACATCAGTTCCTAATGAGAAGTACTGGTCACTTAAATTCGAAAAATTCTTACCTAACGTTACATATGTAGCTTTATCAGTTGTCTGTCCCTTAAAAGCAATCTTCACATTGCCAATTTCATATTCATTTCCTTTCTCATCAAATACGGTCAAATAGAAAGCGGTAATGAAAGAGTAGTCATTCCAATAATCCACCTCTAAGTAAGCAGTATTCATGCTTGTAGGGGGTTTGCGTTCATTTCTATCTAAAACTATAAAATTCATCTATGCATCTCTCCATAAAACGCATTCACAACCGCATTCATTTTTTTCAGTCTTTACTTCTTAAAGTCATGACGTTTGACAATTGGGCAGCTTTAGGTTTCATATAGAATCGTGGCTGTTGAGCCGGTAACGACACTTGCTAGCTTTTATTGCCTGGGGCGCGAGACAACCTTTTATTATTAAAGAATAACAGTAAAGACATAGGAGCAATTTGGCAAAACCAAGCCAGCACATATAAAACCGGGATACTAGGGTCAAACTCCGATAACTGCTTTATAAATAGACCATGCACTAAGCCGTAAGACGCAATTGCAGTTATAGATGACCACATACCAGCGCCCAGAACTATAGCCCAGCTAGAGAGTATTCCTTGGGATATTTCCCACTGTGTTTTGTATGGATGGAGGTAGGTGATGCCACCTAGTATATGAAACGGAACGGATACAATACCAAATATGAGCAAGACTATTGGAGTGCTGTACTCTAGAAGCCTCTCTGCGCCTTCAAATAGAAAGATAAATGCGGCTGGTGAAATAAACATCATTGCTGCAGTCACAAGCAACCCCAGTCTAGCGATCGTTTTATCTTCCAACTTTAGTAACTCATTTATATCAATTTTCATAAATAGATAAGACTAACCCCGTCATAAATCATATGAGTAAATCAATTTTCCTGATCTTCAGGGTATGGTAACGGAGTTACAGTTACCCATCCCTCACGTTCTGGAGCCTTGTAACCGGTTTTCTTGTGGCTTCCTTCGGTAGAAATTACTTTTGCTCCTCTGTGAATGAAGGCTCGAACAACAGACTTTCGAGGATGATCTTTATCTTCTTTTGCAGCACTAACGATTGCAGTAAAACTCTCCGAATCAGGATGTGCGTTATGTTTAGTACCTAGCCACCTATCCAATATTTCCGTTGATACATTGTGTCTGGAACCATGGTGGGGAACCTGTATTCGATCAATTCCAGGGAGTTGCAAACCAACATATGGAGCATACTCTGCAGCTTCGTCGAGAGCAGATCTACCTGCGTCACCAGTTAGCAAGATTTTCTGATCACATAGGCAAGCGTACTGAATTACGCTCATATTATTTTCAGGACTTGTGTCGTCCTCTGGGAAATACTCTTCACCCCATGCAGACCTAATGAAATTAATAGCTTTTCTAATATACTGTCCGGCTGCTTCAGCTAAATTTTGCTCCTCCACCTTTGTTGCTTCAGGGGTTTTTTCTGACTGAACAACAAGGTCTAAGTACCTCGTTTTCGATGGAGCCAAGACATTAAAGTCTCCGATCTTTGCGCCCTGAAATGGCTCTGAGATTTTTACCTTATGTTTTTGTGCTAGTTCTTCTAGAGCAACCAAGTTTGGATATAATTCTTTTAGCCTTTTTGTTAGATTATCTGAAGATGTGAAGCGACTGAATCGGTCGATTAACTTATCAGAATATAGCCATGGCCGTAGCATCCATAATTCACCAATTTCATATTCGTCAAACAGCTTCCTGAGCCCTCCGGCATGATCGCCATCGGGATGCGTTACAATTACAGCATCTATACGTCTTGGCAGTCCGTAATATTTATTTATGTGCTTGACTAACGAATCACCTGTGGCTTGGAACCCCCCATCGGTTACATGAATCCTGGTATCTCCGTTGACTGAATATCGGAGAGGTATTGCATCTCCGCTCCTTTTAGATTCAACGTCCAAGAAATCTATTTCAAAAAAGTCAGACATTAGTTATTCCTTGTCCTTCGCACTATTTATGCGTTTTGTTATGTAAGCGGTTTGTTTTTTATATGAAAAAGCAAATAGTAATAGCAACCCTACAATTGCCATTTCTGCCGAAAACTTATTCAAAAATTGGAGGCGCTCAGACAAAATTTCAAATATCTTTAAAAGAGATAAAGATAGAAACAATGATAAGAAAGTTCTATACATATTGTTTGCTTCTGAAAGAACCTCTATAAGCTTGTCTTTATTAGACGCTTCAACATAATCTCTATATTCCGAAAATTTAATAAACTCAATCCATTTAAGTGCTGGTTCAATTATAATGGAACCAACTCTGCTAATCACTAACCCTATGAAATAATATAGGAAAACCCCAATGACAATGTCTTCTTGAATAAAGTTATATTTAGTTAATGACTTAGTTATTGCTACAAAGACCACCCCCGGCAAGAGATAGTTGAAAATGTTGTATGTAGAAAGCTTTTCAAATAAATCTTTCATCTCATTTACTCTAATTTCTTTTTAAAGCAATAAAAGCTAGTTTAGCGCGGTAGACAGACATACTGTGGTCGGTCCCAAACTTTTTCCAGGTCAACTGTTTTCTCGCCCACCCCTTAAGTCGATACCAAATATCCACATGAGTTAGTAATCGAGCTTTGCTGTATTCACCTGCTTTCACGTTTGTTAAAAAGCGCATATCACCCCCGTGAATATATTCTCCAAACTTTTCTCGGAGAGCTGATTTAAGCTTATCTCCGACAGCAGGAATAAAACCTAGTACCCATGAAATAGAAGTGATGAGAAAGTCGGGAGGAGGCACCATAGTTACACCATCAGAGGAGTTAACAACCCTGTAAATTGGCGTTTTCATTGTCATGAGCCAGTGGTCATCTGAAACTCTTGGAGCGCCAAATGTGTAACAGGCAGCATTTCCTCCCAAGTGAGTTATTCTTTTAGCTGCTATTGTTGCGAGAGCTCCACCAAGAGAATGTCCCGTAATAAAAATAGGTAATTCGCCGAATTCTTTTAGAGATTGATTAACTTCCATTTCGATTATGTTGTAGGCATTGTGGAAGCCTGAATGAACTTTTCCTTCGGTAACGCAGTTAGTCAGAACCGCGTCGGCGTCTGACTTAATATCCTTTAGCTCTGTTGGCTCGGTACCGCGAAACGACAGTACGACAAATTCGTTTGTTTTTATAAGTATTGCTTGGCTGCCATCAGCATCGAATGTTTTTATGAGTTCAGCATCAAGCTGCCCTAACTGTGCATCCAAAAGCTTCTTTTCTTCGTCATGGTTATAGGCAAACTTGTCGACAGCTAGCTGAATAGCACTTTTAAGCACTCCATCACTCTTTTTTCCTTTCGACAGCATGCTTTCCACTTGATTGCCCAATCTTTCTGTAATAACCGGGGGGTTAAATCTCATATAGGCTAGCTCAGCAAAGCATGCCATTAACCATGCTGTTCGATCGCTATATGCTTTGCGGTGCATTGGAACGCTTTTACTGAGTAATTGTTTTGCTTGGTTCAGCTCGTCGCTCGTTTTTATAATTGGACTGGACATATTTATAATCTAGGTTAAACGTTTATTTTAAGTTAACATCATGTTCTGTTTTTGTATATGCAGTGTTAATTATTGTACGTCATTATTTTTTAAAATATGTTTTATCTTCATATTTGTGAGAGTGGGAATTTAAACTATGAGTGCCTGGTCTTCCCTTACAGAAAGTGGATTTTTTAATTCAGAAGAGTCTACTATGGTTTTGGGTTTTGCTATTGGCGGTATTGCTTTTATCAAGTTCATGAAACTTCTCTCTGATTGGGATCCGAAAAGAAAGGAGCGTGAACACCAAAAGTTTCGGATAGAAGCGTTAGAAGCATTGTGTGGGGTAAGTGTTCATAAAGCCAGTGAGCTTATAGTCTATGATTATGACACTGCATTAATTCGTTCCTTAAAGGAAAAAGTATGGGAGGCTTATGGTGTTAAATATGTGTTTGTCCAAGAGTTGGGGTTGGACGCTGTTGCGCAACTGCGTTTTCCATTATCCACAGTTGAAGCTTATGTTAACGGACGAAAAGCCTTAGAGCCCAGCTCCTCAAATTCGTCTGATGTTTGGTGTATTAAAAAGTCTGCTAAATTCAACCAAAAAAGTAGCTGGTTATTTCTGATTGTAGCTACTGTTTGCATTACTCTCTCGCTCTCTGGATTAGCTGGCTCTTGGATAAATGATCTTTTTGAGTCTGAATCGGGTCATAGTTTGGAAGAATTCATTCAACCTTTATTTGTTCTAGGTGCGGTACTAGCAGTTCCAGGCTATGCATTGTTTGATAATGTGAAAGAGGTTATAAGCGCTTATCAATTTAAACGGCTATGGGAACAGAAACTCTCGCATGCAAAAGTTGAGCATAATAATAGCGAGGAAAAGGAAGCTGGTAACGTTTCTAGTGGTTAAGTGTATTGAGTCTGTCAATATTACCACCGCATCCACTACAAACTCATATATTTTCAATATGCCCAGCTGGCTTTAAGGTCGAGTACCTTATTCTTTTAATTTGGGAAGCGCATTCTTAAATAATCCTCACAGGTTTGTCCTTTAAGAGCTTCACATTTTGCAAACTCTCGAATGTAAAAGATTTTATCAAACTCAACCGGTCTATTAGCGGATTCAACTTCCATGAACACCAACGATTTAGAGTCAATTGAGCATGGGCTTATGTTTATCAAGCGCGCTGCATCAGGGCCAAGCCTACTTTTAATGATGTTTTGTATATGAAGATAAAAATTGTCATAGCTGCCGTTGAAGTTTTCATTAACCTCTTGGTCTACCCCCCTTATATTGTGGTAGTCATCAACACCCAAAATTAAGTAACCTCCCTGAGTGTTTAAAAAGGCGGCTAAACATTTTAGAGTCTTGGCTTCAATGTCTTTCTGCGGTTTATTTCCTTTTCTGCGCGCTTTTCTAGATAAAGTTAGGGATTCTTTAAACTCTACATATTCTACAGGGTTTATCTCGCCCAACTCTATTAGACGCCTTACATTCGCCTCTAAAAGTGACTTATTATCAAGTTTCATCTGATTTTCTAGTGATAAAATCTTTTCCAAGGCAGGGGAGCTTGTCATATCAGCTTCACAGTCAATGCGTCTAAGCAGTTTAAGGGCTTCTTTACCTTCGTGACTGTCAAAGTATTTTTCTTTAAATATAGTAAAACAGATACGATAGCCTCTCTCTACTTCTTGAAAATAACTACAGGATCCATTAGGCGTCTTAAACTTAGCTAATTTAGTTAGAAGTGCACTTTGAATTGAGAGTGAATTAGGGGAGTTTGCTTCGGTAGCCAGTTGGGCGATTTCAATTATTTTGTTTTGCGTGGATAGAGGGAAAACTCTTTCATAATTCGACTCAAAGTAATCCCAACAGTCGTGCAATATTTGGTGCATAGTTGGATACTGATCCGAATACTTAAAGATTTCATCCATTAAGACTTGGTTCCAATTTTTTGACTCTCTCAGTATTCGAAATTCTAAGTAAAAGTCTGGATATTCACTCAATTGGTTATTAAGAAGCTCCTCCCAAGTTGATAGCTTCGACTTAGCCAGCTCAGTAAGAGGTGAATTACTCACAGATTATCCCTTTCCATTAGTTATAGCCACCTACAACTCCGATCCACAAGCAAAACCACTACTCCAGGCCCACTGGAAATTAAAGCCTCCCAACCAGCCGGTTACGTCCAGCACTTCGCCTATAAAGTACAGGCCGGGTTGTTTTTGGCTTTCCATGGTTTTGGAGCTGACTTCGTCGACGTTAACGCCGCCTAAGGTGACTTCGGCGGTGCGGTAGCCTTCGGTGCCGTTGGGTTTTAGCTGCCAGCGGTTAAGGTTGTCGGCTATGGCCTGAAATTGTGCGTTAGAGGTGTCGGCCAGTTTGTTGTTCAGCGGCCATTGGTGGTGCTCTGCTAATGCGGTCACCACGCGTTTGGGGAAGTGTTGCTGCAATACGGTATTGAGCTGGGTTTTGGGTTGTTGCTGTTGTTGTGTTTTCAGCCACTCAAAGGCGTCTAAGTCGGGTAGCAGGTTAATGGTCACGGCTTCGCCGGGTTGCCAGTAGGAAGATACTTGCAAAATGGCCGGTCCGCTGACGCCACGGTGGGTAAACAGCATGGCTTCTCGGAAATAGCCGTCGTGGGCTTCTGCACTTACCGGAACAGCCACACCGGAAAGCTCGGCAAAGCGGGCCTTTTCGTCGTCTTGCAGGGTAAAAGGCACTAAACCGGCGCGTACCTGCACAATAGAATGCCCGAACTGCTCGGCAATTTGATACCCCAACGGAGTGGCGCCCAATTTGGGCATAGACAACCCACCACAGGCAATAACCAGTTTTTCGCAGCTATAGCCGCCACGGCTGGTTTCAATATGGTAGTTGTCGTCGTAGTCTACTGACACAATCTCGGTGCGCAGCTGAACTTTGGCGCCGTGTCGGTCGCATTCGCTCATCAGCATGCGGACAATATCTTTGGCGGAGTCGTCGCAGAACAACTGCCCTAAGGTTTTTTCGTGGTAGGCAATGCCGTATTCAGCCACCAGGCCAATGAAGTCCCATTGGGTGTAGCGGCTGAGTGCTGACTTGCAAAAATGTGAGTTGGAAGACAAAAAGTTTTCCGGGCCGGCGTACATATTGGTGAAATTGCAGCGACCGCCGCCGGAAATCAGAATTTTCTTACCTGCCTGCTTGGCGTGATCCAATACCAGCACCGACTTACCGCGCTGTGCGGCATGAGCGGCGCAGTGCAGCCCTGCCGCGCCGGCACCAATAATAATCACATCCCAGTTCGACATTATTTCTGCAACTGCTCCAGTATGTATTCGGCTTTGCTCACTTCAAAGGACTTGTCTTCTTCAACAAACAGGCCTTTTACCTGGCCGTCGGTAATAATCATAGCGTAGCGCTTAGAACGTATGCCACCGAAGCTGCCGGTGTCCATGCTAAGGCCCATTATTTGGTTGTATGCGCCGTTGCCGTCAGACAATAACCGAACCTTTTCTCCGATCCCTAAAGATTCGCCCCAGGCCTTCATAACAAAGGCGTCGTTTACGGCCACACAATTAATGCTCAGAACACCCGCTTCTTTTAATGCTTCGGCGTGTTCTACGTAGCCGGGCAGGTGTTTCTCCGAACAGGTCGGAGTAAACGCGCCAGGCACTGAAAACAGTACGTGCGTGCCTTTAGCAAATATCTCTGCCGGGTCGTAGTTCTGAATGCCAAGATCACCTTTGCTGGTCAGTGAACCTGATGGAATTTTATCGCCTTCTTTAATTTGCTGACTCATGAAAACCTCGTTTTATATAAACATCAAAGCGATGCTTTTTACTTTTTATTTGACTGTTTGGTTCACGCCCGGCCAGAAAAGGTGCGCTGTTAGGGCGCTTTACTACTACCCTATATTTGGCCAGAGCGAGGGCGGGTTCGAGCAGGGTATCGGCGTCTTCGTCACTGCCCACCAGTTGCTGGAACATTTGCATGTCTTTTTTTACCTGGGCCTTTTGCTTGCCGGTTTTCGGGTACATGGGGTCTAAGTAGACCACGTCGGGCTCTTGAGTATAACCACTACCGGTAAAAAGGTTGTCGGTGCCAATTAACTGCATGCGTTGGCAGGTGTCACCAATAAAGTCGCCTTCCTGCCGGGCTCGGTGTAAGCCGTTATCGAGCAATGCGGCGACAACTGGGTGCCGTTCAATAAGCTGCACGTTACAACCTAAGCCCGCCAGTACAAAAGCGTCTCGCCCAAGGCCAGCGGTACCATCGACAACCGATGGCTTAAACTGTCCGGTTACGCCGACCGCTTTGGCAATAGCTTCGTTCTTTAACTGTGTGTTCTGAGCACGATAGGCAGCTTTACCCTGATGAAAGTCCACCACTAAGGGCGACATTTTCTGCGGGCTTTGCAGCCAGTGCAGTGCCAGTACGCCGTTGGTCAGCCAAAGCTGAAAAACGTCATTATCCGTAGTTTCAGACGGCAGTCCCCAACGCTCGGCAATGGCTTGTGCCGCAACGGTTTCAGCATCGCTGCCTGCAAGAATGGGAACCCGGGCCGTAGTTGTCACTGCGCAGCCTTGCGTTGCATATCAATGTGCGGAATATCGTCTTCCAGATATTCTTCGCTAATGGCCTCAAAGCCAAAGCTTTGGTAGAACTTCAGCAAATAAACCTGAGCGCCCACCCGAATTGGGGCTTTGGGGGCATACTCTTCAAGATAGTCGATGCTGCGTTGCATAACTTCAACGCCCAGTTTCTGGCCTCGCACTTTTTCATGCGTTATTACCCGGCCAATACGGGAATAGCCGGTATCGGCGGTGGCCAGGTATAGCCGGGCGTAGGCGATCATCTCATCGGCATTGTTGCGGGCGTACAAATGTAAGGCCTGTTCATCGGCGCCGTCAGCGTCCAGGTAAGGACAGGTTTGCTCTACCACAAAGACTTCCTGTCGAAGTTTCAGTAAGTCGTAAAGATCATGCAGTGAAAGGTCGTTAAATGCTTTTAAATGCCAGTTCATGTGCCTACTTTCTTTAATGAGTTGCTAAGAGAAACCACGTTACTTTTATTGACTTCGCTATCATATAAGGCGAGCAGCTCGGCTACGGGTTTGCGACCGTCGCCTTTTTGACTGATGCTGCGCGAAACCGACAAGCTACTGATATCGGCGTGCTTGTACAAGGCGCGGGTGAGGTCTGTGTCGTGGTTGCTGATCAGTACCGGAATATGGCGTTTTTTCGCAACCTGTACCGCGCGGCGAGCTAACTCGTCCTGATCGGTCAGGCCAAAGCCACCGGTGGCGTAGCTGGTAAAATTAGAGGTCTGATCCAGCGGTGCGTAGGGTGGGTCGCAGTAAATTACATCGCCTTGTCGTGCACGTCGAAACACTTGCTCAAACGGGCGGCAAATAAACTTGGCCTTGCGCGCTTTCTCGGCAAAATGTTCGAGCTCTTTTTCCGGGAAATACGGTTTGCGGTAATCACCAAAGGGCACGTTAAAAATGCCTTTGCTGTTATAGCGACACAGGCCGTTGTAGCCGTGGCGGTTCATATATAAAAAAAGCAATGAACGAAAGTAAGGGTCGCTGCTGGCATTAAAGGCGGCGCGCAGGGCGTAATAAGCGTCGGCCTGGTTGTTACGATCAACGAAGAGCTTGCGGGCGTCCTGAATAAAAGTCTTCGGACGGCGCTTCACAAACTGATACAGGGTAATGAGGTCCTGATTAATGTCGTTAAGCAGATAGCTGTCGTAGTCGGTATTCAGAAAGACTGAACCGGCGCCCACAAAAGGCTCGATGAGCTTTTTACCTTGCGGCAAGCGTGCTGTTATCGGCTCGATAAGTGAGTACTTACCGCCTGCCCATTTTAAAAATGCCCGATTCTTCTTCATGCGCCGGCCGTTGGTTTATCCTTTGCGGATTGTAACCCAAAGGCCGGGGGATGAAAATTGCTGACTGCGTGATTCGTCCCGCTACTGGCTATTAATGTCGCTTTGTACACTGGCAAACGACTTCGCCCAGGGTTCCATTTGCTGCACTTCAGCTGGCAACTGCGTGGCGGCTGCACGTGCTTGCTCAATGCTGGGGTAGCTGCCAAAAATAACCACATAACGTTGGTCGGCACGCTGGTAAACTTGGGTATTTCCGGCAATGCCGTAGTCATTACGGAAATTGCGCAGTAGCTGCGGGTCGCTAATAATGCTGATTTGCAGTGTATAGTTGCCTGAGCTCTGATCCAGCGCCCATTGGGTCTGGAACGGCAACGCACGTTGGGGCTGTTGCGGTTGCGGCTCAGGTTGTTCTGCTTTAACTTCTGGTTCTGGTTGGGCTACAACGGTATCAATGCCTGCCTCGGCTGGCGACTGCTCGTTAGATTGTCCGACAGGCTCGGCTTCCTGAGGCTGTTGTTGCTTTATGAAGCCAAGTGAGATTTCGCCTTCTGATATTTCAGAGGCAGCGACAGTATTCAGTGTGCCCAGAGCGTTCCGGTAAGACGCCGCTAATTCTGCAGGAACCAGTTCTAAAGAGCGCTCGGTTAAAGGCTCAAAGCTTGGCAGGCTGGCGACTTGCTCTGTTGCTTCTGCTGTTGTTTCAGGCACGCTTTCTGTCGTGTTGTTTGCAGCGTCTCCTGCGGTTGTTTCTGCCGGTGTCGCTGATTCAGAAGTCACTTGCTGCCAATAAGCGGTTAACTGTTCTTTATTCAAAAAGCCGGCAAAAGCCAGACTAATAACCACTGTAACTAAAATAATGGGCCAAAGGCGCATATTCCGACGGTTGTTTTGTGCTGGGCTATGTTTTGCTGTGCTCTGTTCGCTGGCGTCTTTACCGTCGGCATTCTTGTCGGAATTCTCGTCTGTCGTGGTATCGCGATAACGGGCAGCCTGAGTTGTCAGAGTAAATTGCAGACGTTGCTGAATTTCACCGGGAAACCCATGAATGGAATTTAAAAATTGCTGAATGCGTTCCAGGTTCCAGAAGCTGCGCTGTTTTTCTGGTAATAACGCCTGCACAAAACGTATTTGTTCGTCGTGGTTCAGTGGCTGTACTTCTATCATGGTTGGCCCCTGCACCCGCAAGTGCGGTGCCGGACGCTGCTGTTGAGCCCAACGGCTGTCGCCGGTAATGATAATACTGGTGCGCTGGCCAATGGCACTCAGTTGGGTAACGGTAGAAATGCACTCGGCCATGAAGCTTTCGGATAGCTGTTCGCCGTTATCAATAACAACAATGGCGTGCTTTAGCGGGCGCTGGCGTTGAATTTGACGACTTAACGACTCGTCGTTAATGCTGATAGTACCGAACAGTTGGTTCAGAATTTGGGCGCGGAGGCGGTCATTGGTGGAGCGTTCGTTGGCGCTGATAAAAGCGACTTCAGCGTATTCCGATGCCTGTTCAAGAAAGACTTCAGCAATGGTGGTTTTGCCGCTGCCTTCTTTACCGTGCAGCATAATAAGCGACACGCTTTGCTGGCACTGCTCGTGGAGCTGGTCAATAACCTGCTGTTGGCTCGGTTTGGTTTTTACCGGCGCGGCAACAATATATTGTGGGCTTGCAAGTGCTTGCATCTGTCTGTTCCTGTCTGTCAGCCGAATAGAGATAACGCGTTGGCGTTAGCAACATTCAGTGATCACAGCAGCAACGGTATTGTGTTCTACAGTACTGACAACTTCAGCCTGACCAATAGCAACCGGAAGAACAAAATGCAGCTGACCATCTTTTACTTTCTTATCGCGCTGCATGTAGTCTAACCAGTCCTGCCAGGGCATTTGCGGACCCTTTGTTGGCAAGCTAAGTGCCAGCAGTAAATCTTTAATGCGTCGAAAATCTGACGAATTGAGCCGCTGTGTCACTTCTGACAGCTTAGATGCAATTATAATGCCAGCAGCCACAGCCTCGCCGTGTGTCCATGCGCCGTATTCGGTGGCGGCTTCAATGGCATGACCAAAGGTGTGGCCTAAATTCAGCAATGCCCGCAGGCCTTTTTCGCGCTCGTCTAAAGCCACAACTTCGGCTTTAATTTCGCAGCTGCGTTGAATAGCGTAGGTTAGTGCGGCCGGGTCTTGCTGATTTAATTCTTCGGTATGTTGTTCCAGCCATTGGAAAAAATCGGCGTCGTAGATAACGCCGTATTTTACTATTTCGGCTAAACCGCTGCGGTAGTCCCGCTCAGTGAGCGTTTGCAGGCAGTCAATGTCGATAACCACCGATTTAGGCTGATAAAAAGCGCCAATCAGGTTTTTGCCCTGAGGATGATTAACCGCGGTTTTACCGCCCACGGAAGAGTCAACTTGCGACAGTAAGGTGGTCGGAATTTGGTAAAAATCGACGCCGCGTTGAAAAGTTGACGCCACAAAGCCGGCTAAATCACCTACCACACCGCCGCCTAAAGCAATAATGCCACAGTCGCGGTTAAAACCTGCGTCTATCAGAATATCCATGGCCTCGGCATAGCTGTCCAGACTTTTGAACTGCTCGCCGTCGCGCATTTCAAACACTTTCACCTGATGACCGGCAAGGCTTTTTAATAACGGCTTAAGGTAGTACTGACTAATGGTCGGGTTAGTGACGACCAGCAGTTGTTGATTCAGTTTGTGCGGAAGGCGCTCTACATAGTTGGGTAACAGGGCGTTACCAATGTAGATAGTGTAGCTGCGTTCACCTAAAGAGACGTTAACCTCAGCCATGAACGCAGCTCCTGTTACTTACCCAAGACCGTTAATGGACTCAAGCTGTTCGATAATGTCGTTGACCACAAACTTTGCACTTTGCTCATCGGTTTGCACCGTAATGTCGGCAATTTCTTCGTACAAAGGATCGCGCTCTTGTGCCAGCTCTTCAAGCACTTTGCGTGGGTCTTCAGCTTCGGCAATTAGAGGCCGGCGTTTATCACGCTGGGTACGAGCCAACTGCTTCTCGATAGGGGTTTTTAAATAAACCACCACACCCCGAGCCGATAACCGGTTACGGCTTTCTTTGCTCATGACCGAGCCGCCACCTGTCGCTAAGACGATGCCCATGTTTTCGGTAAGCTCTTCGATCACTTTTTCTTCGCGTGCACGAAAGCCTTCTTCACCTTCAAGCTCGAACACCCAACTGATTTCGGCACCAGTGCGGCGCTCAATTTCAGAATCTGAGTCGTAGAACTCTAAATGTAATTGTCTGGCGATTTGACGGCCAATCGTACTTTTGCCAGCCCCCATGGGCCCAACAAGAAAAATATTACGTTTCTCAGCCATATTCCTGCTTACATCATTGGTTAAAATTAGCTGTAACTCACGAATCCGGAGTGTCTGGAGACGTCCCCCAACCCAACGAAAAGAAGCGCGATTATCGCAACTTGAGCCCACTTTAGCAATAGTAATCGGCTTTTGGACTAACTTTGTGGCAATATCGTTGGTGTTACAAAAATCATAAGTTCCCGCTTTTCATCGCGTTGCTGCTGATGAGAGAACAATTTCCCGATTAATGGCAGCGACCCTAAGATGGGGACGCGACTGTCATCATTCAAGTTATGTTCCTGAAAGATTCCGCCCAGAACGATAGTTTCGCCATTTTTTGCTAATACCCGGGTGGACATTTCCTGAGTGTCGATAGCAACAGCTGGGCCGGTTGGGGTGGCAACGGTATCGCCGCGTGTGTTTTGAGTTATGGTCAGCTCCATTAAAACATGGTTGTTGGGAGTAATTTGCGGTGTAACGCTTAAGCCCATTACCGCTTTTTTAAACTGCACTGCAGTAGCGCCGTGTGCGGCGGTTTCTACATAAGGTATTTCGGTGCCCTGCTCTATGTAGGCGGGTTGTTGGTTCGACGTGAAAATTTTGGGGCTGGTAATAATTTCCGCTTTGTTCTCCTGCTCCAGCGCGGTTAATTCGAGATCCAGCAGAATATCGTCGCTCAGCCGCGCTAAATTAGCAGAAAAAGTGCCGGCGGGTGCGGCGGTAGGCAAGTCTACCTGCATGCCTTTAACAAAACTTCCGGGGTCTTCGGGTATTGCCAGACCGTATTCCGAAACACCCCAGCGAATGCCCAGTTCTTTACTAACATTCGCTTTTACGGTGACCATGCGGGCTTCAATCAGTACCTGTTTAACCGGCACGTCCAGATCATTAACCAGTTGCCGGATAGTTGCCAGTTGCTCTGGTGTATCCCGTAGAATAAGTGTATTGGTACGTGCATCGACGCTTACCGCGCCGTTAGGTGACAGAAAGCTTTGCTGCTCGTTTTTTAGTAGCTTGGCTAAGTCGCTGGCCTTTGCAAAATTAACGCTGAGTAAAATCGAGCGATACTCGCTGCTGTCTGTGGTGTGTTCACCGGCAACATCAATGCGCAGCATAGAGCCCTGCAGACGAATAGCGAGATCATGGCTGGCAATTAACGTAGCAAATGCGTCCTGCCATGCCACACCGTTCAGCTTCAGACTGGACTCACCCTTCACGTTGTCGGTCATCAATATGTTCAGTTGGTGCTGATCCGCTAATAGCTGTATGAGGTCGCGCAGCGGCATTTTACGGGTGTTGAGAGATACCGGTTGTAAGCGCTGTTGTTCGCTAAGCAGGCTTTGCCAGTTTTTGTCGGCTGCATAGACTGCAGACACGGGCTGGAAACTCAGAATAGCCAGCAGCAAAAAGACATAAAAAGAGAGTCGTGTTGGTATCATTGTGAGGAATTGTCCTTAGTTAAATGGATTTTCAACGGTTTTGCTGACCAGCATCCGGATTGCTTTTCCCAAAGCTGAAATTCGGCGTATTCGCCGTTAACGCTTTGTAGCTGCATGAGAGGGGCCGCTATCCAGCTACTTGCCGCGAGTGTCAGCAGTGGTTGATCCGGCATTTTCAGCAGGGCTTTTTTGACTGGAGAGGTTTGAGTGGCAATTAACTGCACCAGAGACCAGTCGTTAATGTGAATATCGCTTTGCATTTCAGGTTTGCCCAAGCACTCGATAGGCTCTGCGATAACGTCCGGGAAGTCTGATTTAAACAACGAAGGGGCGCTAAGTTCTGAGGGCGCTGGGCTGCCAGCCGTTAACCAGAGAAATTGCCAGCTTAATTTGCCGCTGTTTTCCCCGGTGTCACGCCACTTTAGTGTTTGCGTAAATGGAAACGGCTGTCGCACTTTCTGCTGCGCTTGCATGACAGAGGCGACCAATCGCAACGCGTTCTGATAAGTTCCGTTAACACCAACCAGCCACTGCTTTGCGTTTTCCGGGCTTTGTTGATAATAAAGGTCAACATTATGCTGCCTTGCCGCCTGCGTTAATAAAGTGGAGACTTCCGTTTCTGCGTGCTCCTTCAAAACTGGCCCGGTTTGTTCGGGAACCTCAGGAACGGTCTGCTGCAGTTGTTTCTGTTGTGTCCGAAGCTGCTCGTTTAGCTGGCTTGCCTGATAGCTGGTAAGAAAGTAACTGACACCCATAGCTGTCGCCGTGAAAAGCGCAACAGAGCCGATCCATAGCCAGAGTGGTTTTGTAAGTGATTCAGCCATTAGGTTCAGCTCCGCTGTCCGCGTTTTTCTGAGGACTTGTGTAGGAGAACACCACACCTTGCTGAGGCAATAGCTGCTGCTTTAGTCCGGGGTTTATTAACTGCTTTTCCAGCCATAAATACTGTTCATTAACCTGCTGTATCTGCCAGTAGATGGCGGTGAGTTTCATTTGTGACCGGCTAAGGGAAAGCTCGCGCTGCTGGAGATGGTGCTGTGTTCGCTCAAGCAGAGCGTAAAATGCGTTGAGCATCTCGTGGTTAGTATGCTTTTGTTGGGTAAAGGCTTTTTGCAACTGTTGCTGTTTTTGGTATTGCTCCCAGCGTTGCTGCTGAACGCTCTGCTCTTTCAGAGCCAGCTTTTGCTCTGCCAGCTGATGCTTTAAGTTGTTCAGGTAACCCTCGTAAGAAACAACCCATTGCACCGATACAACGCCGACAATAAGCAGCAGGAGAATACCCAGACAATGCAGCGCACGGTAGCGCAGCCATAGGCTTTGTTCCCGCCACTGCAACAGGTTTAGCGATGCCATTGACTGAACCCCCGTAAAGCTAAACCCAGCAGTACTAGTTCGTTGTCCAGGGCTGAAACAATGGGGGCAACGTTGTTTTGGAAAAATGGTGCCGTAGAAAGCACCAGATGCTTCAGTTGTTGCTGATGAGAAAGTTCCCGTTCAAGTTGCGACTGAATGGCTTTATCGCCAAAACTCATTACCCAGTTGAATTGATGAGACAGCTGAGCCTTAAGCAAAAAGCCCACCAAATTGTTGGTGTCGACAGAGTCGAGCCGCTGAAAGACGCCGTTTTTACAATAAAGCAAAATGGATTGTTGCTGACGGAGATCAACGACTATCCACGCCATGTCAGTCTCGAACTTGGTATTGTCAGGCCAAAGGTAAGGCAAAACCGCATTAGCTGCCCGTACTACTGACTGATAAACGGGTTCAACCACTTGCACCGGCATTTTCAGCGGGGCCAGTAAGACCAGCAATTCCTCCAGTGCTGAACGCTGGCCAATAACCGCTTCTGCTTCTTGCCCGTGGTTATGGGTGCAGTAGTCGTAGCTTATACCGGTATTGCGTTTTAGCTGGGGCGGTAATTTTTCCAGTAATTGCTCTTCAACCTGCTGGTTATTGTCTAACGGAATTTTCTGATAGTGGGTTGCGCTGTAGTCCAGTGCCGAGACAATACTGTCTGGTTTTAAGCCCTTGCCGGTTAAGCTGCTATGGTGCTGCTGAGAAAAGTGTTCGACAACAAAATGCCGACCCCGGCGGGACAATTGTAAAACCAGACAATTTTCACGATTAATTTGCACAGCAAGTGGTTGTTGCCGAAGTAATGACATTAGACAATATCCTTATTGTAGAAAAGCCAGATGCAAGCGTAGTGTTGTGAACAAAAATCCTCCATAATAGTCAGTAAGAGTTATGAGCTAATTTATGTCGGTGATTTCGGTTTCAACACTTTGGCGTGTTTCTGTAGTAAGTTCTGGCGTAAGTTCTGACGTAGTAAAAATGAAGTCATGGAGCAGATAATTGAAGTGGTTTAAGCGGCTAATCTACACCTTGCTGGTGTGTATTATTCTTGGCGGGGTAACGGTTGGCAGCCTTTACTTATACGTTAAGCCCGAGTTACCCAGTGTGGAAACCTTGCGGGACGTGCGTTTGCAAACACCCATGCAGGTGTTTAGCGCTGACGGTGAACTGATCTCGCAGTTTGGCGAAAAACGCCGAATTCCGGTAAAACTGGAAGATGTACCTCAACCGCTTATTGATGCTTTTCTCGCTACCGAAGACAGCCGTTTTTATCAGCACTTTGGGGTTGATCCAATAGGTGTTGCCAGGGCTTTTAGCGTGTTGCTCACCACCGGTGAAATTCAGGAAGGTGCCAGTACCATTACCATGCAGCTGGCGCGAAACTTCTTCTTAAGCTTTGACCGTGCCTGGATGCGTAAGGTGAAAGAGTCTTTTATCGCTGTCCACATTGAACAGTTGTTGAGTAAAGACGAAATTCTTGAACTTTATTTGAATAAAATTACCTTTGGTCATCGTGCCCACGGTGTCGGTGCAGCCGCGCAGGTGTACTACGGTAAGCCGTTAAACGAACTGACGCTGGCGCAAATGGCAACCATTGCCGGTTTGCCTAAAGCACCGTCTAACCTGAACCCTATTTCAAACCCTACTGCCTCTAAAGCTCGTCGACGCGTTGTCTTATTGCGCATGCTGGACGAGAAGAAAATTACTCGTGCTGAGTTTGAAGAAGCTGCAAATGCTCCTGTCACAGCTCGACGGCATGGCGCTGAGGTGACAGTGCACGCGCCTTACCTGGCAGAAATGGTGCGTCAGGAAATGGTTGATCTCTATGGTGAAGATAAAGCCTATAACGAAGGTTATCAGGTGTACACAACCATTAGAAGCGACGTACAGTTGGCTGCGCGCCAGGCTATATGGGATAACCTGCACAGCTATGATGAGCGACACGGTTATCGCGGTCCTGTTAGTTTATTGTGGTCAGCAGAGAAGAATGAAGAGCCGGTTAAAGAACCAGCCATACGCAAGTACCTGGAGCAACTGCGTGTTATTGGTGCGGTAACGCCGGCGGTTGTGACTGCAGTCGAAGAGCAGTCGGCTGACGTATTAGTGAAGGGAGAGGGTAAACTCACCCTGCCATGGGAAGCTATGCACTGGGCTCGTGAGTACTTAAACGAAGAACGTCAGGGCCCGCCTCCGGAAACCGCAGCTGACATTATGCAGCCGGGTCATGTTATTTGGTTGCGTCGGGTAAATGACGGCAGCGAATGGCGACTGGCGCAAATTCCCGAACCCAGTTCCGCTATTGTCTCTTTACGACCCGACGATGGTGCCGTTGCCGCTGTTGTTGGTGGGTACAGTTTCCAGCTGAGCCAGTACAACCGCGCTTTGCAGGCAGAGCGTCAGGTCGGCTCAAACATTAAACCTTTGATTTACTCAGCCGCATTTGAAGAGGGCTTAACTCTGGCTACTTTGGTGAATGATGCCCCCATTAACCAATGGAACCCGGGTTCCGGTGTCGCCTGGCGACCGAAAAACTCGCCGGAAGTCTATGAAGGCCCTATCCGTTTGCGTAAAGCTCTGGCTAAGTCAAAGAACGTGGTCTCGGTGCGCTTAATTCGCGAACTGGGAGTTAAAAAAGTGGCGGATCACCTGGCCAAATTTGGTCTGGATCGCTCAAAAATTCCCGAGAACGAATCGCTTTCTCTGGGCTCTCTTTCAATGACACCCATGCAAGTAGCTCGCGCTTATGCGGCGTTCTCGAACGGTGGGTTTCTGATAGAGCCCTACTTTATCAAACGTATTGAAGACGCCGATGGTAATGTGATTGAAGAAACCGACCCGGTGCGCGCTTGTTTCGACTGTGACAACCCGGCTCCGCAGGTGATTAGCGAACAAAATGCGTTCCTGGTTGAGCAGGCAATGAACTCAGCGGTCTGGGGCGGCGGCAGTTGGGCAAATGGCACAGGCTGGAACGGTACGTCCTGGCGTATTCAGCGCTCTAAACCCATTACTGAAGCTGTTGGTCGCAATATTGCCGGTAAAACCGGTACCACCAACGATGTTCGTGATACATGGTTCTCAGGTTTTACCTCGGACCTTGCGACAACTGTCTGGGTTGGGTTTGATGATGTTTCCCGTAAATTAGGACGCACGTCAAAGCATCCTGAAGTCGACTCCAGTCAGCAGGCAATAACTGGCGGTGAAGCGGGTGCGAAAACTGCGTTGCCGGGCTGGATCCTGTTTATGGAGAAGGCGCTACCGCTGTTTCCGTCACGCGATTTTGGTATTCCGCCGGGTGTGGTGAATGTCCGTATCGACTTAGAAAGCGGCAAGTTATCACACAAAAGTGACTACACCACGCGGTTTGAATACTTTATACGTGGTACCGAACCCACTGAGTACAGTCGCGATAACGGTCAGTCTAATGGCGATATCTTTCAAGAAGATGATGACGACTTATTCTAGTCAGGCAAAATCTGTGTAATAACAAATTAGTGGGAGCATTAAGCTCCCACTGCCAGTTTACTCAGTAACTGATTGAGATCCGATTGCACGCCGCCAGCAGTAACGTGTTTACCCGCACCAGGTCCGCTAATAACTAATGGCATTTCGGAATACCAGTCGGTGTAGATAACGAAAATGTTTTCGCCGGGTATTAAGTTGGCCAGCATGTCCCCTTCCGGAATGTATTCAATACCAACCTGAGCAGTAACTCTTTGCTCGTCACTGACGGTAAAGCTGGCCAGCAGCCGCGGCACTTTGCCGTCTTTAGCCGCTTCGTCCAGCATCGCCGCCATGGGCTCATCAAGTTCGGATAAGCGTTGCATAAACTCGCTAAGTGGTAGCTCACGTAAATGCTCAGGTACCAGGCTTTTTACTTCAATGTCCTGCCAGTCCAGTTTTAAGCCAATTTCGCGTGCCAGAATCAGTAATTTACGCACCAAGTCCTGACAGGACAGGTCTTCACGAGGGTCAGGCTCGCTATAACCCCGCTCTTTGGCTTCTTTTACCAATGAACTGAAAGTGACTCCTTTGGTAAAATTCTCAAACAGCCACGACATGGTACCCGAGAAAATACCGGAGATACTGCGAATTTCGTCGCCGGAATTTCGCAAATCGTTTATGGCATAATTCAGCGGCAACCCGGCACCCACCGTGGTGTTGTATAGCCATTCACGCTCGTACTCGTGCTGAATGGTACGAATTTCCCGGTACAACGCTTCGTCGGCGGAGCCCGCGCGCTTATTGGCGCTGATAATATGCAGACCGTTTGCGAACAAGCTGGGATACAGTTGCGCGACTTGCTTGGCATCAGTCAAGTCAATGACGACCATCTCGTCGTATGGTGCATTTGGTAGCTCGCGCAACAGTTCCGTGAGTACATAGGGTCGAGCCAGGCGGTCGAAATCCTCCGCCCACTGGGTGAGCTCGACGCCATTGTAATCCAGCCATAAACGCCGCGAGTTGGCGATGCCCATAACCCGAACGTCCATCACTTGGTTAATGCGGTCGCGCTGCTGTCGGAACAGTTCCAGCCAGGCCGTACCAATGTTGCCGCGGCCAATGACTAAAACGCCCAGGCTGCGACGGTAATTGAATAATTGGCTGTGCAGACGGTTGAGCAATCGGTTATCAAGCTTTTGTTCCAGAATAGCAACAGCAGAGTCACCGTTCTGTGTCAGCGCAAAACGCCGCACTTTTTGTTCGGAAAGTTGCAGTTTAAAGGTCGAGAACTGGTCGGTTTCCTGAATGCGGTTACCGACAATGGCCAGCATGGAATAGCCGCGAATTTGAGTAATGGCATCACCCGCGCCCAGACTGTCTAACCAGCCGGTCAGGTAGTCTAAGTGATTTTGATGAAACACCAGATACTGCTGATGATTCTCCGGCTCGGTCCAGCTGACCAGCGGTTCTAATTCCAGTTCATCCAGACGTTTTACTAAGGCTTTATCGTGCAGCTCAACCTTAAACAGCACCACCTCAGACAGAGAAGTGAAGACTTTTCCGCGGGGCTGGGTATTCTGGAACTGGCCAATACGAGTTTGCTGATTTTCTACTTTTAAACTGGAGCGAACGGAAATGACCATGCGTTGACGGTCAACCGGCTGAAAGGTTCTTGGGTGCAGAACCGGACTGCCAAGACGCGCCAGCTCTTCGGCTTCGGTCCAGTCTAATGTTGGTAAGCTGACCACGCGCTCTACTTTGCGTGGGTCTGCCGAATAAACGCCGGCCACGTCTTTCCAGATAGTAACCTGACGTGTATCCAGCAGACTGCCTACTAAGGTTGCTGAATAGTCGCTGCCGTTACGCCCCAGAGTTAAACTCTCGCCGTTTAAACCGCGGGCAATAAAGCCAGTAACAATAAAGCGGGTACCCGAGTGAGGAGCCACTCTTTGTAATAGCTTTTCACGCGAATGCTCTACCTGAATAACGGGTTCAGGGGCATCTGCGGCGAGTAAAAAGTCCCGGGCATCAATGTGGTCTGCGCGGGTACCCTGTTTTTGCAGTAAAGCTGATAACAAGCGGGCAGACCAGAGTTCGCCGTACGACAGTAACTCGGCGTTATGGCTAATGGCTTCGTCGCCGACTAACCAACGACGCCAGCGGGTGAAGTCTTTTTGCGATTGCAGTAGCAACTGTTTTTGTAAGTCGCCACTTAATAACTCGGTGATCAGTCCTTGCTGAAAACTCTCTAATTGATCGAGCAGAATGCTGGCGGTGTCGCCCGGCTGCGCTTTGGCATTAATAATGGCAAGAATGCGGTTGGTTGTATCTCCGGCCGCGGAAACAACGACTAAGTCGCTGGCACCCGCGTACTCGGTTACAATTCGGGCAACGCGGCGATAGCAGAACGCATCGGCAAGACTGCTGCCGCCAAACTTATGCACCTGAACGCTGTCGGCAACGGCTTGCTTTTGCTCTTCTGTGAGCTGAGTTGTGGTCATTCCGCCTTCCTTAACTACTCGCTTGAATTAGATTACTGCTACTAAGGCTAAAATATTGTCAGGCAAATGTCAGCAACTTTTAGCCATCTAGACGGATAAAATTTGACGGGGTCGTTCATTCGGGTACAATTCATTATAACTTATGTGGTTTTGTTATATAGCGGGACAATAACAATGAAATGGAACGGCGAATATATTTACCCTTATGCTGAACACGGTCGTAAGAGTCAGCAGGTGAAAAAAGTTACGGTCTCAATACCCACGCGCGTATTAAAAGTACTGACCGATGAACGAACTCGTCGCCAAATTAATAATCTGCGCCATGCTACCAACAGCGAACTGCTGTGTGAGGCGTTTTTACACGCTTTTACCGGTCAGCCGCTGCCGGAAGATGAAGATTTGCAAAAATCTAACCCGAATAAAATCCCCAAAGCGGTACGCGAAGAGCTGGAAGCCCGGGGATTACCTATTCCGACCGACGAAGAGCTCGACGATTAATCCTGCATATAATTTTTCGGTAAATCGATTTTAGCTGCGCCGGACTTCACCGCAGCTTCGGCAACGGCGCGCGATACCCGTGGGCACAAGCGCGGGTCAATTGGTTTAGGAATAATATAATCACGACCGAAGGTTAACTCTTTGACACCGGCCGCTTTTAATACTGATTCCGGAACAGGCTCTTTCGCCAGCTGGCGAATGGCCTCCACCGCTGCAACCTTCATTTCGTCATTAATAGCAGTAGCGCGCACATCTAATGCACCGCGGAACATAAACGGGAAGCATAAAACGTTGTTCACCTGGTTCGGGTAGTCTGAGCGTCCGGTGCCCATAATCAGGTCATCACG
Organism: Idiomarina sp. H2; assembly: GCF_004364275.1. Classification (NCBI taxonomy): domain Bacteria; kingdom Pseudomonadati; phylum Pseudomonadota; class Gammaproteobacteria; order Alteromonadales; family Idiomarinaceae; genus Idiomarina; species Idiomarina sp. H2. Next base: position 120,534 of record NZ_SNZY01000004.1, read on the forward strand.
TGCGGCCATAGCGGTTTCCGGCTTAATCTCCGGGTCTGGGTTAGAGCAGGCAAACAGAACCGGGTTAGGTGCCATAAGTTTTAGCTCTTCTGCGCTGAGTAAGTTTGGTCCTGAAACTCCGACGAAGATATCTGCACCTTCAATAACGTCTTTTAGCGTACGTTTGTCAGTATTGTTGGCAAACAGCTGTTTGTATTCATTTAAGTCATCACGACGGGTGTGAATAACGCCTTTTGAGTCGAGCATATAGATGTGCTCGCGTTGTGCCCCACATTTAATTAAAAGCTCCATACAGGCAATGGCGGCAGCACCAGCACCAAGGCAGACAATACGTGACTCCGCCAGGTTTTTACCCTGAATTTCTAACGCGTTCAGCATACCAGCGGCCGTTACAATGGCAGTACCGTGCTGATCATCATGGAATACCGGTACATTGCAGCGCTCTATTAAGGCTTGTTCAATTTCAAAGCACTCAGGGGCTTTAATGTCTTCTAAGTTAATACCACCAAAGGTATCGGCAATGTTAGCAACGGTGTTGATAAAGTCCTGCGTGGTGCGGTGGTTCACTTCAATATCAATAGAGTCCAGTCCGGCGAAACGTTTAAACAGCAGAGCTTTACCTTCCATTACCGGTTTTGATGCCAGCGGTCCCAGGTTTCCTAAGCCAAGAATGGCGGTTCCGTTCGTAATAACCGCAACCATGTTGCCTTTGGCGGTATAACGGTATGCAGCATCCGGGTCCTGTGCAATTTCCCTAACAGGTTCTGCGACGCCCGGGCTGTAGGCCAAAGCTAAATCTTTGCTGGTTTCTGCGGGAGTGGTGAGTTCAACCGAAATTTTACCCGGGGTCGGGTATTCGTGGTAATCCAGTGCCTGTTGGCGAAAATCTGTCATGCGGTGATACCTGAGTCTGGTTATCAGAATGCCAATCAGTCTATCGCTTTTATGCTAAGAAACAAATCTTACCTCCGTCTTTATGCCGAATGACGAGAACTAAATTTAATGAGTGTTCAAAAGTACACCAGTTAACTTTTCGTTAACAATAGGAGGTTTAGGCAAGCGGGCACAAAAAAAGGCGCTGTTTAGCGCCTTTCTCTTAAAATCTGCTATTAAGCAGCGTTTTCTACAGGTTTTCTTAGGAGTCTTTCTTGCCCAGAGCACCAAAACGCTTCTTAAATTTATCAACACGACCACCAGTGTCCATTACACGTTGCTTACCAGTGTAGAACGGGTGGCACTCTGAACATACGTCCAGGTGAAGATCTTCTGAGCGGGTTGAACGTGTTTCGAACGTGTGACCGCAAGAACAGCTGACTTTTAAAGTCTCGTACTTAGGATGAATACCTTGTTTCATGGGGTTACCTCAGTTATGGGCCGCATCGCCATTCGATCCAAAGCCGAACACCATGCGCAAAAAAACATCAATGAATTAAGAGCCGCGCATTTTATGTGATCCTGAGCCTGTGATCAAGTAGAATCTGCTGCCTTGTATTCTGCGCGGTAGCGTTCCAGAATAGAGCCATGAAGCAAGCCAGCACCGGTAGCGAACGACGTTATAAAGTCGCACTGCCGCTACCTCTTCGACAAACCTATGATTATCTGTGCAAAAGTGCCGAGCCACTGCCGCAGGGAGTCCGCGTGCGCGTGCCTTTTGGCCAGCGTCAGTTAGTGGGTTACGTGGTTGCCGAAGCCAATGACGAACCGCCAACATTTGAATTGAAGTTCGTCGCTTCGGTTCTGGATGAGCAGCGGCTGTGGCCTGATGATATCTGGCAGCTAGTACGCTGGTCTTCTGACTACTATCACCATTCATTGGGGGACGTAGCCGCCAATAGCCTGCCGGTTTTGTTGCGCAAAGGCGATGCGCCGGAATACCTGACCGAAACTTTTTATGCGCTGACCGATTTAGGCCGGGCGCAGTCCATTAATGATTTAAAAGGGGCCGCGCGGCAGCAGCAAGTGCTGGCAGCGCTTAAACATCAGCCGCTCAGGCGCAGCGACTTAACCGATATAGGTGTGACCTCAGCCGTGCTGCGCACCTTGCAGGATAAAGGCTGGATTGAAGTGCGCGAGCAGGCACCGACTAAGAATCAGGGCTGGCAAAAGCAGTCATCGGTGTTAAGAGAGCAGGGCCATGCGTTAAATACTGAGCAGGCGGTGGCGGTTTCTACCATTAACCAGCAGCAAAAGCACAGCACTTTGCTGCTGGAAGGCGTTACCGGTAGTGGTAAAACCGAAGTGTACTTACAAGCCATGGAGCCGGTACTGGAGCGCGGCGAGCAGGTATTAGTGCTGGTACCGGAAATTGGCCTTACCCCACAGACCTTGCAGCGCTTTAAAGAACGCTTTGACGCACCGGTGGTCATGCTGCACTCGGGCATGAGTGACAGAGAACGTTTAAATACCTGGTTGGATGCAAAACACGGACATGCAGCAATTATTATCGGCACCCGTTCGGCGGTGTTTACGCCCTGCCAGAAGCTAGGGCTTATTGTGGTCGATGAAGAACATGACTTGTCCTACAAACAACAGGACGGCTTTCGCTACCATGCCCGGGACATTGCCATTAAACGGGCGGCGTTGCTGGATATTCCGCTGGTGCTGGGTAGTGCAACGGCCTCGCTGGAAACGCTGAATAACGCGGTCAGCAAACGCTTTCATTGGCTTAAGCTGGGGCAGCGCGCTGGTGGCGCGCAAATGGTTAAACACGAGCTTATTGACCTGAAACAGCAGCCCATAAAAGCCGGTGTTTCTAAAGCATTGCAGGAGCAAATTCAGGTAGAAATTGAACGCGGTAATCAGGTACTGCTGTTCCTTAACCGTCGTGGTTTTGCACCAGCGTTAATGTGTCACGAGTGCGGCTGGCTGGCGCAGTGTCATCGTTGTGACGCTTATTACACCGTACATAAAGCTCATCACCAGCTGCAGTGTCACCATTGTGGCAGCCAGCAACGGATACCTAAGCAATGCGGCTCCTGCGGCTCCTCGCACTTAATTTCGCACGGTGTGGGTACCGAACAGTTAGAGCACAGTCTGAAAGAAATGTTTCCGGGTCGCGGGGTGCTGCGCATTGACCGGGATTCCACCCGCCGTAAAGGTCAGTTGGACGATTATCTGCAAAAAGCCACCAACAATGAGTATCCGCTGCTGGTCGGCACGCAGATGCTGGCAAAAGGCCATCACTTTCCGCATGTGACGCTGGTGGCGCTGCTGGATGTTGATGGCGCGCTTTACAGCGCGGACTTCCGGGCAGCAGAGCGTTTAGGACAGCTTTATACTCAGGTCGCTGGTCGCGCCGGGCGAGAGCACAAAGCCGGTAAAGTTGTATTGCAAACCCACCATCCGGAGCACGACTTAATTCAGGACTTACTCAACAACGGCTATTCGCACTTTGCCCTGACGGCACTTGCTGAACGCCAACAAAGTGACTTGCCGCCGTTCTCTTATTTGGCGCTGTTCCGTGGCGAAGCAACCGACAGAGACTCTGTGGTGCAGGCCATGACCCAAATTCAGCAGTTAATGCCGCAGGTGGAAGGTGCATTTTTGCTGGGCCCCATGCCAGCTTTAATGGAACGTAAAGCCGGTCGTTACCGCTACCAATTGCTGTTACATTGTCAGTCACGTAAATTGCGATTTCAGCTTATTGAACACTTGTTACCGCAGATTAACGCCTTGCCGTTATTGAAAAAAGTGCGCTGGTCGCTGGATATTGATCCGCAAGACTTTAGCTGATCGACAACTAAGCGGTTTTTTTTATCGGGCGTAGCGATTAAACTAAGCGTCTTGAATTTCCTCTTCGATTTTTCATACAGGTAGTCGCATTAATGAAAGAACAACTTGAACAGTTACTGGCCGAAGCCATTGGTCAACTTAAAACACAGGGAAAAATCCCTGCTGATCACCCAGTAAAGATTCAGTTGGATCGCCCCCGAGACAAATCACACGGTGACTTTGCGACAAACCTGGCATTGATGCTAGCCAAACCAGCAAAATCGAACCCACGTCAGCTGGCTGAAGCCATTGTCGAAGCGGTTCCGGAGAACTCCCTGTTGTCGAAAATGGATATTGCCGGGCCGGGCTTTATTAACTTCACCATTTCGCAGAACCAGTTGAAAGACCAGCTAACCGCGATGCTGAACAGCGACAGTCTGAACGTGGATGTGGCAGAAGAAAGCAAAACCATTGTTATTGACTACTCGTCGCCTAACCTGGCGAAAGAAATGCACGTAGGCCATTTGCGTTCTGCCATTATTGGCGACGCCGTGTCGCGCGTGTGTGAGTTTTTAGGGCATAAAGTCATTCGTCAGAACCACGTGGGCGACTGGGGCACGCAGTTCGGCATGCTTTTAGCGTACATGGAAGCGCTGGATAATCAGTCTGCTGAATATGAGCTGAGCAACCTGGAGACTTTCTATAAAGCCGCCAAGCAACGTTTTGACGAAAGCGAAGAGTTTGCTGACCGTGCACGTCAGCTAGTCGTAAAACTGCAGTCGGGCGACGAATACTGCCTGAAGCTGTGGAACCAGTTTATTGATGTGTCACTGAGCCATTGTCAGGACGTTTACGACCGTTTAGGCGTTAAACTGACTCGTGACGATGTGATGGCTGAAAGCGCCTACAACGACAAGTTACCGGGTGTTATTGAGCACCTGCGAGAAAAAGGCCTGTTGACTGAAGATCAGGGCGCACAATGCGTATTCCTTGAAGAATACAAAGGTAAAGAAGGTGAACCGCTGCCTATTATTGTGCAGAAAAAAGGCGGGGGCTATCTCTATGCCACCACCGATTTAGCCGCCATTGAATACCGTCAGAAACAGTTAGGTGGTGACCACCTGATGTACTTTGTGGATGCGCGTCAGTCGCTGCATTTCGACCAAATTTTTACGCTGGCACGCAAAGCCGGTTTTGTGGAAGGCGAGATACAGCTTGACCATTACGGTTTTGGTACCGTGATGGGCAAAGATGGCAAACCTTACAAGAGCCGTGACGGTGGTGTGACTAAGCTGGCTGATTTATTAGATGAAGCTGAACGTCGTGCACTAGAGCTACTGCAGCAGAAAACGACTGATTTAACAGATGAGCAGCAAAAACGCGTTGCTGAAGTGGTGGGTATTAGCTCGGTTAAGTACGCGGACTTATCAAAAAACCGTACCAGCGATTACATTTTCGACTGGAACCACATGCTGACTTTTGAAGGCAACACGGCACCTTACCTGCTTTATGCTTACACCCGTGTGAACAGTATTTTTGACCGTTTAGGCGACACAGCGTTTGACCGCAACGCCGACATTATTCTGGATGACGAACGCGAGCTGGCGCTGGCGAATCAGCTGGTGCGTTTTAACGAAGTGCTGCATCAGGTTCAGGATAAAGCCATGCCGCATTTCTTATGTGGTTTCCTGTTTGATTTGGCCGGTCGCTTCTCCAGTTTTTATGAAGCCTGCCCAATTTTGAATCAGGAAGACGAAGCCCTTCGTAACAGTCGTCTGAAGTTGTCGATGTTAACCGCCAACGTGCTGAAGCAAGGCCTGGAATTACTGGGTATTCCAACCCTGGAGAAGATGTAACGCACTATGGATTACGCGAATCGTAAGCCAAAACCGCCAAAACGTAAGCCGGCTAAGAAAAAGGGAACCAATAAAAAGCAGCAACGCGGTGCAAAACCCGTTGCTGAGCGTAAGCCGGTGCCCTGGTTCGTGGTCGCTGTTGCCATTGTCCTGATAGCATTTTTTACCTATATTCTGCTGCAAATTAACGGTAAATCTGAACAGGTTGAACAACCAAAGGTACAACCGCCACCGGCTGACTTATTGCCAGAGAAATCGGCTGAACGCTGGCGCTATATAGAAGAGCTAAAAAGTAAAGAGGTGGAAGTTGATGTGCCTGAACGCGAACTGGGTCCACCGAAACTGATGCAATGTGGCTCTTTCCGTCAGCAGGAAGACGCTGAAAGGTTACGTGCACAAATTGCGATGGCGGGGCTTGAATCTCAGGTACGCTCGACTGAAGGGAGCAATGGGCTTTGGTACCGGGTTATTCTGGGCCCTTATGAAACCAAACGAGATGCTGAAAGTGACCGTCATAAACTTCAACGCAATCAAGTGTTTGGTTGTGCTATCTGGAACTGGAATCTGGATTAATCGGCTGACACCATTGAAAAATACGATATAGACCCTCAAATACTTGTCATCGACGTCACTAAGACAAAAAAGAGGGTCTTGCTTTGACTACTATCGTATCTGTTCGCCGCGGCGATAAAGTTGTAATTGGCGGAGACGGCCAGGTTTCCTTAGGTAATACCGTAATGAAAGGTAATGCGCGTAAAGTGCGTCGCCTATACCACGATAAAGTGCTGGCAGGTTTTGCCGGCGGAACCGCAGACGCTTTCACACTGTTCGAACGTTTTGAATCCAAACTTGAACAACATCAGGGGAACCTGATGCGTGCGGCTGTGGAATTGGCAAAAGATTGGCGTACCGACCGTGCTTTGCGCCGACTGGAGGCATTGCTCGCGGTTGCTGATAAAGAAACGTCATTAATTATTACCGGTAATGGTGACGTTGTGCAGCCGGAGAATGACCTTATTGCGATTGGCTCGGGTGGGCCGTTTGCGCAGTCGGCAGCAAGAGCTTTGCTGGAAAATACCGACTTGAATGCCCGCGACATTGTGCAAAAAGCACTGACCATTGCAGGCGATATTTGCGTGTACACCAACGGCAACCAGACCATTGAAGAAGAAGAGTCTATTGCTGAAGACAAAACGAAGCAGGGGAAAAAATAAGATGTCTGAGATGACCCCAAGAGAAATTGTAGACGAATTAAACCGACATATTATTGGCCAGGATAAAGCAAAACGCGCTGTCGCCGTTGCTTTGCGTAATCGCTGGCGCCGGATGCAACTGGATGACGAGCTGCGTCAGGAAGTAACGCCTAAGAATATCTTAATGATAGGCCCTACCGGTGTGGGTAAAACGGAAATTGCCCGCCGCCTGGCGAAATTAGCGAGAGCGCCTTTCATTAAAGTTGAAGCGACTAAGTTCACAGAAGTGGGTTACGTGGGCAAAGAAATTGAATCCATTATTAAGGATTTAACCGACGTAGCGGTGAAACAAACGCGCGAAGAAATGATGCAAAAGGTACGTTACCGTGCTGAAGAAGCGGCGGAAGAGCGTATTCTGGATGTGCTGCTACCACCGGCGAAGCAGTCTTCTTCTGGTTGGGCTCAGCAACAGGAAGAGACGCCGGAAAATGATGACCAGCGTGGTACGCGTCAGGTATTCCGTAAGAAGTTACGTGAAGGCCAGCTGGACGACAAAGAAATTGAAATTGATTTAGCCATGCCGCAAATGGGTGTTGAAATTATGGCGCCGCCGGGTATGGAAGAAATGACGTCGCAGTTGCAGAACATGTTCCAGAACATGGGCAGCGATAAGACAAAAGCCCGCAAAATGCGCATTAAAGATGCTTACAAGCAGCTAGTCGAGGAAGAAGCGGCGAAATTGCTGAACCCCGACGAAGTAAAAGAAGCTGCTATTGAGTCGGTTGAGCAAAACGGCATTGTCTTTTTAGATGAAATTGACAAGATTTGTAAGCGTGGCGATACCAGCGGGCCAGATGTTTCCCGCGAAGGTGTGCAGCGCGACTTGCTGCCTTTGGTTGAAGGAACCACGGTGAATACCAAGCACGGTATGATAAAAACTGATCATATTCTGTTTATTGCCTCTGGTGCATTCCAGATGAGTAAGCCGTCAGACCTAATTCCTGAATTACAGGGGCGTTTGCCTATTCGGGTTGAGCTGGAAGCACTGACCAGTGGCGACTTCGTGCGTATTCTGACAGAGCCAAGTGCGTCGCTGACGACTCAGTACCATGCTCTGCTGAACACTGAAGGCGTTGAAGTGAGCTTTACTGAAGAAGGCATTCAGCGTATTGCCGAAGTGGCATTCCATGTAAACGAAACGACAGAAAACATTGGTGCGCGTCGCTTACATACGGTGCTGGAGCGTTTAATGGAAGAAATTTCCTTCCATGCTACTGACCACAGCGGTGAGAAACTGGTTGTTGATGCCGATTACGTGAATGAACATGTCGGTGAGCTATCGCAAGACGAAGACCTAAGCCGCTTTATCCTGTAAAAATACTCTGCAGAAATCGTAGAGCTAGAAAGCCGTTGCAAACTCTCCGGGTGGCAACGGCTTTTTGTCGCCTTGAATTTGGCGTTCAATCAACTGTTCAGCAAATTGCAGGCGCATTGGGGGTGAGTAAAAATAGCCCTGCATCATGTCGCAACCCAGCTTTTGCAACATGTCCTGCTGTTCTTGGGTTTCAATGCCCTCGGCAATAACGCGTTTACCCAGGCCATGAGACAAGCGGATCATGGCTTTTAAAATAGTGACATCGTTATTATTTTGCTGCAGTTCGCTGACAAAGCTGCGGTCTATTTTAATTTTGTTAATAGGTAATGAGCGAAGGTAAGCCAGGGAGGAGTGCCCGGTACCAAAGTCATCAATAGAAATACCAAAACCCATTTCCCGTAACCGCTGGATAACACTCATGCCGTTGTGTAAATCTGACATGGCCACGTTTTCGGTGATCTCAAGCTCTAGCCATTCGGGCGATATATTGTAGTCTTCCAGTAATCGCTGCATTTTTTCTATTAACTGAAAATGCTGAAATTGTGGCGCTGATAAATTCACCGCTATGGGCCAGCAGAGACCAAACTTTTGTTTCCAGGAAGCAAGGATAGCAGCCGCGTGGTTCAGTACCCAGTCATCCAGTTCGGTGGAAAGCCCCAATTGCTCGATATAAGGCAGAAATTCCGCCGGACTCAGCAGACCGCGTTCCGGGTGCTGCCAACGGATCAGGGCTTCAAAACCACAAAGCTGTTGATGGTCAAAGTCAAACTGCGGCTGAAGATACAGAGTGAACTCATTCTCTTGCATAGCGCGGCGTAAAATTGGCTCCATATCAACCAGATAGGAGTACATCTCATCCATACCCCGCTCATAAACGGTAACACTGGGCTGGTGTGACTGCTTTGCCTGAGTCAGCGCAATGGTTGCTTTATTGAGTAGAACTTCCGATCGACTGCCGTGCTGAGGGTAGCGTGCAATACCAATACCCGCGGCAATATTCAGCGTTTTTTCGCCCACTTCAATGGGGTTACTCAGTGTGTCCTGAAGTTCTGTAGCTAAATCTTTTATAAGACTGCGGCTTTTTAAATGATCAAAGGCAAGAGCAAAGACATCGCCACTGATACGGGATACCGCCAGAGGCTGTTTGCGAAAGTTTTGCAGGCGTCGCGCAATTTCTTTTAGCACCTGGTCACCACCGCGAATACCAATGTTTTCGTTAACCACTTTAAAGCGACTGACGCCAACAAGCATAATGGTTAATTGACGGTTGTTACTGCGGCAATACTCGATGAATAAAGGGATTTTACTGACTAGCTGGTCACGGTTAGAGACTCCGGTCAGCGCGTCATGGGTGTGCAGATACTCGGCTCTTTGGATGGCGCGAACTGCGGTATTGCGCTCAGATTCCAGCAACCAAATGATAATACCGACGATAATCGCCGCAATTATAATGATATTTAAAAGCGCCTGAAAGCTGAGAGCCCAGTCCACAGCGTTTCCGGGTAAAGAAAAAATAACGCTAAGTACGACTAAATTCTTAAAGCCGATACTGAAAAAGCCACCGGACACCAATTTGGGGCCGATACCGCTTCCTAATTTCCGCCACATAAGCAAGCTGATAGCGATTAACGCTACGCCAGTGACCAGAAACCGCATAAATCCGGCATTGGGCGTGTTACCCGCATCGCTTATGGTGGGATCTAGCCAAAAATAGGAAATAATACCGCCAACCAACGACACCCCATAAGCTATATATTGCCAGTAGTTTTGCGGTTTTTTATTAAAAGCGGCACAAGAGGCACCCAGGGCAATAAACGAAATGGCTAGGTACTGGCAGGTTAAAGCGACCCCTTGTAAACCACTGGACCAGCTAAGCGCAGACTCGGGCGCGACCATTGCGCTTCCGGCCAAAAAGGCTCTGATGATTTCTCCAGGACCAAATGCACAGCAGGCGAAAGCCCAGTAACCTAGATAATCGCGTTGATAGTATCTATGGTAATACATCAGTAAAGCGGCAAATCCGAGCAGAAAAACTGCCTGTATTGAATGCGCAAAGGTCTCTATAGCCAGACTGGTCATGAGGTCGAGCTGGGGCATGAAAATAGCAATTCACTTTATTATTATTATGGTTAGTTAGATTAAACGGGTTTTTATTCTATAATTCAAGGGTTTCGTTACCGCTATCAGGTTGCTTTTGTCCGCACCGGATAGCAGGTATACTGCCAGCTACTGCTATAGCAACGTCAGGAATACAATCATGGAATACAACACTTCAGAACTTTGCGATTTATACCCCGATATGGTCGATGTGGTTGAACCCATGTTTGAGTCTTACGGAGGCCGCAACTCTTTTGGTGGTAGTTTGGTTATTATCAAGTGCCATGAAGATAAAGGGCTTATTGAGGAAACCATTGCTGCCGACGGTGGTGGGAAGATTTTATTGATTGATGGTGGTGGCTCATCACGCCGTGCTCTGGTTGATGCAGCTATTGCTGAGCAAGCCATGGATAACGACTGGGAAGGCATTGTCTGTTACGGCGCCGTGCGCGAAGTTGACGCGCTGGAAGAGCTGGATATTGGGATTCTGGGTGTTGCTTCTATTCCGGTTGGCGCTATTAGCGAAGGCGTAGGTGAACTGAATGTGCCGGTAAACTTTGGCGGCGTAACCTTTTTGCCGGAAGACCACCTTTATATCGATACTACTGGCGTTATCTTGTCTCCGGAACCATTAGATATTGAATGATGAGTGACATCTCTTACTTAGAACTGACCGACCCGGCAAAATGGGTCACGGTACGTGAACAGGAAACTAAAATTGGCCAGGCCATTCGGGTGCTCTCTGAACAGGGCACTTACGAAGAAAGCCTGGCGGCAGCCTGGGAAGACGGCCAGCGTGTAGCATTAGTCGGTATTCCCGAGAGTATCGGTGTGCGAGCCAACCTTGGTCGCGCCGGTGCCGATGACGGCTGGCAGGCTTTTTTGAAAAGCTTCTTAAACCTGCAAAAAACGGGGTTACTTTCCACGCACGAGATGTTGTTGGTTGGAGCGGTTAATTGCGACGACTTAAACGAAAAGGCCGCTGAACTCGATGCTACAGACGCCCATGATCTGGCCACTTTACGTGAACTTTGCGCGCAGGTTGATGCCCGCGTCGAGAAAATTCTGACGCCGTTATTCGAGCAGGGTTTTGAGGTGATTGTTATTGGCGGGGGTCACAATAATGCGTATCCGCTGCTGAAGAGTTTGCATAAAGTGACAGAGGAAGCTTGTGGTGCGGTCAATTTAGACCCTCATGCAGACTTTCGTCCGCGCGAAGGCCGCCACTCCGGCAATGGCTTTAGTTACGCTTATATGGAAGGTGCGCTGGAGTTTTACCATATTGTTGGTTTGCATCAGGGCAAAAACTCTGCCAGTAGCCTGCGTCAGCTGCAAGACGCTGGCATGCGTTACCATACACTGCATCGCTTATATGAGCGTCCATTTGTTGAGGTGATGGACGAAGTGGTAGCAAAAGCCGTGTCCTGGCAGAGGCCGCTAGGTATTGAAGTTGATGTTGATGCATTAAATGCCGTACCAGCCAGCGCTGTAAACTATGTTGGTTTGAGTCTGGGGCAGGGTTTTCAGTACGTTAAGCGCTTAGCAGAGGTGAACGAAGCGCGTTATTTACACCTTGCCGAAGCCGCTCCTTCTTTGTGCAGTACCGGCTTCGACGAAGGCATGAAAATATGCGGACAGTTGCTTAGCGAGCTGACCACGGCTTACTTACACGGTCGTGAGCGACGCCGTTAAACCATAAGGTTTTTAACGGGTTCACACCAAACTGGTACGTGAGCTCAGCGGCGTCTTTGCAACTCCATAGTGCTAAATCTGCGTAACAGCCTTCTGCAATAACGCCGCGCTGGTTTTCGCCTAATGCTTTTGCTGCATTGACGGTAACGCCCCGCAGACACTCTTCCGGTGTCATGTGGAAAAAAGTCGCAGCCATTTGCAGCATTAACGGTAAGTTATGAATCGGTGATGAACCCGGGTTTGCATCGGTGGCAATAGCCATAGGCACCCCGTGTTTGCGCAGTAACTCAACTGGCGGTTTTTGCGTGTCGCGCAGGAAGTAAAATGCGCCGGGCAATAACACCGCCACCGTGCCATTTTCGGCCATGGCCTTAACACCTTCTTCATCCAGTTGCTCAAGATGATCAGCCGATAATGCCTGATAATCCGCGGCCAGCTTGGCACCTTTCTGGTTGGTGATTTGCTCGGCGTGAAGCTTAATTGGCAGTTCTAAGTCTTTTGCCGTTTTAAATACTTTTTCGGTTTGTGCCGGGCTAAATCCAATACTTTCACAAAAAGCATCAACCGCGTCGACCAGGCCTTCATTAGCCAGCGTTGGTAAAATGTTTTGGATAATTTCTTCAATATAGCCGTCGGCGTTATCCTTGAACTCAGGTGGCACTGCGTGTGCCGCCAGCAAAGTGGTTTTAATGTTCACCGGTAACTGTTCGGCTAACTGACGCGCTACGGTTAATTGTTTGCGCTCATTTTCCAGATCCAAGCCGTAACCGGACTTCACTTCTATGGTGGTAACTCCTTGTGACATGAGCGTTTCTGCGCGCTCTAACGCCAGTGTCAGTAACTCTTCTGCGGAGGCCTCGCGGGTGGCTTTAACCGTACTTTTGATACCGCCGCCCTGCTCAGCAATTTCCTGATAGCTGGCGCCATGCAGGCGTTGCGCGAATTCGTTAGCGCGGGATCCGGCCCATACCAGGTGAGTGTGGCAATCAATTAACCCGGGAGTCAGCAGACCACCGTTACCGTCAATGACTTCTGCAGTCGGGGTGGCGGGGGCGTCAAAAGCGGCACCCACAAATTCAATTTTGCCCTTATTAATAATGACTGTAGCGTCCTGGATAAGGCCATAACCCTTATCATCAGTCATTGTCGCTGCGTTGATATTTTCTATGCGTTGCATAACAGTCCTTTAAGGTTGGTTCTGATAAAAGAGTAGCAAAAGCTGCTTGTATATACAATTATTCTGAACTAGACTTTTAGCCTCAAAAACATCGAATCATGTCATTTACATGTTGGGGTCGGGATGAACAAGTTCTCAAAGATAAAACAGCATATTTATCTGAAGATAGAATCCGGTGAGTGGCCTGAAAACCACCCTGTCAGTTCAGAAAATGCCTTGTCGGCGCAGTTTTCTGTCAGTCGAATGACGGCAAGACGCGCGCTACAGGAACTGGCCGATGAGGGGCTGGTCATTCGGACTCAGGGCTCTGGTACCTACGTTGCGCCAATTAAATCGCAAACCTCGTTCATGGCCATTCGCAATATTGCCGATGAAGTGCGTTCACGTGGCCACGATTACCGCGCCAAAGTGCATATGCTGAAAGAACAACCCGCCTCGACTCAGGTAGCTGAAGCGCTGGAGCTGGAAGAAGGGAGCCCGGTATTTCATTCGCTAATCACTCACTATGAAAATGACTTGCCGGTGCAGCTGGAAGAACGTTTTGTTAACCCCAAACTGGTTCCCGATTATCTTAAGCAGGACTACAGCAAGGTAACCCCGCACGAATATTTGTGTGTGGTTAGTCCGCTCACCGAAGCCAGTCATCAAATTGAAGCTATTCTGCCGGTCAATACTCTCTGCCAATACTTAAGTATCGACCGTCACGAACCTTGTCTCAGAATTTTGCGCCGCACCTGGAGCTCAGGTGGCGTGGTGACTTTCGCCACGCTGACCCATCCGGGCTCCCGCTTTAAGTTAGGCGGCCATTTAACCTTTAAGGAGTAAGTCATGTCATTCACCCGTTTGGATAAAAGCCGCAAAATTAGCGCCCCTCATGGAACCGAGCTAACCACCTGCAACTGGCAGGTGGAAGCTGCAAAGCGGATGCTGATGAACAATCTGGATGATGAAGTGGCGGAACACCCACAGGCGCTGGTTGTATACGGTGGCATTGGTCGTGCAGCGCGCAGCTGGGAATGCTATGACAAAATTATTGAAACTTTAGAGCGCCTGAAACCAAACGAATCCCTGTTGATTCAGTCAGGTAAACCAGTGGGTGTGTTTCCTACCCATGAAGATGCGCCGCGAGTATTGATTGCGAACTCTAACCTGGTACCGGAATGGGCTAACTGGGAACACTTTAACGAGCTCGATAAAAAAGGCCTGATGATGTACGGCCAGATGACCGCAGGCTCCTGGATTTACATTGGTTCACAAGGCATTGTGCAGGGCACTTACGAAACCTTTGGTTCGGTTTCGCGTCAACACTTTAACGGTGACGCAAAAGGTAAGTGGGTACTTACTGGTGGCCTTGGTGGCATGGGTGGAGCTCAGCCATTAGCGGCAACCATGGCCGGTTTTTGTATGTTGGCTGTTGAATGTGACGAGTCACGTATCGATTTTCGCCTGCGTACCGGCTATGTGGACCATAAAGCTACTAACTTAGACGATGCGTTAAAACTGATTAATGATGCGATGGCAAAAGGCGAAGCCATTTCAGTGGGCTTACTGGGTAATGCCGCTGACGTTTATTCGGAATTGCAGCAGCAAGGCGTGACGCCGGACGTAGTGACTGACCAGACCTCAGCCCACGACCCTCTGCATGGTTATTTGCCACAGGGTTGGACACTGGAAGAATACAAAGCGAAGCAGGAAAGCGATGCCACTGGTACGGTAAATGCTGCGAAAGAATCTATGGCGGTGCAGGTGCGCGCTATGTTGCACTTCCAGAAAGAAGGCGCGGCAGTACTGGATTACGGTAACAACATTCGCCAGATGGCCAAAGACGTAGGTGTTGATAACGCCTTTGACTTCCCGGGCTTTGTGCCGGCTTATATTCGTCCGCTGTTCTGTGAAGGTATTGGCCCATTCCGTTGGGTTGCGCTTTCGGGTGACCCGGAAGACATCTACAAAACCGACGAGAAAGTGAAAGAGCTGATTCCGGATAACGAGCACTTACACAACTGGCTGGACATGGCTAAAGAACGCATTAGCTTCCAGGGCCTGCCGTCACGTATTTGCTGGATTGGCCTTAAAGACCGGGCCCGCATTGCCCGCGCGTTTAACGACATGGTTAAAAGCGGCGAGCTGAAAGCGCCGGTTGTTATCGGCCGTGACCACTTGGATTCTGGCTCAGTTGCCAGCCCTAACCGTGAAACCGAAGCGATGCAGGACGGATCTGACGCGGTATCGGACTGGCCTCTGCTGAATGCTTTGCTGAATACAGCAGGCGGCGCGACCTGGGTCAGCCTGCACCACGGTGGTGGCGTTGGCATGGGTTACTCACAGCACGCCGGTGTGGTGATTGTAGCCGACGGTACCGAAGAAGCTGACAAGCGGTTAGGCCGGGTGCTGTGGAACGACCCGGGTACGGGCGTTATGCGCCACGCTGATGCCGGATACGATATTGCGAAAAACTGCGCCCGTGAACAAGGGCTTGATTTACCTATGCTGGATACGAAGTAAGGAGGTTGCATGAGTCATTTTGAATTACAGCCAGGACAATTGCAGTTAAGTGAACTGCGCGACTGGTTTTATCAGCATCAGACACTAAAGCTATCTGATGAAGCTAAGGACAACATTGCGACTTCGGCGAAAACCGTTGCAGATGTACTTGAGCAAGGGCGAGTAGTTTACGGTATTAATACCGGTTTTGGGCTGCTGGCGAATACCCGTATTCCACCTGAGCGCTTGACTGATCTCCAGCGTCGTATTGTGTTATCGCACGCTGCGGGAACCGGCGATTTAATGGAAGACTCCGTTGTGCGTCTAATGCTGCTACTGAAAATTAACTCTCTGTCGCGCGGGTTTTCTGGCGTACGGCAAGTGTTGGTTGATGCGCTGATCAAGCTATTGAACGCCGAAGTGTACCCCTGCATTCCGGAAAAAGGGTCTGTGGGCGCATCCGGTGATTTAGCGCCGTTAGCGCACATGGTATTGCCATTAGTGGGTGAAGGTACGGTTCGTCACAACGGAAAGGTGCTAAACGCTGAGGAAGGTCTGAAAATAGCGGGTATTGAGCCGTTTGAGTTGGCACCGAAAGAAGGTCTGGCTTTACTGAACGGCACTCAAGCATCGACTGCGTTAGCTCTAGCCGGACTGTTCCGCATTGAGCGTAATTTCCATGCCGCCATTGTGGTGGGTGCGACTTCTGTGGAAGCCGCTATGGGCTCGCGTGCGCCGTTTGATGAACGTGTTCACGCAGTACGCGGCCAACCGGGGCAGATTAAAGCCGCCGAAATGCTTCGTCACGTGCTGACCGACAGTTCTGAAATTGCTAAAGACCACGAGAATTGCGAAAAAGTGCAGGACCCGTATTCTCTGCGTTGTCAGCCTCAGGTAATGGGTGCGGTGTTAGACCAAATTGAGCATGCCTCGGGTATTTTAGTGCGCGAAGCCAACGGAGTTACTGACAACCCACTGGTGTTCAGCGAAGAGCAGGACATTATTTCCGGTGGTAACTTCCACGCAGAGCCTGTCGCTATGGCAGCCGATATTCTGGCCATTGCTGCCAGCGAAATTGGTGCCTTGTCAGAGCGTCGTAGTGCCCTGCTCATAGACAGCCATTTAAGCAAGTTACCGGCGTTTTTGGTCAATGACGGCGGAGTTAACTCGGGCTTTATGCTGGCACAAGTTACCGCTGCGGCATTGGCGTCAGAGAATAAAACCCTGGCGCATCCGGCGTCTGTGGACAGTCTGCCAACGTCTGCCAACCAGGAAGACCATGTGTCTATGGCAACCTTTGCGGCGCGTCGGTTAACGGATATCGCTAAAAACGTCAGTGACATTATTGCGATTGAGTGGTTAGAAGCCGCACAAGGACTGGATTTCCGTCGCCCGTTGAAAGGTGCTGCTGCGGTTGAAACGGCGTTTAACTGTTTGCGTGAGCAAGTGGCGTACTATGCTGAAGACCGCTTCTTCGCGCCGGATATTAAAGCGGCTAGTGACCTGATTCAAAATGGTGAGCTGGCGGCAGTGGTGAAACTACCGCATATTTTGTCTGAAGTTTAATTCTGCGGGCTAGTCCCGTTTTGCCAGAACCACAAAGCGGCCGGTAAATTCTGCTACCGGCTGCTCTTCATCCAGTATCTGAGCCTTAATCGTTAAACGCGCATTTTTTCCTTGTTTTAACGCGGAAAAGTCACCGGTAACGTCGCTCAAACGCGCTATTGCCCGGGGTTCCTGGGTAACTGGCTTGTGATAGTGAATGTTACCATCGCCTAATACCACGGCTCCTTCCAGTTCCCGCTCTAACAGCTGTAAATGCAGCAATCCCCAGCAGGTTAAGGTACCCAGTGAGTAAATGCTGCCGGCAAACATGGTGCCGTGCACATTAATGTTTCGCGAGAGTACCGCGCGGGTTTCGAATACGCGACCGGTATACTGATGGATTTTAATGCCCATGGCGTCGGAAATAGGTATGTCTTCCTGCCAGGTTTTCTGTAGCTCGGTACACCACTCAGGCCGATAAATAATGCGGTTGTACTCAGTGAAGGACTTGCGTAAATGGTGTTCTGCCATGGGGTTATTTACGGTATCGGCTTCTTCCGCTACGTCGTAACCACACTTTTTATAAAAGCCAATGGTGTTGTCGCGTGAGTTGATCACCACATGCGTTGCGCCTTCTTTGCGCGCAGCAAGCTCAAGAGCGTAGATAATAGCGACCCCATGCCCTTCCCCCCGGTATTCAGGAGCAACCGCCATAAAGCGTATTTGAGCTTCTTCCGGGCTGTTAAAGTGAAGCCGGCCAACCGCAACGGGTTCCTCTGCTTCATTGACTACCATTCGGTGATGACCAACTTGATCGTATTCGTCTTGTTCAGAGCCTAAAGGGCGTTGAAAAGGCTCGCGCAGAACCCGCCAGCGAAGGTAGTAATAACGCTCGAGTTGTTCGTCTGTTTCCGGAGTAATAACGCGATACATAGGTGTTATACCTTCAATTCAAATGTGACCGGGCCGTCATTGACCAACTCAACCTGCATATCTGCTGCAAAGCGCCCGGTTTTTACCGGCAAGCCTTGCGCAGCCATTTGCTCACAAAAAACCTGATACAAATGCTGTGCCTGGTCGGGCGTTGCCGCTGAAGAAAAGCTGGGACGCCGTCCTTTACGAGTATCGGCCGCTAAGGTGAATTGAGAAACCACCAAAACTTCGCCCTGCGCATCGATAACACTATTATTCATTTTGTCTTCAACGTCACTAAACACGCGATAATTGGCTATGCGCTGAGCTAATTTGGCAGCACTGGCTTCGTCGTCTTTGTGTTCAACACCTAATAAGATTAACAGCCCGGGCCCGATAGAACCGACCAGTTCATCGGCAACAGTGACTTTGGCACGGCTAACGCGCTGAATGAGTCCGATCATGAGTACATACCTTTCAAAAACAGAACGGCTATGGTCGGCGAAAATGCAAAGCAGGTCAATCAGACTTCGGCTCAGGCTGCTGTAACTGGTACTCCTCTAAACTGACGGTTAAAACCGCACCAATGAGTACAATTAACCATGACAGATATATCCATACGATAAGAATTGGGATGGTTGCCAGTGCGCCGTAAATGGCCTGATAAGTCGGGAAAAAAGTAATGTACAGTGAAAACAGTTGTTTACTCAGCTCGAACAGAAGCGCGGCAATAACCGCCCCAAAGGCCGCGTAGCGGAATTTAACCTGACGGTTAGGCACTAACTGATACATGAGCACAAAGAATACAAAGGAGGTCACAATGGGTACGAACCACAAGACAAAGCTTTGTATGCCGGAAACATATTCATCAGCAAACTGGCTGAGCGACATCAAGTAAGAGGTTGCAGCCAAGCCCGATCCAATAAGCACCGGACCTAGGGTAAGTAGCATCCAGTAAACAGCAAAAGAAACCAACCAATGTCTGCTGCTGGAATCCCGCCATATGCTGTTCAATGCTTTATCGATGGCTGACATGAGCATAATGGCGACAATAAACAGGAAACCGACGCCAATTGCAGTCATTTTGGAGGCATTAGTCACAAACTCGTTAAGATATTCTTCCAGTTGTTCACCGGAAGTGGGTAAGAGATTCGCAAAAAGTGCCTGCTCAAGATTCTCTTTCAGCTCATCAAACATTGGAAATGCTGAGAAAACCGTAAACATAACGACTAGAAGGGGTACCAGCGACAGCATGCTGACGTAGGTCAGGTGACCGGCGGTGATATTGGTATTGTCGCTATTAAACCTTTGCCCAAAGTACTTTAGAAAGCCTAAGGTGTGGTTGAAATACGATTTCCATTCAATTTGCTTCATGGTGTATTGAGCTAATCCAGTTTTATTCACGTAGGGAAGTAATAACTATCATGATAGAGAGTCGTGCAAATGGCAATGGTGGTATTAGGTGCTGGCGGCGGATTAGGTCGGGCCATCACTCTGGAATTAAGCAAGCAATATCCCGATGAGAGGATATTCGCGTTGTCGCGGCAGCCTGAGGTGCCGGAAACAGACTCGTCAGATGTAACTTATTGCCGAATAGAAGACTACGATGAGAAAGCACTGGGCGCCTGGGTTAGTGAGTTTAAAAATAACGGTGAACAGTTAAGTGGCGTCGTCTCAACCATAGGTATGTTGCATGACGAAGAAACCTTTCCGGAGAAAAAGTTGACCGATATTACGGCAGACAACTTGAATAAGTTATTTTCCGTTAACGCAGTGAAACCCATGCTGGCGCTTAAGGCGTTTTTGCCAATTCTTGACAGAAAGAAGACCCGCTTTTGGGTACAGTTGTCAGCGAAAGTCGGCAGTATTGAGGATAACTATTTAGGCGGCTGGTACGCCTACCGCTCAAGCAAGGCCGGGTTAAATATGCTGTTGAAAACGGCGTCAATAGAGTTAAAGCGTACTCATAAAAACCTGATCGTGGCGGCAATACATCCGGGGACAACGGACACTCGTTTGTCTGAACCTTTTCAGGAGCGAATATCCACCGACAAACTGTATTCGCCTGAACTCTCTGCAGAGCGGATTGTGGCTGTAGTGAAAAACTTAAAACCGGAAAATACCGGAGCGTTATGGCATTGGGATGGTAGTCGTTTACCTTACTGATTTAGTTTGCTTTTTCTAAAGTAATGGCTCTTAATTGGTAAGCTGCATGTTAAGTGCAAGGAGAACACAATGTTGTATATTTTAGCTATTTTACTTCCCCCCGTCGCTATTTTACTGACGGGTAAAATTTTTCAGGCGATATTTAATGCGGTTATCGCTATTGTCGGCGTAGTACTTTTTATTGTCTCGCTTGGTGCGCTGGGAGCTCTTTATATTATCGCTATTCTTCACGCCATTATTGCGGTGCATGGTTATCACCGTGACAAACGCGACGAACGTATTATTAAAGCTGCACGAGGTGACAAATGAGAAAATGGACATTGCCGTTGGTAACGGTCTTCATGCTGTCAGCATGTCAAAGTGCTTACTATGGCACTATGGAAAAATTTGGCGTAGAAAAGCGCGATATTTTAGTCGATAGAGTGGATGATGCACGTGACTCACAAACCGATGCTCAGGAAGAGTTCCGTTCTGCATTAGAGCGTCTGGACGCTATGCTAAACATTGATGGTGGTAATCTGGAAAAGCAATATAACGCGCTGCTTGATGATTACGAAGACAGTAAATCTGCAGCAGAGAGCGTTCGTAGCCGTATCGACGAAGTTGACGAAGTAGCTAATGACTTATTCGACGAATGGAGCGAAGAGCTGGGTGAATACAGTAACGACACTATGCGTCGCGAAAGTGAGCGACAGTTACGCCAGACGGAACGCCGTTATGCCGAGTTGCTGAGGGTGATGGAGCGCGCGGCAGATAAGATGCAGCCGGTGCTGGATAAAATGCAGGATAACGTGCTTTATCTGAAACATAACCTGAATGCTAAGGCCATTGATGCTATTCGCGGTGAGTTTGGTAATCTGCAGAATGATATTTCCGCATTAATTAAAGACATGGAAGCGGCGGTAAGTGAGTCAAACCGCTTTATTGAAGCAATGAAGAGTTCTCAATCCGAATAATCAGGAGATAGTAATCGTATGACCGTTGTATTCATTGGTGGTAGCCGTCGTAAAGACTCGCTTAATGCCAAACTCAAACATCGTTTGGCTGAAGTTGCAGATAAGCATGGCATTCGACATGACATCGTTGATGCCGATGCGCTGGACGCGCCGATCTACCATGGCGACTTAGAGGCCGCAGATGGTGTTCCCGAGTCGATGAAAAAGTTGGCTGAAAAGATTCAGTCAGCCTCAAAAGTGGTTTTAGTCAGCCCTGAATATAATTCGTCGGTCTCTCCACTGATAAAAAATGCGATTGACTGGGTGTCGCGGGTTGAGACGCAGGCCTGGGCCGGTAAAACGGTATTATTGGCTGCTGCTTCACCCGGGGGGTTAGGGGGCATTCGGGGGCTAAGCCACTTGCGGGACATTCTTGGCAATGTGAAGGCATGGACTGCGCCGTTGTTTGCCTGCTGTCCGAATGCCAATGACGAAAGCATTGCGGCAATGGATGAAAGTTTTCTTAAGCAATTTTTAGAGCAAGGAGAGGCCAGCTAGTGATTGACTGGCAAGTTGTTCAGGAACTGGGTCCTTACTCATGGAATGGCATCGGCACTGCCCTGCTCTGTGGTGCCATTGTCGGGCTCGAGCGACAGGTTAGAGGCAAACCGGTTGGTATAAGGACCGCTGCACTTATCATCTTAGGTACCTATCTATTTTTAACTGGTGGCTCCTCGGTTGTCAGTCAGGGCGGCGATCCATCCCGCGTCATTGGACAAATTATTACCGGCATTGGCTTTCTTGGTGCAGGCGTTATGTTGGCTCGGGACGGTGTTGTAGTTGGTGTCACATCGGCGGCGACAATCTGGGCCCTGGCGGCAATTGGCATTGCAGTCGGTCTTGGTATGTACGGGGTTAGTATTGTGTTGTCGATGGTAATTGTTGGTGTATTGCTTGGTGTCGACTTACTGGAAGATACTTTTCAATCTTTGACCCGCGGCGTGCACCGAAAATACAATGGCTGGCGCCGCGGACGTGCAGACAGCAACGAGCCTTAGCGTGCTAACCCGTTAATATAGCTATCGATAGCCTGGTTGCCGTACTCCACTAAAGGAAAGTAATCCGGAGCAAGCAGCCAGTTATAAATAAGGCCGTCCACTAATGAAAACAAGCCAATAACCGCAACCCTGGGGCTAGCTTTTGAGGACAACTGACCTTTTTGGATAGCTGATTCAAACAACTTTTCGACTTCACAAATGCATTCGTTACGACCGCTAACATGCCGTAATTTTATAGGATTTACTTCGTCAATGTACTCGCACTTGTGAAGAAGGATGCTGGCAATAGAACGTACCTGGGGCTCATTTTGAACGCGAGCTAAAAATTCTTTAGAGCGGGCTTTTACTTCTTCTAAGGCATCGAATTCTAAACTCTCGGCTATTTGTTCCCGCATTTCATCGATCGGAAGAGAAATTCTTCCCATTAACGATTCAATGAGATCCATTTTATTTTCAAAATGGTGATAGATAGCACCGCGAGTGACACCCGCTTTTTCAGCCACTTGCATCATCGACGTTTGAGTCACACCATTCTCGCTGAATAAAGCCTCAGCAGCGTCTAATAACTTGGCGCGGGTCTCCATTGCGTCTTCTTTTGTGCGTCGAACCATGTTCGGCTCCTATTTCTTAACATCCGTTCATTATTATAGCGGCTTTTGCCTAATCATGCACCTATGTATGTATATTCTGATACAAGGTTTTTGAAACAAATAGGTAAAAGCGGTTGTGGAATGGACATTCGACCCTAATAATAAGGGTATACATTTAGTTAGAAAACGCTGAGGTGTGTGATGAAAAACGAACTTGATAACAAACTGATGTTGGATGCGTACGAAAAGATCCACACTCATGGCGAAGCTCGTCAGGGACGTCACTACTTGGACGGAATAGAAGCTTATACCGACCATGACGGTTATACCGTTTTTTTGGAAGGGCATGGTGTCACGCTAACCCTGCAGTTTCATAACTCATATAACTTAAAATACGACAATGAAAGACAGTATGACCAGTTTATAAGGGCACTCAAGAATATCAGTAAAGGTTATGAGACGCCGGGAATGGAACGAGGATGAGCAATCAGCATAAAGTCTATACCGTAAAGGAAGAGGTGGCTCATGCATTAACTCATGGCATTGGTGCCGTTTTAAGTATTGTTGCTTTAGTTTTCATGTTGATTTGGGCGGCGGCTTACGGTGATGGTTGGCATGTTGTTGCTGCGAGTATCTACGGTGCTAGTCTTATTCTGCTTTATACCGCTTCAACGCTTTATCATGCGTTTCCCTGGCCAAAAATGAAAGCGGTGTTTCAACAGCTTGATCATGCCGCTATTTACATTTTAATTGCTGGTACTTATACGCCATTTGCTTTAATCAATTTAAGAGATGCCTGGGGCTGGACCTTATTGGGCGTGGCTTGGGGAATTGCTTTGGTGGGTGTCGTGCTTGAGCTGACGCTGAAAAAGCGAATTGCCTGGCTGTCGCTTACTCTCTACCTTGGAATGGGCTGGATGGCGATTATTGCGATTAACCCGATGATTGATAATGTGGATGCAGGTGGCTTGATGTTGCTTGTCGCCGGC
Organism: Idiomarina sp. H2; assembly: GCF_004364275.1. NCBI lineage: Bacteria > Pseudomonadati > Pseudomonadota > Gammaproteobacteria > Alteromonadales > Idiomarinaceae > Idiomarina > Idiomarina sp. H2. The sequence goes on from NZ_SNZY01000004.1 coordinate 144,314, forward strand.
GGTTTAGCTTATACGCTGGGTGTTATCTTTTATGTCTGGAAATCTCTGCCTTATCATCATGCCATCTGGCATTTGTTTGTATTGGCGGGCAGCGTCTTCCATTTCTTCTCGATTTTCTACTTTGTATTGCCGCAACCGGAGTTGCTGAGTGCGAACTAGCTGATAAGCTGAATTTTGGTTATAAAAAACGCCCGCTAAAGTAGCGGGCGTCTTTTTATAACAGCTCTGCAAATCTTAACCGTTCTTCGGCTCACGACCTAAACGTTTACGATCGTTTTCTGTCAGTGCGCGTTTACGAATACGAATAGACTCAGGTGTCACTTCGACCAGTTCATCGTCATTGATGAATTCCAGTGCTTGCTCCAACGTTAAACGAATTGGTGTACTTAAGGTCTGTGCTTCGTCAGTACCAGAAGCGCGTACGTTAGTCAGCTGTTTACCTTTCAGGCAGTTTACTGTCAGGTCGTTTGAACGGTTATGAATACCGATGATCTGGCCTTCATAAACTTCATCACCGTGTGATGCAAATAACTTACCGCGCTCCTGCAGGTTAAACAGTGAGTAAGTCAGAGCTTTACCCTGAGCATTTGAAATCAGTACACCGTTACTACGCTGACCGATGGTTCCGCCTTTGTGCGGACCGTAGTGGTCAAACGTATGGTACATAAGGCCAGTACCTGAAGTCAGTGTCATGAATTCTGTCTGGAAGCCAATCAAACCACGGCTTGGTACTTCAAAATCAACGCGAACGCGACCTTTACCGTCTGGTGTCATGTTGGTCATTTCGGCTTTACGCAAGCCTAATTTTTCCATAACCGCACCTTGATGCTGCTCTTCAATATCAACCGTCATGGTTTCATAAGGTTCCATTTTCTTACCATCTTCGTACTTGATGATAACTTCTGGACGAGAAACGGCTAATTCAAAACCTTCACGACGCATGTTTTCAATAAGAACACCTAAGTGAAGCTCACCACGGCCAGATACGCGGAAACGATCCGGGTTGTCAGTTTCTTCAACACGTAAAGCTACGTTATGAACCAACTCTTGTTGCAAACGTTCAAGAATTTGACGAGAAGTAACAAACTTTCCTTCTTTACCTGCGAAAGGTGAGGTGTTTACCTGGAAGGTCATAGTTACTGTTGGCTCGTCAACGGTCAGTGGCTTCATAGCTTCAGCTTTACCAACTGCACACACGGTGTCGGAGATTTTTAGCTCGCCCAGACCGGTAATGGCGCAGATGTCGCCTGCTGCAGCTTTGTCCGCTTCAATGCGGTCAAGACCCAGGTAGCTAAAGACTTTACCAATTTTTCCGTTACGTTCTTTGCCGTCGGCACCAACAATAGTCACTTGCTGGTTCACTTTAACGCTACCGCGGGTAACGCGACCAATACCAATAACGCCTAAGTAGCTCGAGTAATCAAGCTGTGACACCTGCATTTGCAGGTCGCTTTCAGGGTCAGCATCGGGATGGCTTACCTTACTAACGATAGTTTCGAACAATGGCGTCATGTCGCCGTCTTGATCTTCTATGTCTAATGATGCCCAGCCGTTAAGCGCTGATGCGTAAACTACCGGAAAGTCCAGCTGTTCGTCAGTAGCGCCCAGGTTATCAAATAAGTCGAATACCTGATCCATCACCCAGTCAGGGCGTGCACCAGGACGGTCAACTTTGTTAATAACAAGAATAGGGTTCAAACCATGAGAGAAAGCTTTCTGCGTGACAAATCGAGTTTGAGGCATAGGACCGTCAACGGCATCAACCACTAACAATACGGAGTCTGCCATAGAAAGTACGCGTTCAACTTCGCCACCGAAATCGGCGTGTCCCGGAGTATCCAGAATGTTGATGCGGTAATCTTGCCAGTTAACCGCGGTGTTTTTGGCGAGGATAGTAATACCACGTTCTTTTTCAAGATCGTTGGAATCCATAATACGGTCTTCTATTTCGCCACGGCTTTCTAAAGTGCCAGATTGTTGCAACAACTTGTCGACTAGGGTGGTTTTACCATGGTCAACGTGCGCGATAATCGCGATGTTGCGTAATTTTTCTATATCAAATACCTGAATTGTCATTAAGAACTGCCTGTAGTTGTCCGGGAATGAAACCCGTCCAAGGGGTTTTGTGAAAAATAGCGGCGTATTCTACCTTTTTGAGTTGGATTAAGAAAGACCTGATTGTTTTTTGTTCGTTATATTTTTATGACGTTATCTTAGAATGTTACTTTTGCACCAATTTTGTGCGTTATGCGCTATACTGGTGCGTATTAATTTACGCATTATAGTGCTAAATGAACTAACTTTATGAATATAAACAAAAAAGTCAGTTGGCACAGGCTTTGCTATACTCAAGCTGTATTTTTAGACGCTGTCTACGGAGGACAACATGTCAGCTAATAAGATTTTCGATACCATCAAAGAACACGACGTAAAATTCGTCGATTTACGCTTTACCGATACTAAAGGTAAAGAGCAACACGTCACTATTCCGGTGTCGCAAATCGATGAAGACTTCTTTGAAGAAGGTAAAATGTTTGATGGTTCATCTATTTCCGGCTGGAAAGGCATTAACGAATCAGACATGGTACTGATGCCAGACAACGAGTCTGCGGTGATTGATCCCTTTACTGATGAAGTCACATTGAATGTACGTTGTGACATTCTTGAGCCGGAAACTATGCAGGGCTATAGCCGTGACCCTCGTTCAATTGCAAAGCGTGCGGAAGATTTCCTGCGCTCATCAGGCATTGCAGACGACGCTTACTTCGGTCCGGAACCTGAGTTCTTCCTGTTCAACGACGTACGTTTCCACACAGACATGAGTGGTTCGTTCTACAAGATTGACGCGGAAGAAGCGAAGTGGAACTCAGGCCGTGAATATTCAGAAGGTAACCTGGCTCACCGTCCTGGAGTAAAAGGCGGCTACTTCCCGGTACCTCCGGTAGACTCAGCGCACGACATTCGTGGCACCATGAGCTTAGTAATGGAAGACATGGGTATGGTTGTTGAAGCCCATCACCACGAAGTAGCAACAGCAGGTCAGAACGAAGTGGCTACACGCTTCAATACTCTGACTAAGAAAGCTGATGAACTGCAGGTTTATAAGTATGTGGTGCATAACGTCGCGCACTCTTACGGCATGACCGCAACCTTTATGCCGAAGCCACTGGTTGGCGATAACGGCTCTGGCATGCACGTGCATATGTCACTGAACAAAGGCGGCGAAAACTTATTTGCCGGCGACCAGTACGCAGGCTTGAGCGAAACCGCGCTGTTCTATATTGGCGGTATTATTAAGCACGCACGTGCCATTAACGCTTTTGCGAACGCCTCTACTAACTCGTACAAGCGTCTGGTTCCTGGTTTTGAAGCACCGGTGATGCTGGCTTATTCCGCCCGTAACCGTTCGGCTTCTATCCGTATTCCATTGGTTTCCAGCGCGAAAGGTCGCCGTATTGAAGTGCGCTTCCCTGACCCAAGTGCGAACCCGTACCTGGCCTTTACTGCGCTGTTAATGGCTGGCCTTGACGGTATCCGTAACAAGATCCACCCTGGCGATGCCATGGACAAAGATTTATACAATCTGCCTCCTGAAGAAGCGAAAGACATTCCGACCGTTTGTCACTCACTGGAAATGGCTCTGGACGCGCTGGATAAAGACCGCGACTTCCTTAAGCAAGGCGGCGTTATGGACGACGACATGATTGATGCCTACATCGATCTTAAGTACAACGAAGTAGAGACATTGAAGAAGACTACCCACCCGGTAGAATTCGATATGTACTACAGCGTTTAATGGTTACTGGCCGGGTAAGGTGTCTTGCCTTACCCGGTTGCACCAACTTGGTGCGTAATTTATCCTGCCTTCGTGAACGATAGCGCGCTACTTAACCAACTACTCACAGGCATACTCATCCTCGATGATCGCCTGACCATCCGTTACGTCAATTCGTCTGCTGAATCCTTACTCGATCACAGTGCAAAACGCCTGTTGGGCGAACCTTTCACTGCGGCTTTTTATCAGTGTTCGCTGGCGTCAGAAACGCTGATGGAGTGCCTGAATAGCGAGCAAACGGTGCTGAATGCGGAAGCTCAGTTCGCGCTGCATTCCGGGCACAATATTCGGGTGGAAACCAGTATTCAAACAGTAGAGCAACCTTTTGGACGTGCTTTGCTACTGGAATTAAAACAAGTAGACCAGTTGCGGCGAATAAATCAGGAAGATCAACAGCGTAATCAGCTATTCGCTACCCAGCACTTATTGCGCGGTATGGCGCATGAAATAAAGAACCCTCTGGGAGGTTTACGCGGCGCTGCGCAGTTACTGGCACGGCAACTTCCGGACGAGAGCCTGACAGAGTATACGGACTTGATCATCACCCAGTCGGACCGGTTAAGGTATTTGGTCGACAGGTTATTAGGGCCGGTAAAAAGGGGCGAGTCGAAGGAAACCAATATTCATGAAGTGTTGGAAAGAGTTGCCAGAACTTTGGTGTACGAATATGGAGACTCGCTGAATTTAGTTCGGGATTACGACCCGTCGCTGCCGGATATTCAGGTGGTTGCGGAAGCTTGTGAACAGGTGTTTTTGAATATTGCCCAAAATGCAGCACAAGCTATGTCAGGCGAAGGCACTATTACAATTAAAACGCGGGTAGAACACCAATTGACTCTGTTTGGACAGCGCTATCGACAATGTGCGGTGGTTACTTTGACCGATAATGGGCCCGGTATTCCGGCCGAGTTGCGCGAAACCCTGTTTTATCCGTTGATAAGCGGCCGTGCTGAAGGAACCGGACTCGGCTTGTCGCTGGCACAAAATTTAGTGCATCAGCATAAAGGGAAAATTGATTTTGATTCCAGTCCCGGAAAAACCCGATTTTCAGTGTATTTGCCTTATCTTTCAGCAGAAAATGGTAATGAGGTGACGGATGACCACTAATGCTCAGTTATGGATAATTGATGATGACGACTCTATTCGCTGGGTACTGGAAAAAGCCTTTGCTGATAGCCGTTATCACGTGCGCAGTTTTGCCAATGGCGAAGACTTTTTCATGGCTCTAAAGAGCGATAAACCAACCGTTGTGCTCACCGATATCCGTATGCCGGGAGAAAACGGCCTGGCTGTACTGGAGCGGCTGCATCAGACCGAGGCGCATTTGCCTGTTGTGGTTATGACCGCGCATTCCGATCTCGAGACAACGGTAAAAGCGTTTCAGGGCGGCGCATTTGAGTATCTGGCAAAGCCCTTTGACATTGATGAAGCTATTACCGCCGTTGACCGTGCTCTGCAGCATGCCAGACAAAGTGAAAATGTGCCCGCGCAAATAGACGCAAATTCAGTTCCCGAGCTTATTGGTGAAGCCACGCCTATGCAGGATGTGTTTCGTGCTATCGGTCGCTTGTCGGGCTCAAGCGTTAGTGTGCTGCTTACCGGAGAAACCGGTACTGGCAAAGAAGTTGTCGCGCGAGCTCTGCATAAACACAGCCCACGGGCGGATAAACCTTTTATTGCGCTTAACATGGCAGCAATACCCGCCGATTTAATTGAGTCGGAGCTGTTCGGGCACGAACGCGGGGCCTTTACCGGAGCCGACCGTAAACGCGTCGGGCGTTTTCAGCAAGCTGACGGTGGTACTTTGTTTCTGGATGAAATTGGCGATATGCCTTTACCAGTTCAGACACGGCTGTTGAGAGTTCTGGCCGAAGGACAGTTTTACCCGGTGGGAGCGTTGCAACCGGTAAAAGTGGATGTGCGCGTTATTGCCGCCACCCACCGGGAACTAGAACACTTGGTTAACCAGGGCACATTCAGGGATGACCTTTATCATCGTCTTAACGTTATCCGTTTGCGGCTGCCGCCTCTGCGTGAGCGGGCGGAAGATATCGATACTCTGGCAAGACACTTTCTTAAAAAGTCGGCCGAAGAGTTGAATGTCACACCAAAAACATTGTTAAATGAAACGCTTAGCACATTAAAGAGTTACAATTGGCCAGGTAACGTCCGACAACTGGAAAATACCTGTCGCTGGCTAACCGTTATGGCGCCCGGGCAGCAAATAAGTCCCCGGGACTTGCCTGAAGACATTCTGGTGACTTCAGAGCCAGGTTCGACAGAGCCAGGCGGTGAGCTTACCTGGTTACACTTTTTGCAAACTGAGCTGGAACAGCAGCCGTTAAACTCGCAGGATGTTCTGCAAAGTTATCAGCAGCAGCTGGAGCAGGTTGCGTTACAGACTGCTTTAAAACGTTTTTCCGGACATAAACAAAAAGCAGCCGCATGGCTGGGCTGGGGAAGGAATACCTTAACCCGAAAGTTGAAAACTCTGCTAAAGTAAAAGTTATGTAAAGAGGGTCGTATCCATCCCCGGCATTTTGGATCATGGATTTATTTCTGGAGAGAACAACAAGTTATGAGACATTCCGTACTACTCATTGACGATGATACTGAAATGTCTGTCATGCTGACAGAATTGTTTAAACGTGAATCTGTGGATTTAAGTGTCGCCGAAGATGGTGTCACTGGTCTTGATAAAGCACTTAACGGTGACTACGAACTTATTTTGCTGGACGTTATGCTACCCGGCATTGATGGTATGCAGCTTTTGCAGCGGTTACGCCAACAACATCGTGATACCGCGGTGCTGATGCTGACGGCTCGTGGTGACGATGATGACAGAGTCATGGGGCTGGAGCTTGGCGCAGATGATTATCTGCCAAAGCCTTTTAATCCACGTGAGCTGATTGCCCGTGTAAGAGCTTTGCTGCGTCGCACGCCAAACACAACCATGCAGAATGAAAGCCTGAACGTTTGTGGCATAGTGCTGGATCCGGCTACTACGGAAGTAAAATGCGATGATGCTGAACTGATTCTGACACCAACTGAGTTTGATATTTTGCGTTGTCTGATGCAGCAAGCCGGTCAAATGGTCAGTAAAGATCAGCTTTCTGTTGCGGCACTGGGACGAAAAATGGAGCCTTTTGACCGCAGTCTTGACGTGCATATTAGTAACATCCGGAAGAAATTCCCGGCAAAACCTGATCGTATTCAAACTATACGAGGTCGCGGCTACCGACTGATTGCAAGCTTATGAAGAACCGGCGTACGCGGTGGTACCGATCGCTTGCTCTGAGATTACTTTTCATTTTTTGGGCGCTGCTTTCGGTCACAGCGGCCAGTGGTTATTTGTTGGCGGTTTGGAACAAACCTAAAGCTGAACTTAAACCACTGGAGCCGGAGATTTATCAGACGTTACAGCCTTTATTGAGCGATGCGTTAACCTTTCACTCTCTACAACCCGGCCGGCTTATTGCTGGCGACTACCGCGTTGCCGCACAGTTGTCGGTGCAGGGCAGCGAAAAGCTATTAATGGACGAGATGCTGCGCGTAAGTCACGGTTCCACGCTATTGCGTATGCTGGGTCAAGAGTCTCCGCAGCAGATTCCTCTGGACGAGCGTTTGTTAATGGGTCCGTTCGAGCTCGACGGCAATAAAATTCTGGTGACTAAGCCCTTAGGCATTGAAGAGCAGGTTGACCGTGAGCGGTTGGAAGCAGAATCGACCCGCGCGCGCATACTGACCTTAATGGTTGGTAGCGGTTTACTCGCAGTATTACTGGGTATTTGGCTTATTCGACCTATACGACGAATGATTCTGGCAATGCGCGAAGTGGCTGATGGTAGTGCAACGCCTGAACTTAAACGTTTACCTAAACGTGGTGATGAAATTGGTGAACTGGCACGGGCTTTATCGCAAGGGGCGGTCGACTTAGCAACTTCGCGTGACGCGCAACGGCGATTACTCAGCGATGTATCGCACGAATTACGTTCACCTATGGCGCGTATGCAGGTGGCTCTGGATTTAGCCGATTGCAATGAGGACGACCCTAATTGGCAACAATTGCGCCGCGATACGGAACGTCTCAGTGTGATTATTGAGCGAATTCTTTCGCTGTCGAGACTGGAGAATGGGCTGGTTGATCTGAACCATGAAAGCCTGGATAGCGGTGAACTGGTGCAGCAGCTTATTAATGATATGTGTTATCAGCATCCAGAAGTACGCGAGCGCTTGCTGCGGCATGGTAGCAACTGGCCGGTTATTGATACTGACCCTGAATTGCTGCGGCTGGTTCTGGAAAATATTGTCCGTAATGCACTGCACTACACCGAAGATAACGTAGAGCTTTCCTGTGACGATTACGGCAAAGGCTGTCATATTCGCATTCGGGATCACGGCCCGGGGGTTGATGAGAGCACCATAAGTAAACTGTTTGTGCCTTTTTATCGCGGCGATCCGGCGCGACACCATAAAGCCGGCGTTGGTCTTGGTTTAGCCTTGAGTCATCGCGCGGCGGCTGTTCTGGGTGGTGAATTAAAAGCTCATAATCACTCTGAAGGGGGACTTGAAGTCGTGTTAGACTTACCCAAAAGTCAGCCCGAACAGAAAGAATGAAGCAACCGCCTACTACACAACAACGCCCTGCAGACGACACGCCCGAATGGCTGGAGTTTTTTAAGGCTCAAGTCGAAGTCTTTTGGGAACAACAAGTTACCTCTGAGTATTTTGCTGCGTTTGATGGTCTCAAATTACATTTTGCCTATTACCGACATAGTGACTCCGCACCCTTAGTGGTTATTGCTCCGGGGCGAATAGAGTCGGCACTGAAGTATCAGGAACTGTTTTGGGAGCTGGCACAGCAGGGCTTTTCTGTTGCGGCACTGGATCACCGTGGGCAGGGATTGTCGGGGCGCCTGACGGCGAACCCTCATCAGGGACATGTCGAAAACTTTAATGACTTTGTACGTGACTTTTCGGACTTTACCAACCTGTTAGTGGCACGATTTGGCGATGTACCCAAAACACTGTTTTCTCACTCGATGGGCGGAACAATAGCGACCATTTACTGTGCCACTTACCAGCATCCTTATAAAAAACTCATACTCTCTGCTCCTATGTTTTCTATAGAAACAGGAATAGTGCCTTATTGGTTCGCGCGTTGGATAGTTTTTGCGGGAGCCTGGTTAAACCGCTGGCTGGCAAAACCGTGGTATTTTCTCGGTATGGGAAATTATAAGCCGGTGCCTTTTGAAGAGAACGTTCTGACACATAGCCGACAGCGATATAAGGCGTTTCGGGATGCTTATGATAATGTTTCGGATGTTCAGCTAGGCGGGCCCACATTTAATTGGCTGTATGAGGCCATCAGTGCCGCTATCAACGCGCAGAAACTGGCAAATGACATTACCATTTCGGTCATTCTGTTTCAGGCAGGGAATGATAAAGTGGTTTCCGCGTCAGGACAAAAGAAAGTAGCTGCTGCGGTTACCCGGGACCACTTTAGGTTTGAGACCATTAAAGGTGCATCGCACGAGCTTATGATGGAAACTGACAAGTTTCGTCAACCTGTGCTGGACGCTCTTATTGAAGAAACCCGGAAACTTGCTAACGCTTAAGTGAACCTTCTACCACGGCGACAATTTCAGGATCCATGTGGACAATAATATCGGCGCCCGGGAAAGCTTTCATCAGCTGTGCTTCAACATCATCGGCAATGGCGTGAGCCCGTAATAAAGACAATTCGTTGGCCAGCTCAATGTGTAACTGAATAAAGCGCACCGGGCCTGCCTCCCGTGTGCGTAGACCGTGAAAGCCTTTAACGCCGTTTACCGCCATTGTGATATTAGCAATCTGCTCTTGCAGCTCTTCTGACAACTCACGATCCATCAGTGCCTGAAATGCATCCCAGCCAATACGAACTGCGCCAATAATGAGGTAAACGGCAATGCCCATGGCAAAAATACTGTCAGCCCAGAGCCAGCCATAGCTACTTAAAATTAACGCCACAATAACGGCTAAGTTCAGCAGTATGTCCGACTGATAGTGAAGATTATCGGCCTGCACGGCCTGAGAGTTGGTATGACGAATAGCCATACGCTGTATAACAATTAAAACAAAGGTAATGACAATAGCAATGGCAGAAACCGCGATACCGTAACCCACTTTAGGCACACTGCCGCCCTGCATAAACTGTTGAACGCTGTGAAAAATAAGCAGCATGCTGGAACCGGAAATAAAGGCGCTTTGCGCTAACGCCGCCAGGGATTCGGCTTTACCGTGACCGAATCGATGCTCTTCATCTGCTGGTTGCAAAGCGTAGCGAATCGCAAAAAAGCTGAATATGGAAGCGCCGCTGTCTAAAATTGAATCGGTGAGAGATGCCAGCATACTGGCGGATTCTGTCTGGAACCAGGCAAAAAGCTTAATGGTAATTAGGATTATGGCAACGATAACCGACGCTGTACTAGCCAGTCGTACCCAAAAAGCATAATTCTGTTGGTAGTTTTTCTGATTTGCCACAGTACCGGTACACATTTATAAAAGATATTCTGCTATTCTACCGCTTTTACCCAAGTGATGAAAACGACCATGTTGCACCTTGTACTGTTTGAGCCTGAAATTCCCCCTAATACCGGCAACGTTATTCGTTTGGCGGCGAACACGGGCATGTCCTTGCATTTAATTGAGCCCTTAGGGTTTGAGCTGGATGAAAAAAAAGTACGTCGGGCGGGTCTTGATTATCACGATTTAGCTTCTGTAAATATCCATAAAGACTGGCAGAGCTTTCTGAATAGTACCTCGTTTAACCGCATTTTTGCGTGCACAACCAAAGGTAAGACAAATTACTCTGCAGTGGCTTATGAGGCCGGCGATGTTTTGTTGTTTGGCCCTGAAACTCGCGGGCTGCCAATGGAGGTCCTGGAAACTTTTCCACAAGAGAACTGGTTGCGGTTGCCAATGGCGGACACCAGCCGAAGCCTGAATTTATCCAATTCAGTGGCTATTTTTGCTTATGAAGCCTGGCGCCAGAACGATTTTACAGGCGCTCGTTAATTTGCTGTTTAGCCCTTTTTTCAATTGTCTGTTCGAACAGCGTGTTATCAAATAGTTGACGAAGTGCACGGCCTCTGTTGTTGTCGAGAAAGGCCATGAATAAAGGTTGTGGTCCCGACAGCTTCTGTTTCTTGTAGGGCTTTTCGGTCCAGTCAGGCAGGTTGTCCTTGTAGTCTATTACCGCACTGACCCTTTCCATATCCAGCAGTGCAAAGCAGTCCAGTGAATTCGAGGCCCGGTAAAAGGGTCGGTCGGTATCCACTAAGGTTTGCATGAAGCGAGGGCCGGATACACAAATAGGACCATCATTCGGTTGTTCAAGGGTGAAAAGAAAAATGCTGTCGTCGTAGCCAATATGATATTTAGACAGAATGATATTTTTTATTTTCTGATCAGGACGAACACCGATTAACGCATCTGCACGGCCTTCCTGTAGTAATTGAATACTTCGCTGCCAACTGCTGACAACCGTATTGAGCCGGGAGGTAAAAGTCGGAAATACGGATTTAGCCAAATTCCATAATTTGCCCGTGCCGTCGGCATTCAGTAAGCCCTGGTGTATGGCTCCTACAACCGTCAGTTGCTCAGGACGCTTTATGGGCTGTATTGGTGTTTCCAGGGTGACACCATACTGCTCGCGCAGTGCCTTCATCCGGCCGTTGTCGCGCATAGTTTGCAGGTGATAAGTCAGTTGAGGTATCAGTCTCGCATGCTCTTCATTCAGATAATGAAAACCAACCTCTGTCGATAACTTATGAGTAATTAAATGAGGGTTATCTTTCAGATCTGAATTTTCAAATTGAAAATCCCCCATAAATGCCATTTGAATGCGCCCCGAATCGAGTAATTTTACCACTTGCTCAATATCAATAGGGGTGACAATAGACGGTTCGTAAGGCAGGTTTTCGACCAATTTGGTAATTGAGTCCATACCGTTAACATAGGCCAGACTTTTCATTTCTGACAATGGGCAGTAACCACAGTTACGACGATCGGCTACCGCGATAATATCGAAAGTGAATAGTGGAAAAGGCACCCGGCGCAGGTGCCGGCGCTTGTCTTCAAGTAGCGCTGTTCTTCCCAGCTCCCCGGCGATGGTACCTTCAGCAGCCAACTGCTCACCTCGTAAGCGGGGAAGTTCGATGTACTCGAGTTCAATACCGAGTTTTTCGTATGCCTCTTCAAGCACCGCTGTTACATATTGCGTAAAGGGACCTTCCTCGGGAGCACGGAAAGTCAGTTTCTGCTCTGAGAAGGCAAAACTGGTCATCGGGAGCAGGCCCGCGAGCAGTAACAGAACGCAAAAACGTAACGGTGACTTCATAACAACACGTGTGATCTTATTTCATAAAAGAGAGATTAGTATAGCAGTGTTCGGATGCTCGTCACGAGCCCTGAAAATTATTTATTTTCATAGGTTTACGCTTATTAACAGTGAGTTTACTATGCCGTATCACATAAGTTAATTCTGCGAGAATTTTAGGTCTGTCTATAATAAATGCGTTAATCTATTGTCCTATATTTGACAGTTGGGTTGTTAACGCTCTAGCGTTGCAGCCTGTTGATTTTGTTAGTTGAAATATTCTAGCGGTGAAAGCCGTCGGTAACTAGGGGTTTTATTTATGGTTAAGTCGTTGTTTTCCTTGCTCTCTTTGGCGGCATTGTCATCAGCTTTTGCGGCGCCGTCAAATGCTGCCGATGACGATACATACCGACATTTATTGTTGGCTGGTGGCGGTCTGACGGCCTGTTCCAGTTTCGCGTCGGATAACTGTGATGACGTTGACTGGATTGATAAGGAAACGATGCGCACCGACAGGTATTTAAACCTGTCGAAAAAATTTCGTTCGAGAGCAACGGCAGAGTCGGTTTGGCCTAGTTACCGTGAAGAAACTCGCAAAAAAGTTGCTGATGCGCTGGAATTAATTCACGAGCGTTTAAAAGAAGACATTGTTCCTGAGCGCGTTTTTCTGCGTGAGTTTACCCGGCGGGCGACACAACAGCTTTATAACTCGTTGTCAGATGCTGAGTGGAACCGGATTATTGACTTAATTGAGCTACCGGTTCCGGATTCCGCACGTGAAGTGGTTAATCTGGATGAAAACCTCAAAGGTGAGTCAAAAGCAATTTTTCAGCGCTTTGTTGAAATGGCGCAGTCAGTTGCCGGAGATGAACGGAAGCCAAAGGTGTATTTCCTGACCTCTGCATCACGTAATCCGTACGATAAGATAGATTTTTACAATAGTGTATTTGAACAGCTGGGAGCAGAAGTGCATTGGCTGCCACTGGATTCTGCTGTAGTAAAAGCTCAGCGGGAAGGTCGTTGCGATGAACTGGCAAAAATTCAGCAAAAGCAATTAGGTGCTTATGAACGTGACCGGGTGCATAAAGACCGGTATCAGGAGCAAGTCGCTTTTTGCAAAGATTCTGATGCGGCCGCAGAGATGCTGGCCGATGCCGATGGACTGTTTTTTAATGATGGTGATCAGAACCTGACTCGTTCAACCTTTATTAAGGCGAATAATGAACCCGGCGATGTGCTGAAGACGATTATTGCAGCTGTGCAACAAAAGGAAGTGGTTATTGGCGGAACGGGTGCCGGCACTGCGGTTATGACTTCTAAGCCTATGATTTCTAATGGCACAACCGCTCAGGCCATAAAAGAGGGAGCGATTGCTTCCGATCCTCCTCCATTTGGTTGCAATTTAGACACCACCTGTCCGCCGAATGTTGGACCTGATAGCCTGACTTACCATCCGCTGGGCGGCTTAAGTTTGTTTCACTATGCCACATTGGATACTGAGTTTTCTGAGCGCGGGCGGCAGGGGCGCTTAATGCGTCTGGCGGCTGCGAGTTCCACACCATTATCTATTGGTATTGACGAAAACACCGCAATGGAAGTGAATTTAGAAAGCGGCGCTTTCAACATTATTGGTGAGCGTGGTGCGTTTATGGTGGAAGATGCACAAGGAACCGATAATGCCGTAGCTGCTACGTTTCATTATCTGGTCGCCGGAGCATCGGGGGTTATCTCTCCGTATGGATTACAAACCGCCGAGTTTGCGAAAGGCGATGATGTTGTTCAGGAAGAGCCAACAACAAACTTTCTCAGTGATCGTGGCTTAATCGATTCTATGCGCATTTTGTGTGGCGAGCGTAAGCAGGTTAGCTTGCTAAATAAAGACTTCCGCCTAATTGCACAGCGCGGGGAATCCAGTCGCGTGCAGTCTTCAGGTGGCGAATGCCAGATTGTAAACGGCAGCATTGGTATTGCCTGGCAGCCACAGGAAAAGCTGTAGCGGCTGGGAAACTGGGAAAGCGAGTGCTGAGGTTACGAGGAGTCTTTTGGAGGACGCCCGTGAATACATCCTTGTAGGACTTGAGCAGCGCCATCCACGGCGCTGCACACCTCCACAAGACCCCTCGCAACCGTCAGGCGCACTCTTATTCCCCGATATTCCACCTGGCGTGAATGAAAACGGCAATCACTTATTGCCGTTTTCCTGGTAGCCTGACATTCATGTCAGGTGAGATATTGGACCTGACGTAAACGTCAGGCTACGCACATTCGTATCAGGCGACGCCGAACTCGGCGCGATACGCTTCAACTTTGGGAAGATATTCGTTAAAAGTGTCGTCATCTTTCAAAAAGTTGATGACATCATTCAAGCTTACAATGCTAACCACCTGGGCATTAAAATCACGCTCAACTTCCTGAATCGCCGATAGTTCGCCTTTGCCTTTTTCCTGACGATCCAGAGCAATCAGAACACCGGACAATTCTGCGCCGTTGGCTTCGACAATCTCCATGGCTTCACGAATAGCTGTGCCTGCGGTAATTACGTCATCCACCAGCATCACTTTGCCTTCCAGCGCAGAGCCCACCAGGTTACCGCCTTCGCCGTGGTCTTTCTTTTCTTTACGGTTAAAGCAATATGGGGTGTCCTGCTGATGGTGGTCGTATAAAGCAACGGCTGTGGCGGTGGCAATTGGAATGCCTTTGTAGGCCGGGCCAAAAAGCACATCAAAATCGATACCGGAGTCGACCAGCGCGGCGGCATAAAAGCGGCCTAAGCGAGCCAGGTCAGACCCTTTATTAAACAGCCCGGCATTAAAAAAGTAGGGGCTGGTGCGGCCGGACTTTAAGGTAAACTCACCAAACTTTAATACGCCACGCTCTATGGCAAACTCAATAAACTCTTTTTGATACGCTTTCATTGCTGAAGGGTTCCTCACCTACTGTTACACCAAATTTATGCTAAAGCTTGTTTCTGAATATCAATTAACTCGCGAATGCTGTGACGTGCCATATCAACCAGGTTATTCATTTCTTCCAGGCTGAAGGCTTCGCCCTCGGCTGTGCCCTGAATTTCGATAAACTTGCCGGCTTCTGTCATGACTATGTTCATATCGGTATCGGCTTTTGAGTCTTCAGTGTATTCCAGATCGCTAATCGGCTCGCCGTCTAAAATACCCACTGAAATAGCCGCGACCATTTCTTTTAACGGGTTTACTTTGACCATGCCCTGGCCACGCATCCAGTTAAGCGCGTCAACTAAGGCGACACAAGCTCCGGTAATAGAGGCCGTACGAGTGCCACCGTCAGCCTGAATCACGTCACAGTCGATAGTAATGGTGTGTTCACCTAAGGCGCTCATGTCGATGCAGGTACGCAGTGAACGGCCTATCAAACGTTGAATTTCTAAGGTACGACCGCCTTGCTTACCGCGGGACGCTTCGCGGGCAGAACGGGTATGAGTTGCGCGTGGCAACATGCTGTATTCAGCGGTAACCCAACCCTGGCCTTTACCTTTTAAAAAACGCGGAACGCCACGTTCTACCGACGCATTACAAAGCACTTTAGTTTCACCAAACTCAATTAAAACAGAGCCCTCTGCGTGTTTGGTAAAGTTACGGGTAATGGTTACCGGTCGAATTTGTTGTGCCGTACGGCCACTTGGACGCATGTCATCTCCTTACTGAGTGAATGTCGCAATGTATGAAATTGGGCGCAATTGTAGCAGAATTGGACGATTAATGGATCGCGATTCGCGCAGCAACGTATTACACTAGACCGAGCAAAAGAATATGAGCGGGAGGCAGTATGTCGCGTTCAGATGATGAAGAATTTGAGTTATTTCGTCAGGAAATGACTGACGTAACGCCTTTGGCGGGTGAAGAAGTTGCCGATATTAAGCAGGCTTTTGAACCAACGCTGGCGCAAAAAGAGCGTCGCCGCGCCGCTGAGGCGGAAGAAGCTGAAAACGAAAATTTTTTATCGACCGAGTATGTGGATTTAGTCGGGCCCGATGACGTTATTGAGTTTCATCGCGATGGTGTTCAGGCTGGCGTTTTCAAACGTCTGAAACAAGGGCGTTACAGCATGGAAGCCAGTCTGAACCTGCACCACCATACATTGGCGGAGGCACGCACGGCACTGTTTAATTTTGTGAAAGACTGCCATGCAGCCGGAGTACGTACGGCTTTAATCATCCACGGCATGGGCAAGCACACAAAGCCGCATCCGGCACTGATAAAAAGTTACGTGAATAAGTGGCTGCGCGAGCTGGAACCTGTACTGGCGTTTCATAGCGCACAGCGACCGCATGGTGGCCGCGGCGCAGCCTACATAATGATGAAAAAGAACGCCGAACAGAAACAAAAGAACCGCGAGAAACACGCAAAGCGGTAACAGAAACGATTCGTTTTAAAGGAACCGACATGATTCAAAGTATGACTGGCTATGCTCGTTACGAGCAAAAAGCCGACTGGGGCACCGCGGTTTGGGAAATACGTTCCGTTAACCAACGGTATCTGGAAACCTACTTCCGCCTGCCGGAAACCTTTCGCTCTCTGGAAAATTCACTACGTGAGCAGTTTCGTAAAAAGCTGCAGCGCGGCAAAGTTGAGTGCAAGCTTAGCCTGCAGGTAGATGAAGCCCAGCAAAGTGCCTTGTCGATTAACGAAGACCTGGCAAAAAGCGTGATTGCCAGTGCCAAGTGGGTGAGTCAGCATTCCGCTGCCGGGCAGTTGAACCCTATTGACGTTCTCAAATGGCCAGGCGTGGTTGCTGCTCAGGACCAGGACATGGATGAGCTGCAAAAAGACGTTTTGGCTGCGTTGGAAAAGACCACCAACGACTTTATTGAGAACCGCAAAAGTGAAGGCGCAGCCATTGATAAAATGCTGCAGGAGCGCTTAGACGGAGTGACCAGACAGGTAGCTTTTGTGCGAGAACGTATGCCAGAAGTCATGGCATGGCAACGTGAGCGCTTACTAACCCGCTTTGAAGAAGCGAAAGTCGAGCTTGACCCGCAACGCGTTGAACAGGAAATGGTCATGCTGGCGCAAAAAACCGACGTAGCCGAAGAGCTCGACCGCTTAGACGCCCACGTGGAAGAAGCCCGCAAAATATTGAAAAAAGGCGGCCCTTGCGGACGGCGCCTGGACTTTATGATGCAAGAGTTCAACCGCGAAGCAAATACACTCGCCTCTAAGTCTATCAACTCTGACATTACCGCGGCTGCGGTGGAATTAAAGGTTTTGATTGAACAGATGCGTGAGCAGATCCAGAACTTGGAATAATGTGTTTTGACGTAGCCTGCGGTTCTACCGCAGGTGAGATCTCTAAAAACGATAAGCTTTAATTTTCTAAAACTAGCCTATCTTCCGTTAACTCCAACAAGTCAAAAACATCCATCCATTCAACATCAAACTCTCGAGCGATATTGGGTATTTTCACTTTTCTGCTGGTTTCAGGAACGATAACTTCATGGGTAACAATAATTCCACCTAAGGCTCTCGCTGCAGCTATTAGCCAGGGGTCTGCACCACCCAAAAAACGTTGAACTTCTGCTTGGGAATAGACGGGATGTGCCGCAACGTGGTTGGCGATGTCACCGTATATCTGCTGTATTTGAATGGATGTTGAATCTTTGAAGAACGCTTTATGTGCTGTTGACCATTTATGAAGTTCATCAGGGTCATTATTACTCTTAGTCAGCTCATCGTAGACATGATCGATACTTCGAATATCGGCAGTCTCATGGACTTTTAACAGCCATTCCCAAAAGCCTGGAACAACTTCCATTCTATAGTGCAAATTTTTGGCTTGTATGAAGGAGTTTGCATCCAGCAAGTAAATCAAAAGCTAAGTTCCTTTTTCGCAAAAGACTTCAACTTGCTCGGGTGGATGCCAATAAGCCGCTGAGCATCTCTTAACAGCATACGACCGCTTAACGCTTCACTGGCAACAGCTTTGGCTAACCTTTTACTGTATCGAGTATTTACCATTCGATAGTAAGTAGGGCCGCCGTCTTTCTCTTTCTGCTTTTCTTTGTCTTTTTTCAGAGCCGCAAGAATTTTGCTGTAATGTTCCCAGTATTGCTGCTCGCTTATAAACCCGGCTTCTAATGCCCGGCGAGCAACAACCCAATGACTCACATGAAAATGAGAAGCTAAGTCTGGTAAGTTATGCTTCCAGTCATCAAGGTTATTGTTCCATAACTGAGTAAGTTCAGTGGTGGGAACCAGAAACTCGGCTGCAACTCGGTTACAGAACTTCTCAATTTTGTTTTCGTTTCGGTGACTTAAATCAGATACACCAGACTCATTAATCAAAAGGTGCACAAATTCGTGCATTAGCGTGAAAATTTGTGCCTGAGGTGTATCCGCTGCATTAATAAAAATGACTGGCGCGTAGTCATCAGAGATAGCAAAACCACGAAACTCATCTCGGTTTAACGGGCGGTGAGTATTGCTTTCCACCACGCTGTTACGCATAACAAGTACGCCCAGATCCTCAATTTCTTTTCTTAGCTCTGCGTAGTAATTATGGAACTCTCGTGGGCGTTGGCCTATGGCATTGCCCAGTAAGTTGTTCAGATTAGCTAAAGCGTTTTCAAAACTGTTAATTGATGTACCACCAATCCAATTTACACGTGGTAACTCTTGCTCGCGGCAAAAATCTTTGTACCACTCCAACCGTTCGAAAGAGCCTCTGATGGTATCTTTAAGCGCAAGACTGAATTCCCCAATGGGATGATCGCCAATAGTTCGCAAGTCAGGTATCGGCAGTTCCTCTTTTGGTGGCTCATTTAAGAATAAATAACCAAAAGGAATGTAGGTTTTATCGGCAAAGCGCTGAGCCTGGCGAAATGTTGGTTTCTTATCGCCTTTCTCCCAAGCTTCTACTTTCTCTTGCTTAAGGTCTAATTTTTTAGCTATTTCAGACACAGCAAACCCTGCCCGTTCGCGAGCCCACGCTAAAATGCTTGGGTTTACCAGTGCTTCAACCATGACTTCGCTCGCCTATTATTAAGGGATTGCTAATTTGCCCGAAAAATTAATTCACTATTATAGCTTAGATGTTCACGCTTTTGACTAGTTCACCTATTAATACATTGGCTACTTGGGCTGTAAAGGATTTGTTTATAGCAGGCCAAGAAACAAGCCGCATTGAGAGTTTTGACTAGGGAATTACAAAAAGCTCATGGATAAATGGAGACATGATGTATCGAGCCGGTTTTCACCGGCTCGACTTAACTCAACTTGATCGCGAGAGCGGTAATGTGAAGATTTATCATTGTTCCTACTCTGCTTAGGCATCAGTCATTTGAGACTACCCAAACAGTGGTAGCTATGAATTAAGGCTCCGAAAAGGGCCTTTGTCCTTTCTGCACCTCTAGTTTTTGAAACCAACTATCGTCTCGAAGATCTACCTCAGACCATTGCCTAATTGTTTCTGGATCGAGGCCTACCAAAGTAGCAAAGTGCGTGTACATTAAGTCAGCGAAGCTACTATATACAATCCAACTCGCATCTTCTCGTTGAATTAACGCTTGTAGAAGTGGAATTATTGGAGCTTGTGGGTGCTTTAACTTTTGCTCAAGTAGAAAGTCCAGTGTGTCTTTGATGCTCCGTCCATCATGAAAAAACGTGTTACGGAGCTCTATAATAAATTTGGCTGTAACTCTTGATATACTTAAGCGTCGACTGATTTTATCTTCTTGTAATTTTTTCCCTTCAAACAAGGCTTCAAGAGCCACGAAGCCATTTAAAAGTCGATCATCAATAGTTCCGCTGTTTCCCGCCATTTCAGTTAGAAATCGCAGATAGGTTCGAGACTCGGGATGTTTTGCAATAAACGCTTTTATATGAATAAGTGAATAGCTGGCGTTTGTATTTAGCGCACTAAAGCTCACTGTCGAATGGTCTACAATGTTCAGAAGTGCTTTGTTCGTACTCAGCTCAGCTAAAAAGCTAACTTTTTGACGAAGGTACAGTTCTAAAGTGAGGCTAAGTATCTCCTGATGCTCAATTGAAATTTTTCCTTTAGCGTCAACAACGATGATTCCCGCTAACGACGGGTGTGTATTGCCGTAAGATTGAATCTTTACTATCTGGTTACCAATAACGATACTTGTTCGAAACGCTTTTATATTTTGGGCTGACCCAATAAACATCAACTGGAAGCCGGTGATACGCTCCGATGATGGTTCAAAGTCAAATGCTAAGTTGGAACTGCTTAAGGTAAGGTATCCTGCTTCAAGCGTTAATGTATGTCGCTTCCCTGGCATATTGGCAAGTTGGGTAATTAACAACGGTTCGTTTTCGTTAAACGAGGACAGATAGTTTAAGTGAACGTTTGCAAGGTGGTCGGCTGATAGTGTTCCGGCGGCGCTCTCGATTTTTACATTCTTCAACGAAGGGTTATGCGCAGTAAACGAAAAATCATGTAAGTCGAACGGTTCGTTAATATCAACCAATGAGTAATGAATACGTGTGCGCCCATTAACTGCTTGAATGACTAAATCAACTTCAACGATACGCTTCGTCTTATCGCAGTGCAGTTCTCCGGTTCCTTTTAAATCAAAGAATGACATCCCTTTCACCTAATGAGTCAGTTGGTTTGCGATTATGGGCAAGATTCACTGACGTTTTACCCTATTCAAGAGTGAAACAATTTTACCGCTATTTAGTGGGGTTTCATCGACAGCCATTTCGTTCCAAGATTTAATTAGCTCCCGTTCACGCGAGTTCGGTGGTCTGACAGCACTGGAGCTACTAGAACAACTACCTGCGGATAAACCGACATTGATATCGCCATATTGGATTGAAACCCGAACACAGAGTGGAATTCCATCTTTCTGAAGATCGTTGATAGTGCTATTAAGCCACCCTGCTTGGCTGCTATCCCAAACTCGGTCTTGCTCGTTGATTATGACTTTAATCATTGCCCTTCCTTGTATTAGATTTGCTATTTAATGGGATTAAGGAAGGGGCGACTGCAAACTGCCCCTGATAGCTTTAGTTCGGCGTAGAACGGTAGTGCTCGGGAACCTTCGTGCCATCTTTTTTGGTGTACGCAGGAACGTGAACCTTCTTTTTGCCGCTTGTAGTCTTTGCCATGTGATAGTCCTCGTGGGAATTTCGACCAATGTATCAGCGAGGTACGAGCCAGCTCCTTGCCTTAAATTAATAAGTGGGGGTGAGTGGTTAAAATTTCAACAGGAAGTTGGCAAAGAGACCTCTACCTCGACTTTTCGTAGACCGTCATTGTGAAGTGAACGGGTTCGTTAGTGCTGTTTTGGTAGGTGTGCGCAACGTCCATTTCGGCGGTCATTGAGTCACCTGCCGATAAAGTATAAGTTTCTCCATTCACCAAAACGTCTAAACAACCTCCCTCAACGTGAATGAGTTCAATGGTTTCTTTAGAGTGCGCCTCAGATACAAATTGTTCTTTGGGAAACATAGACCATCGCCATAACTCGATCATGATTGTGCCCTTTGAACCTGCAAGCAGTCGAGCAGTCCCCCCATGATCACCATTCCAGAGTGTCGGAATGTCCTGAGGCTGTCGAATCGTTACTTTCGGGTCGTCTGATACAGCTACGATATCCGCCACAGAAACGGCAAGTGCATTGGCTAATTTACATAGAATTCCGATGCTTGGGTTTGCACGCCCTTTTTCTATTTGCACTAGCATCCCCTTGCTGATTTCGGCATTTTTAGCCAGCTCATCAAGGGACATTCCGTATTGCTTACGAAAGGTGTAAACGCGTTTTGCGATAGCTTCGTTAATAGCTGTTTTATCTTTATCGGTCATTATATTGACTATTTGTTTCTTTATATTAAACTGACGATAATTTCCATTATCGTTGACTTAAACGATTAGAACAACGCAGGAAGTGATAATGTTTGAGTTTGTCAGTGTATTCGTTATGGGGGCCGTAATTTCTGGTGGATTGATTATCGCAATTGGTAGCCAGAACGCCTTTCTGTTAAAAACCGGGCTAACGAATAATCATCCGTTTGCAGCGGCGACCGTTTGCTTTGTTGGCGATATTCTACTTATTGGTGCGGGCGTGTTTGGCGTTGGCGCGTTATTTTCGATTGAAAGCATCTGGGGGCAAATGCTGAGCTTAGCGGGCGCTATTTTCTTAATTTGGTATGGAAGTAATGCGCTAAAAGCTGCAATAAAAGGTGAAAGTCGATTATCGATAGACGAGAGTGAAAGCAAAAGAACCTCGCTTAAAAGCACATTATTGATGGCTTTTGCAATGACATTTTTAAACCCACACGTATATATAGACACTGTTGTTCTGGTTGGCGGTGTTACTGCTGGCCTTGAGCAAGTCAATAGACCGTGGTTCGTGGCCGGAGCTTTAAGTGCCTCCGCAACGTGGTTTTATACACTAGTATTTGTTGCAAAAAAGCTCGCTAGTAAACTGAATAAACCAAAAACGTGGCGTATTATTAATGCATTAATCAGTGCGGTAATGTTTCTAATCGCCGGTAGCCTTTTAGTCGATGTGGTTCCGTACTGGCTTTAGTCGATAAAGAATACACAAGTACCCGAGTTTGGAGAATGAGTCGAATACACCTACTATTTGGCTCATTATATGAGCCGAATAAGTTTGCTATTCAGCTTACGACGCAAGCAAAATAAGGCAATCAACAAGTATGACCGCGTGGCTTTGGCAACATAAAAATTGGCCGAACATGGTGTGGCAGCAACAACAGCTGGCGCCTTTGTTACGTGGTGTTTACGATCGTCTTGGTCAACTAAAGGGCAAATCTGCACTGGTTGAAAATAACGCTGAGTTTAGTCTGGATACGCTTCTGGCAAATATTGTTGCATTGTCGGCGATAGAGAGTGAAAAAGTCGATGTGTACGCGGTGCGCTCCTCCTTAGCTCGGCAACTTGGTATCAATGACAAATCACCGGTAAAGACAGATGGTTCGTCGGAAGGGTTAGCCAGTTTAATGCGCTCTGCAGTAACAGACCTGGATGAGACAATTAACTTAGAAAGGCTACTAAACTGGCATAGGTGGTTGTTTGAACATCATGAATCACTTATACAAAAAGTAGAGCCTGGCGTTTTGCGCGGTGAAGCACCTATGCAAATTTTTCTGGGCCTATTACACGGCCGACCGTTCATTTTGAAGCCCCACCAAGAGCCAATATAGAAACAGAGCTCGAAAGCTTTGTTAATTGGTACAACGAAACGCAGCAGGACTCGCACTACGACCCTTTGTTACGTGCTGCTATTGCCCATTTGTGGTTTGTGACAATACACCCATTTGAGGATGGTAACGGGCGCATAACTCGAGCGCTTACCGACAGAGCTCTGGCTCAGGCGGACAGGCAAAGTATTCGGTTATTTGCGATGTCCGAAGCGATTCTGGCAAATCGTACGGGTTATTACGACATACTGGAATACACTCAGAAACATGGGGCTGATATAACGCCATGGCTTGTTTGGTTCTTACAAACACTGGACGAGGCTATTGACGCTGCTCTAGTAAAAATTGATCGAGTTGTTGCTAAGACAAAATTCTGGGCTCGGCACGTGAACAAGAATATTCAACCAAATCAGCAAAAGGTGCTTAACCGGTTGTTGGATGGTGATTTTGCGGACGGCATTAATGCATCGCAGTATAAGTCGGTGGCTAAAGTGAGCAAAGCAACGGCGACGCGTCATTTGACGGATATAGTTGCACAGGGGCTGGTGGTGTATAAAACAGAAGGCGGTGGGCGAAGTACGCGTTATAAGGTTTCCAATTAGCTTAGCAACACCCACCCCCATCACTTAGTCTGTCTTAAACTTCCTAACCAGTGTCGATAAAGCGCTTGATTGCTGCTCCAACGACTGACTGCTATCACTGGCACGCTGCGCCACATCAGCAATGGTATCGGCGGAACCTTTAATCTCACTGACATTTCGACTAATTTCTTCCGCTACCGATTGTTGTTCCTCGGCTGCGGTCGCAATTTGTGCGTTTTGATCGCTAATGTGAGCGATAGATTGCACAATTCCCGAAAACTCACTTTGTGCCTGATCGGCTTTATCCGCGGCTTGCTGAGAACGCCCAATATTGGCTTTCATGACATCAACAATAGACTGAGAGGTGCTCTTGAAGTTTTCGAGTTGATCCGATATTTGAGTGGTTGAATCTGCGGTTCGCCGCGATAATTCCCGCACTTCGTCTGCAACGACCGCAAAGCCGCGTCCCTGTTCACCGGCGCGAGCGGCTTCAATGGCAGCGTTAAGTGCCAGTAAATTGGTCTGCTCTGAAATATCTCTAATCGTTCTAATGATAGAGACCATCGACTCACTGCCTTCCTGCAATGCCTGAAGGTTGGTTTCGGCTTGTTCAAGTGAGTTGCGCAGCTCGGCAACACTGTCATTGTTTTCCTTAATAATACGAACGCCGTTGTTCGCAGAATCCTGTGTTTCCCGGGCCAAGTCTGCCGCCCGTGAACAACTGGCGGCGACTTCGTCTGCTGCAGAAGCCATTTCATCGACGGCACTCGACGCCATCTCCAGTGACTGTTGCTGCTTTCCTGCGGAGTCGGTGATTTCTTCCGACAACTGCTTATTAATTTCTGCGCTATCGCTGACCTGAAGAGATGCATTATTAATGTCTTTGACCAGTCGGTTAATGGACAGGAGGAACTGGTTAAAGTTGTCTGCAAGATCGCGTGTTTCGTCGTTGGTTGAAACTTCAATCCGTTGCGTCAGATCGCCGCCGCCCTCGGCTATCTCTGACAGCTTATTCGACACGTTTACGATAGGAGTTGATATGACTTTAGATAAGTACCAGCCAAGCAAGGTAAATAGAATAATCAGAATGATACCGACAGCAACAATGACCCAGGTTAACTGGTTGGCGCTATTCATCACTTCACTTTCTTTCACTAAGCCAATAAATTGCCAGCCGAGTTTCTCGGAAGTGTAAGTGTTAACTAAGTAATTATCGTTGTCTATAACAATCTGGCCGACTTGGTTTTGGTCAGACTGCTTGCTTATTTGGGCAAAGTTTCCGTCATAGACATCGTCAATATTACTGAAATTATTGTCAGAATATTTAGGATCAACTAAAACGGTTCCGGTGTCCTCAACAAGCATCAAATAGCCTGACTCTCCAATCTTGACGTCGGCGATGAGATCGGTCAATTGAGCTAAAGACACGTCCATGCCTTGTACTCCGACAAGCTTGCCATTTTGCTTCAAAGCTTTGACCGTTGAGACGATAACGGCGTCGTCCGCAGCCCAGTAATAGGCATCGGTTCGCACTATTTCACCTTCTCCCTGCATGGCGGCTTCGTACCATGGGCGAGTTCTTGGGTCGTAGTTTTTGCTGAGCGGGCCTTGTGGCCACTGAATGTAGCCGCCGTTGGCTGTACCTAAGTAAAGATAGGCCAGTCTCGGATGGGTTTTAGCGAAGCGGGTATAGAAATTAAATACGGCAGCTTCTTCTTGAGACTCACTTAATGAGTCCATTTGCGTTCCTTCAGGGTTCGACAAATAGGAACGTGCATTAGGGACAGCCTGATTAATCAGTGGCTCCTGGGCGATGAAATTCAGGTTTTGCTCTATTTCACTGAATAGAATTTGAATGGCGTTATCAACTTGCTTAACTTCGCGAGATGTCGTGGTTTCAAAGTCTTCTACTGCTTGATCCCGAATTTGAAGTATCAGAATGGTCGATATAATGACGATGGGCAGAAACACTGTACTGAAGAATGACAGAGTAAGTTTTTTTGAGATATTCATAGCCACCCTGAACCCTGTTAATATTATGTTGAGATTGATTGTAGATTAGGTTTAAGTCAATCAAAATATGCGTTGGCGCCTTATACAAGTGGTTATCGGTCACTTCAAAGAAAAGCTGAAATAAATTAGGTGCTTTATCGCAGAAATAGGCGAGCCCAACGTGTATGTTTAACTCACCGGTTTCTTTTAGGTCGTTAACCGCGAACCATGAGCAGAGCGCATAACGGCTGATTAATATAATAATTTGCGCGCCCGATGCGCTGTTTTTGCAAAAATCCGTGCTCGACGAGTTGCTCTAGGTATTTAGTCGCCGTAATGCGAGTAACCCCAAGTTCATCAATGACAAATTCGATTTTGGTGTAGGGGTGGTGAAACATATTGTTGAGCAGATCTTGCCGGTAGATCTTAGGCAACTGATCTCGCATGCGGTGTTTTACGTCTGTCATCAACACCTTCATTTCTGAAATTAATGCGATTGTGTTTTTAGCTGTATCAATTACACCGTCTAGAATATAAAGAAGCCAGGGCTCCCAGTTTCCCGTTTCTCGCACACTTTGGAGTTGCTGGTAGTAGTCTGCTTTATGCTGTGTGATGAAGCGGCTCAGATAAAGCACCGGAAGATTAAGTAAATCCTTTGCTACTAGATACAAAATATTGACGATACGACCTGTCCGGCCATTGCCATCGTAAAACGGATGAATACTCTCGAATTGATGATGGATAATTGCCATTTTTACCAGTGGATCGGCATCGCAGAGCTCGTCGTCATTGATGTATTGAACAAGGTTGTCCATCAACGAGGAGATTTCATCAGCTTTTTGTGGTGGTGTGTAAACTATTTTGCCAGTGTTTACATTTTTGAGTTCGGTTCCTGGTAAACGACGCAATCCTGCGTTGTTATGCTCAAGATGCTGTTGTATGACCAGAATATCATGCAAACGAATAGTCTTCGTTTTTCGCACGGTTGCGAAAGCTTGTTTCAAAGCAATAGCGTAATCCTGAACTTCTTTAGTGGCAGGATTAACCAGCGCATCCTCAAACAGGTTCGCTTTAAAGAGTTCGTCATGAGTGGTTACAATGTTTTCAACTTCAGAGCTATCTTTTGCTTCTTGAAGTGAGAGCGTATTAATAAGAATTGCTTCATTGGGAATACTGGCCGCAATACCTTTAAGTTCAGCCAGAAAACGATGGGCTTCTGCTGTTCTTTTGAGCACTGTTCGTGTTTCCCATTGCTCAATGTTTTCCAACGGAAGAAATGGTGGCGAAGCTGGCATATAGATTTTGGCCTTTTCTGTGTATCTGAGTCGGAATATATATAAATAATCGAAAATATTATACATGAAAGGCTAATTATGTATAGAAAATGGGATTTTCTATACATAATAAATGTCGATTTTGGCGATTAGATTGCTTCTATCCACAGCTTGAATAAAAGGGTTTGTTGTATGCGAAAAACGGATAAAAAACTTGAGCGCGAGATAATCCGCGAACTGACTCAAATGTGCGAAGCCGCAAAGTTTGATCATGAAGGCTTTATCTGGCTAACGCACGAGGTTAATTATCGGCGCTTTCCGCAAAGCTTAAAGGTGACACTTGTATTTAATGAAAGCGTAAGCGAAGAGGTTTTGCTGGCGGAGTTTCAGGCACTGATCCCAAAAGTGCAATTAGCACTTGAACCGGTAATAGGTGAGCCCTTGCTCGCAGCGCAAATTGAGGCTTGCCGGGAACATACACTGCAATAAGCCGCTGCCTGCCTTAACAATTTACCCTGCGGTCGTGCCTGCGTTGACATACTGTGCTACAACAGATATTAAGTTTAGAAACCTTACAGGAGAGAACACATGTTTGAATATAAAAAGATAGCGCTGGCGGTCTCGCTGGTGTTAATGACAACGGCCTGCTCTGATGCTTCCAAAGAAGAAGCGACGACGGCAACTGCTGAGTCGAAAACCGCGACGACTGAAAACGCTACCCAAAATGCGGAGCAAACCGAATCGGAAAAGGCGAATAAGCTGTTTGAAGATATTTTCATGAAAACGGTCATGCGCAGCCCAATGTATCAGTCTTATCTTGGTATTAAAGATGACCAGGATAAATGGGACGATATCTCTGAAGAGCGCGCAAAAGAAGATCTAGAGTTTCAGAAAGCACAGCTGGAACGGGTAATGGCTATTGATGAGTCTAAGCTTAATGAGCAGACTAAAATTAGCTGGACGTTGATGAAGCAGAAGCTGGAAAACGACATTGCTGACTTTAAATGGCGTCACTATAACTATCCGGTTAACCAAATGTTCGGTATGCACTCCAGCGTTGCGTCGTTGTTAATTAATCAGCACGGTATTAGCGAAGTCGATGACGCAGAAGATTATATTGCGCGTCTTAATGGCCTGCCTGAGTTATTTGATCAACTGGCTGAGAATCTCCAGCTGCGTGCTGAAAAAGGCATTATCGCACCTAAATTCGTTTACCCTTACGTGATTAGCGACAGCGAAAATATCATTACCGGTGCACCGTTTGATGATGGTGAACCCAGCGCGTTATGGGCAGACTTTTCTAAGAAAATAGAAGGCTTAGATATTGATGACAGTCAGCGCGATGAGCTTTTAGATTCGGCTAAAAAAGCGATGCTGGAATCGGTAAAACCGGCCTACGAAAACTTAATTACTGCAGTAGAAGGCATTGCAGAAAAAGCGACAACCAAAGATGGTGCCTGGAAATTTCCTGATGGCGAAGCTTTTTACAATAACGCATTAAAACGCACCACCACGACTGATCTGACTGCTGATGAAATTCATCAAATTGGTCTGGACGAAGTAGAGCGTATCCACGAAGAAATGCGCGGCATTATGAAAGAAGTTGGCTTTGACGGTACGCTTCAGGAGTTCTTTGTGCACATGCGCAACAGTGACGATTTTACCTATCCAAGTACCGAAGAGGGTCGCAAGCGTTATCTGGATGAAGCAACGGCTATTATCGATAATATGCGTGGACGTCTTGACGAACTGTTCCTCAATAAGCCTAAAGCTGACTTAACGGTAAAAGCGGTGGAACCTTTCCGCGAGAAATCTGCAGGTAAAGCTTTCTATCAGCAGCCGTCAATGGACGGTTCACGTCCGGGAATTTACTACGCCAACCTTTATGACATGGCCTCCATGCCAACCTACCAGATGGAAGCCTTGGCTTATCACGAGGGCATTCCGGGTCACCATATGCAAATTGCGATGGCGCAGGAACTGGAAGGTATTCCTAGCTTCAGAAAGTATGGCCGTTACACGGCGTATACCGAAGGCTGGGGGCTTTATACCGAGAAACTTCCAAAAGAGATTGGTCTGTATGAAGACCCATATTCAGACTTTGGTCGCTTAGCTATGGAATTGTGGCGTGCAGTGCGTTTGGTTGTCGATACCGGCATCCATGATAAAAAGTGGACTCGTGAAGAGGGTATCGATTTCTACGTAAACAATACGCCGAACGCGAAGGCAGACGCTGTGAAAATGGTTGAGCGCCATATTGTTATGCCGAGTCAGGCAACAGCCTATAAAATTGGTATGAATAAAATTCTGGAATTGCGTGAAAAAGCGAAATCAGAGCTTGGCGACAAGTTTGATATTCGTGAATTCCATGATGTTGTGCTGGGTAGTGGTCCGGTGCCACTTAATGTTCTTGAGCAGTTCGTTAACGACTATATCAGTGAAACGAAAGCTTCTTAGTAGCTCAATCTAAATTCAGCGCATCATCGTTTTAACTCGGCGGTGATGCGCTGCTTACATTTGTTATTCACTCAGTCTATTCCCGCCATCGCGTTTGGCCTGATACATAGCCTGATCGGCGTGGTTTATTAAAGCATCCACTGTGTCGCCATGTTTAGGCCACAGAGCCATTCCCATACTGGCGGTAATAACCTCTTCTCCGTGCGGAAGCATTAATGGTGTCTGCATTGCCTGACGAATTTTGTCAGCAACCGCTCGCACTATATTGACTCCTTCATCTGTTGTCGGAATAGCATCAATAAGTACCACAAACTCATCGCCACCTAGCCGCGCTACTGTGTCGGTTGCACGAATTGAAGACGCAATCCGCTCAGCAACTCCCTTAAGTAACTGGTCACCGGTTGCGTGGCCATGGGCGTCATTAATATGCTTGAATTTGTCGAGATCCAGATATAATAACCCCAAGCCGACATCGTCACGTTCAGCTCGCTTCTGCGATGTGCTCACTCGATCATAAAATAAGGCGCGGTTGGGCAGTTGAGTTAACGGGTCTGTCAGTGCCATGTGTTCTAATCGCGATATTAAAGCCTCACGTTGATGTTCTAATCGCTTTTGTTCG
This sequence comes from Idiomarina sp. H2, assembly GCF_004364275.1. Taxonomy (NCBI): domain Bacteria; kingdom Pseudomonadati; phylum Pseudomonadota; class Gammaproteobacteria; order Alteromonadales; family Idiomarinaceae; genus Idiomarina; species Idiomarina sp. H2. The sequence continues at coordinate 174,596 of NZ_SNZY01000004.1, forward strand.
GAAATGTCGCGGGCAACGCCGACCCGCATCTGATCTCGTTCCGACCAACGCGCCGACCACAGCAAATAGACTATAGAGCCATCTTTACGTATATAGCGATTTTCAAAGTGAACAATCTGTTCGCCTGCGTTGATCTGTTGCGCGACAGTCAATGTTGCCTGATGGTCATCGGGGTGCATAAAGTCAAACATTGAGCGACCAATCATTTCTTCAGGTGCATAGCCGAAAACACGCGCTGAGCCTGGACTTAAATAGCTGAATTGGTGTTGCTTATTAACAACGCAAATGGCGTCTAATAGCAAGTCCATATATTTGGCTAGGTCGGCGAACGCAGTTTTATTCATTGCAAATATATGACTCGGCTGTTGTAAATATTAATATTGACATGGTTGCGCGTAAGCAAAGCCATTGTCCACTGTTTTAAGCAGGTTTTACCTGTGCGACTAATACGCTATTTTGTGTTCGTAGGTTCAGTATACACATTCCAATCTTTACAAAACCGCGCTAGCATAGAAAAAAAGCGGCTAAAAACTCTTATGAAATACTGGCGGAAATACCACCCGACTATTGGCGCTGATGATCCTCGGTATCATCAGGTATCGCTGATATATAGTGTTTTACTTATCATGCTGATTTACTTCGGTTTAATTGGCTTGCTGAATATTACGCTTTTCGATGCTGCTGATATTGCTGTTTTCGATTTCTCAGGTTTTTTGTTAGCTGCCGCTATTTATTTATACGTAAGCCGGGGCGGTAACTTTAAAGTTGCAGGTTGGGTGGTGACCGCAACCTTAATCTTTGTATTACTTGCTTTTATTCATGTAGCCGAAGGGCGGAATTATTCACTCCTGTGGGTCACTATTTTACCTCCGATAGCATTCTTTTTGCTTGGACCGAAGGCCGGCAGTTGGGTAACTGGTTCGGTATTTGCTTATTGCAGTTGGTTTTTGTATCAACTGCTTGGGCAGGGGCTGCCTGGAAACTTAAGCCTGGGTGCGTTTTTCAACTTTATTGAAGTGGCAACAGCGCAAATTTTTATATTTCGCTATTACGAAAGATCCAGACGCAGAGCCTATGAGCAACTGCAAAAAACTTCGGTAACTGATCCTCTAACTGGTATTTTTAATCGTCTGCACTTAGATAATACTTTAAAGACGCTGCTGGCCGCCTCAAAACGCGATTCACACTCTACGTCGATATTATTGCTAGATGTCGACCATTTCAAACGTATTAATGACGAATATGGGCACATAGTTGGCGATAAAGTTTTGGTCGCTATTGCTCATATCATGAAAGAGGAGACTCGCGATGGCGATCTGGTTGGTCGTTGGGGTGGTGAGGAGTTTCTGATTATTTGCCCTAAAACCGATGCGCAGCAAGCTGAACATATTGCCAACCGAATAGTAATGAAGCTTAATAACGAAGCTTTACTCGAAGATATTAGTGTTACGGTCAGTATTGGTGTCGCTACGTCACGAGCAAGTGAAAAAGAATATACGGCTGAAAAGTTGTTGCAAACGGCAGATAAAAACCTGTATCAGGCGAAAGCTGATGGGAGAAATACTGTTGTTGCGAGTTTTACCGACGTTGCCTTCGACAGTGCCTAGAACCGTATTTAATTTCATCCCGCCAGCCTTTCCATTTTGCGGCTCTTTAAAGATATTGAAAGAGTTGAGTGAAACCTCCACTTCTGTGCTATTGATTAAGGATGGAATTGAAAGCGAGAGTCGTATTATGCAACAGAAAATTTCTTATGGTTTAGTTTTTGCCTTGATGGTACTTATGGCTGGCTGTGCGTCGCCGTCTTCTTCAGTGCTTATTGGGGATGCTCGTCCGGAAATTTCAGCTGAGCAGGTAAAAGTCTATTTAGAAAAGCCAGAGAACTACGAGGAAATAGCCTTAATTGAAGCAACCAGCGATTCCTCATGGAGCTTTGGTGAGCAGGCGAAAATGGATGCCGTATTAAAGCGCCTGAAACAGGAAGCTGCAAAAGTTGGGGCGAATGGAATTTTGCTTCAAAAAACGGGTGAAAAAGAAGGTAACTCTGTTTATGTCGGCACCGGTGCCGGGAAATACTCTGGTAACTTGGGCTTAGGAGTGAGTGTGGGTAAGGCTTTTGGGTTGACTGATAAAACCGGAGAAGGCATTGCTATTTATGTGAAACCTGAAGACGAGAAAGCCGTTGAATCGGATAAAAACGATTAGAGTCAGCCCAGTTAAATTAGTGGTATAAAGACCTAAGTCAATTTATAGTGGTGACTAAATAATAATCACAACTAATGAACTATGCTAACAATCAGGACAGCCCTCAGCCGAGTCTCACTGCTACTTGTTATTGCTTTATTGCTGCCTGTTATCATAAGTAAAGTGGCCCATGGAGCTCAGCGAGAGGCGATTGATTATTGCGTAGACCCGGACTGGCTGCCTTACGAAGCTATTCGTGATGGAAAACACGTTGGTATTTCATCCGACTACTTGGCCATTCTGGCGGACAAACTCAATGTGGATTTTCGTTTAGTTCCAACTAATACCTGGTTGGAAACGTTGGAATTTCTGCAGCAAGGGAAATGCCACTTAGTACCCATACTAAACGCGTCAGAGAGTCGCTCCCAGTATCTAAAATTCAGTGAGGTATACTTTTCCGCGCCGAATGTTCTGGTATCAACCGATAATCAGCCTTTTCTACAAGATGTCGACAACATTGGCGCACGTAAACTGGGGATGCCCCGGGGCTACCGGATGGTGGAATTTCTGGAGCGCTATTATCCCGCTATAGAATTCCGTCTTATGGATAATGAAAAGGACGCTTTGATAGCGGTATCGAAAGGGGATATCGACCTTACCATTACTTCCATTTTATCTGCGAATAGTTACATCCAGTCGGCCGAGCTTAATAACTTAAAAATAGCGGGTTGGGCTCTGTTAGAAGACCGTTTAAGGGTTGGTGTTACTGAGCAATATGAACACTTGTTGCCAGCAATAAATACTGCGTTAGAAGAAATTAATGATGGCCACCGCATGGATATTTATCAGCGCTGGAGCAATGTCAAAATAGTGAACGAACCAGATTATCACTTGTTTTGGAAAGCCGCGTCAGTGACGGGCATTGTATTTGTTTTAGTGTTTATTTATTTTTTAATGTTGCGGCGAATGAACTGGAAATTACAGCAACAGAATCATGAGTTGGAAATGTTGCGTCGGCAATTGGAAGCATCCAATAAAGAACTCTCCTATTCTTCAAGCCATGATCCTCTGACTCAGCTTTATAATCGGCATCACTTTAATCAGCAGCTGCAAAGACGAGTGGAAGACCTGGGAGAAACCTGCGTGTTGATTGTCGATGTTGATCATTTTAAGCAGGTCAATGATGAGTTTGGCCACAGCGCAGGAGATGAAATTCTACGGCAATTTGCCGACGTTCTGCGTCAGGAAGTGAGAGCTACAGATGTTGTTGCCCGTTGGGGGGGAGAGGAGTTCGTTATTTTCTGTCCCCAAACCAATGTAAAAGATGCTCAATTACTATGTGAGCGTTTACTTTCCTCTGTCAGACAAAAAAGCTTTGAGCCTGTGGCTCAGTTAACTTGTAGTATAGGCGGCGCGCGCCTTGCAGAAAATGAAACCGTTAATGAATGTCTTGAGAGAGCCGATAAGGCATTATATCGGGCAAAGAATAAAGGCCGCGATACATGGTTGTGGGACGGTGAGGCAAGCACCGCCCCGGCCAGCTAACTGCGAGACAATGTCTTAATTAAGTGCCAGCCAAATTGGGTTTTGACCGGGCCATGCACTTCAAGAGTGGGCTTGCCGAACACTACTTTGTCAAAAGCAGGAACCATTTGTCCGCGGTTAAACTCGCCTAAGTCACCACCTTTTTTGCCCGATGGGCAAAGTGAATGCTTACGTGCAAGCTCAGCAAACTTTGCGCCTTTGGCCAGTTGCTCTTTTAGTTTTTCGGCTTCATCTTTCGTTTCAACTAAAATATGTAATGCGTGTGCTCTTGCCATTTCTACCCCCCGGCGTTTATATCGGTTTTATTCAGGGACTTCAGTCGCGTTCCAGTTAACAGCCTGCCAGCGACCGTCCCGTTCAATAAGAACGCCGGTATTGTAATAGTATTTTGTCACTTTTCCTTCTTCTTCGGCGGTTAGTGTGAAATTAAAAACCACCGTGTCACCAAATTGTTTTACTTCGATATCTTCGGCACCGTACCAAACCTCGACGTTTTCCGGTTTTTTGGTTTTTGAGCTTTTCACGCCGGACATAAGGTGCTCTTTATCGAAGCGATTACCGCTGGAGCTGGTATAAGTTAACTCATCTGCCCAGAAACGGTCGTGAGCTTGAGGGTCGTTAATGCTGGCGCCATAAAGAAAGCCCTCAACAGCTTTCGTTGTAGCCTCTTCTACGCTCTCTTGCGCTAAAGCCGCGCTGCTGAATAGCAAGGTAAAAACTATAATTAAGTATCGCATGGTTATTCTTCCTTTAAGTTATACTTTTATTTTCTGTATGCTGTCAGCATATGGCAAGCTTTCATAAGCGGCAAATAGGTTTACATATGCTTACTAAACAGACCGAAGTTCAGTTAAAGCCCAAAACACGAGGGTTTCACCTTATTACTCATGAAGTTGAGCAAGCTTTATCGCAACTCGGCGTGGTTAAAGTGGGGCTATTACACGTATTTATAAAGCACACATCAGCGTCCCTGACCATCAACGAAAACGCTGATCCAACAGTGCGGCAGGATTTTGAAAGCCACTTTAATGAAATGGTACCGGAGAATGCGCCCTATTACCGGCATACATTTGAAGGTTCTGACGACATGCCCGCGCATTTAAAGTCCAGTATTCTGGGAAGTAGCGTGACGGTTCCGGTTACCGAAGGTGGTCTGAATATGGGAACATGGCAAGGTATATACCTATGTGAACATAGAGATCATGGTGGCGCCCGTACTTTAGTTTTGACATTGCAGGGTGAGTGAGGGGTAGCGAGTACTCACTTAGCCAAACCTGGCAATAAGAAAAATAAGAGCTAAAGCAGCAATTACCCCGACAATGGTGAAAATGCCGTGTTTGTAGATACGCTGGTCTTTCCGTTCTGTCGTCATGTCTTTTCTCTATGCTGATAATTTACGCATTGCCCATAAACCAATAACGGGGCCGGGCAGTAAAAGCCAGGTTACCCATTCATTATGTATAGACCACAAATTGCTGGTTAGCCATATTGCCGGTAGTGTTAAAGAAAAGCCAATGGCATTCATTATAGCCAGTGCCGAGCCAATATTCTCCTTTGGCGCAAACTGGGCGGCTAGTGCCGAAAATTGTGGGGAGTCGGCGATAACAGTCAGTCCCCACAGTAGTAATAAAGCGAAAATAAACCCTGCCGGAAGCGCTGTCATTAAAGGGTATAGTAAGCAAATAGCACCGGAACTGAATAAAGCCAGTCGGGCAACGCGTAAACCGCCTATTTTTTTACTCATGATACCGCCGCCAATGCAGCCCAGGCTACCAATAGCAATAATGCTAAAGGCCAGCCAGGGCACTGTGCCTAACGGCACGTTGAGAGTCGCTAATGGGTGCAATACCAACAAGGGTGTCAGCATCCAAAAGGCGTAGAGTTCCCAGGCATGACCAAAGTAGCCTATTGCTATGGCGCGAAACTTAGGTTGGGTTAATGCGCGTAATCCGGAACGTAACGTGTGGGGTGTCGCTACGCTAGGTAAATGAGGCCCACTACCAAGCCAGCCCACTAATAAACCGCCAAGCAATGCCAGTATTGACGAAGTTAAAAGAGGAATTTCCCAGGAAAAGTCCAGAGTAATGCCACGCATAAGATGTGGTAGCGCTGTTCCGAGCGTTAGCATGGCTAATAACCAGGAAAGGGCACTGCCAGCGTAGCGTGGAACCCAGGATATCACCAGTTTCATTCCCATTGGGTAAATTCCTGCCAGGCAAAGTCCGGTTAAGAAACGTAATAGCCAGCCGAGAGTTGAGTGATCAATTGCAACAATAAATAGGGCATTAACCAGCGCACCGGCAATGCTCGAGAGTAAAAATATCTGACTGGCTCGGTAACGATCAGCAAAACCGGTTAACGCCAGCGTTAGAGTTCCGATAATAAAGCCCAGCTGCACAGCCAGGGTATAAGCGCCTAAGTCTGCTTCGTTAAGGTGATGCTCTGCCGATAAAGGAAGCCAGACACCGTTAATGCTGAACCACAAGGACGTGCCCAGTAATTGAGAGAGAATAATCAAGGGTAAAGCGAGTTGCTGGTGCAGTTTGGTATTGCTTAGCATGGCGCCGTTAGTTGCATCTTTTAGGAGGTCATTTTTTATTTGCCTTACATTACCTTAGTTAGTGAACTAACGCGACGTTAGGTTTTCTTCTGTGCTAATTTACGTTGGAAACCCATTGTTAAAACGAAGAGCGATGTTAAAGAAAGCTGAAATCAATGAGTTAAAAGTGGCGCTGACCTGGCCCGAGAATGCCGCCGAGTTCCGACTGTGGTTTGGCGATAAAGTTCGGTATGGCAGTCCGGCTGAGGCCATCTGGCAACAGATTAAAGGTAACGAACGCGGGAGTTTTGCGTTTTACCAGAATGAAGAGCTGGTTGGTTTTGCCCAGGCTTATGAAAAAGTCGAGAACGGTATTCACATAGCCTGCCTTATTGTTAACCCGAAAGTGAGAGGCAAAGGACTGGGCCGGTTGTTTGTAAAAGCCTTACTGGGAAATGCCTGGGCGCAGCAGCAAACGCGGTTTATTACGTTGAATGTATACCCCGAAAATACGCCGGCGCGGTCACTCTATAAAAGCCTTGGCTTTCACGAAGCCGGAGAGAATAGCGGTATGGTTGCTATGCGGCTGGAGAAAGAATAATTCAAAAGGCTTTGCCTTGTATTTAAGATAAACTAGCCGCTATTGATTGCCATTAAATTCATGTATACGGACTTCCCATGACAGAAAATGAATTACATCGACGCCGCTTAATTTCAGCAAAGCAGTCTGAAGAATCTATCGCAAAAATAGAAGGACAAAGTTCGTATAAGCTGGCATTTGCCGATCATGATTTTTTACTTCAGGACGATTTGCGTGCGGTACGTTTGCAACTGGAATATTTAAAGCCTCAGTTAACTCTGGAAAAGCATCAAATAGACGCAACCATCGTTGTCTTCGGTAGTGCTCGATTCTTATCGCCTGAACAGGCGCAGCACGATGCTCGTATGGCCGAGCAGGCGTTAGAAGAAGAACCAGATAATGACAGCTTAAAAGGTAACTTAAAGCGCGCCCAGCGGGCATTAAAAAATAGTGCTTACTATCAGCAGGCAATGGACTTTTCACGTATTGCGACTGAACACAACCTTAAGCACGATGAAGAAAACCTGATGATTGTCAGTGGTGGTGGCCCCGGCATCATGGAAGCTGCGAACCGAGGAGCGATGGAAGCCGGAGGAGAAAGTATTGGTCTGAATATTGTACTGCCTCATGAGCAACGTCCAAACCCATATATAACGCCTGAATACTGCTTCCAGTTTCACTATTTTGCCATTCGAAAAATGCACTTTCTGCAACGAGCTCGTGCGTTAGTTGCTTTTCCTGGTGGCTTCGGAACGCTCGACGAGTTATTCGAAACCTTAACCTTGGTACAAACCAAAAAGTCTGAGCCAGTTCCTATTGTTTTGGTGGGCTCTGAATTTTGGCGTCGGGCAATCGATTTCGATTTGCTGGTAGAAGAAGGCACTATTGCAGAATGCGACTTAGATTTGTTCCAGATTGTGGATAGTGCAGAAGACGCTTGGCAGGCTATTTGTCATTGTTATGACTTAAAGAACGGGAGCAAAGGTTAACCTGCTCCCGTTGTGATTGGTTTTATTAAACCATCGGTTTCGTGCTCTTACCGCTTTCGCCGGTTCGGCGCCACAAGCTAGTGATGCGTGCAGAGCGGACGATAAGCCAGGTCATGGCGAATAAACCAAGGCCTAAACCAAGTGCTAACCAGCGGTTATAAACGGTTGCTGAATAGATACCGCCATTGCCAACGGGCACAACTTCTTGTGGCATTAACGGAAGGCCATGTCGTGTGGCCATATCTTTAATGCCACTAAAGTGAATACCCGGAATATCTTCTTGCAGGAAATAGCCCATGATGGTGTCGACAGCAAAAGCTCTGGAAGGAGCGTCCCTCTGAAGACCAGACTTGAACATATCGTCAATGCCGGGAGGGCCTACTATAGTCGCGCCACCACCAACATTTATGAAGGCTTTGTATTGACGATCGGTTGAATATTCACGAAATATGGCAATACGGTCAGCTACCGCTTCCTGGTAGCTAGCAGGATCAATAAAGTTGATACCGGCTCTTTCTATGGTATTTCGTATTGAGGTAATGCCCTCTTCAGGAATACCAATACCCCGATCTTCAATACCTCCAATGGAAGCGTAAACGGGTTTAAGATTGATGACACCGGCTTCGCGGAGTTCTCGCTCCATATCAAGCCATAGAAAGTTGGGTACGTTTCCGCCCCACTGCGAGGATGATGCGGAAGCGATAATAATCGCTTCTGCTCCCATCGCTTCGATAGCTGAATAGACGGCCAGGTTCATTGCCGGAAAGGAGCCTGATACCGTAACTGCAACTAAATCTCCTTCCTGCACACCAGCATCTGCCATTAATTTGACCGCGACCGCTGCCCAGTTAGGGTTAACAGTGGTTTGTTTGGATTCGCGACTACCATGGTTAGTGGTAACAATGCTGTTTTCCAAACCAACCATGCCAGAGCGTTGGGGGTCGAACTCCGGGTTAATTGGAGCCAGTTTTGCGCGTAACGGTTTAAGAACCTGCATACCTTCACGCATTATTTTTGACGCATTAACCATGGTTGCGTAATTGTCATCAACGACGGGATCGCGTTGTTTTATATTTTCCGCAGAAACCATAACGATTACTGACAGTACGATAAGAAAAATAAGTCCCCAGGTTGGTACGCCCGACGAACGCCAATAAATCTTTGTAAAACTACTCATGATTCGTCCTCCTGTTACCAGCCTGGCATCTGAAATGCTTGGCTTGCTTCGTACATTTGTAATGATTCCGGCATAATGATGATAAGTGCCAAGCGGACCAGTACCGCAGTTACTGCGAGTCCGCATAAGGTCTGCAGTACGCCTTGCCGATCAAACCAAATAGCGATAAGCCCGGGAATAATGTAGCCGACGATGCTACTTTCCATAATCGACATCATAAAGCTAGATTCAAGAGTGGCAACTTGAGCCTGTGCATCACCACCGCCTGCTATCATTTGCAAATCTACCCAGTTAACAATGTTACCAAGGAATAAATCCATCAAGCCGGCAATGAGATAACCGGTAAGAATCATGATAATGGTTTGGCGACGCCCATAAATAATAGCGAAGCTGGCAATAACTCTGACAATTAGATAGGTAATAAGCGCCGCAACAAGCGTGATAGCCAAGCTTAGAGGATCAGTCAGTTGCAATGCAACATAACCCGGAACAACCAAGCCGCCAGCGGCTAAACCTAATGTTTGTGTGAGTAACAAAGTAAAAAATAAACCGACACCAATGGCAACGGCAAGAATGTTTAATGCAATCATAAATCTTCCTCCTTGATTGCCCGGTTCTGGAAGAAACGAGCGACTTCTTCGCCACCTCCGTGAATGTTGCACATACCGACAACTAATGCGCTGCTGCCGGATTCTTCTAAAATAGTTTCGGTAATTTCGGTCATCTCAGCATTTTCCATAACAAGTAGCTTTTCGGGGTCAAGGCCGTATTTCACGGCATTACGGACGAAAATAAAGGTTCCTGAGCCCATCAGCAGATATTTATCTGCCGGACTCCATTTGACGATGTCTTCGGCCATTTGCTGAGAGCGGTGTGGGCGGTCAGCCCTGCAGTTGATCAAAACAATTTTACGTCGTTCTTCGCCATGTTTTTCCAGCATATTTTCCCAAATGCGTCCTGTAGACTCAGGGTCATTGGCTGCAAAGGCGTTGACGAATACAATTTCGCGCTTGAAGTAGTTAACGTGAAGAACCTGCATGGCACCCGCTTCCGGCTCTAATGCAACCATGCCATCCAGAGCTTTCTCCCGGTCAACACCAAGGTGCTGGCAGACATTCAGAGCTAAAGCAACATTTTCGGCGTGCTCTGCGTAACGGAAACGCTTCATGGTGTCATCGGTAATAGCGTTAACTTCGTCCTCGGTTACGCCATGCAGTTCACTTTTACGGTCGTTACATGAATGTTTAAACACATCCAGTAAGTCGCGTTCTGCGGTGAATAAGTCGCCTTTTAGTGGGGTGCTACCTGCCAGAGCTAAGGCGACATCGTTCTCACCGGGGCCCATAACATCTAAATGGTCGGCACGGGCATTGGTAATAACACCAACAGTTGAGCGAACCATTCGCAATTCACTCAAAGACTGATACTGAGGCTGCAGTGCCATACATTCCATAACCACAATTTCAGGCTTTAATGCTGCCATTCTTTTGAGTGTGCGCATTTGTTCAATAATATTTGCACCGCTTATTCGGTAAATAGGAAATTCGCGACCATCCGGGTCGGTAATAGCTGCTGCAGAACCAGTTGTTTTAGCACAAATGCGTTTACCACCACTGCGTAATCCTGCCGCAATTAACCGGGTAACGCTGGTTTTTCCCCGAGTACCATTTACATGGACTCGCACTGGAATTTTACGGACAAGTGCCCAATGGCGAACGGCCTCAAAAGCGCCGGCTATGACCAGAACAACCCACAGTGCAGCTACGATAGCGAGCATGCTGGGTATTTCCACGGGAATCCTCCTGAATTAATTCGTTTAAAACGGGACTATAATTACAGACTATCCCTTAATAGTGCTATTGTTTTTAGGGATCTTTACAAAAGGGTAATCCAGAATGCTTAAAACACGAACAACAGAAATAAAGTGGGGCGTTATTTTTATTATAGCCAGTATGTTGTGGGTATTAATAGCAAGGCTAATTGGTCTTCATGACAATTACATTGCTTACCATTCAACTTACTCGAACTTCTTTGCACTTATTGCTATCGGCATTTATGTATTAGCGCTTAGAGAAAAACGAGAAAAAGATCTTAACGGATCAATGACCTGGAAACAGGGATTCATCAGTGGCCTGATTATAGCCATTGTAGTGGCTATTTTAACGCCGATTAGCCAGTGGATAACGCACGTTATTATTTCACCTAATTATTTTGAAAATGTTAGTAACTTTGCTGTTAATGAAGGTGGAATGGATGCAGAGCAAGCGGAAGTTTATTTTACTTTAGGTAGCTATATTATTCAGTCAATGCTCTTTGCCCTTGTTGTCGGAACTATTACTGCAGCAATAGTTGCGATATTTATGAAAACACCGCAACTTGACGATAATTAATTCGCTTTTAAGATTGGCCGGAGTACGTCAGCCCGGCCATCAATTTCGGTGAGCAGCTCTAAATTGAGTAATTCTGCCAGCATTGGGTATATATGGATGTTCTCAAAACGCTCAATTTGCTGGCCACGATGAAAACCGGTTCCGGCTGCAACAAAAAAGCCGTCCATATCGCGGGTGCCGTAATACCCGTGAGTGCCGCCGTCTGACCACTGATCACGCGGCCGTGTAGCGAAGCTGGTAGGAGCATCCGTTGCTAAAACAATGGCAGGAACCCGTGGGCTATTCACGAAATGCCGCTGAGCCAACGCTGCTTCCGATTCTGTATAAAAGGGGGCATCAGCCATTTGGTTCAGGCGTTGTCGGAGTGAGTCCACTTGCTTGTCCGAAGTCTCCTCATTTGCGTAAATAAGCAGTCGAGTTTGTGCATTCACAACGTTAAAAAGCTCTTCATCAATATTCAGCTCATTAACATCAATCATCTTGTTGGCCTTTATCGGCGCCATGCCGTGGTCAGAAACCAGAACCAGATTAACCGGCGCATCCACTTCCGTTTGCATTCGCTGCCATAACTCGCCAATAAGCTTATCAACGTGCTGAACTGCACCTTTCACTTGTTTAGCGCCCGGGCCAAACCGATGACCCATTGTGTCAACGACAGAAAAATAGCCAGTAACCAGTCTTGGACGCGCTTTCTCCGGTAACTTTAACCATTCAATAATTTGGTCTACTCGTTGGCTATTAGGAACCGGTGTACTGTAATGATAGAAGTAACTGGGCGTCCGGCCATTAATGCGGGCATCAGACTCAGGCCAGAAAAAGGTCGCCGCTTTTACGCCCTGAAATTCGGCAAGGTTCCATAGGGGTAAAGCGGTAATCCAGCTACTGTCCTCTAAGCCGTCGCCCATGCTGTACTTTTGCTGGCGTTCGGTATCGTAAAAATTATTATCCACCAGGCCGTGATTAGTGGGATAACGGCCGGTGATAATAGATAGATGATTTGGGAATGTCTTTGACGGATAAACAGGAATAAGCCCTTTACTGCGCACACCGCTTTTAGCTAATTCTGCAATGTTTTTGGCGTCATGTTTTTCAATATAGTCGTGACGAAAGCCATCAATTGAAATAAGCACCACAGTTTGTTCATTACTTTTCCCGAAAGTAAATGACGAAAAAAGAACAAGGCAGACAGCTAAAAGCGTTCTCATAGTAATTTCCGGTATCCGATTTTAGACCTTTTTAACAAATTCAGATTTCAGTTTCATTGCACCAATACCATCAATTTTACAGTCGATGTCATGGTCACCATCAATTAAACGGATATTCTTAACTTTGGTACCGACTTTAACGACCGATGATGAACCTTTAATTTTAAGATCTTTAATGACAGTGACAGTATCGCCGTCTTCCAGTGGTGCACCGTTGGCATCGCGAAAAGTGGGTGCATCGTCAGTTGTTTCTGGCTCGTTTTCAGACCATTCGTGTCCGCATTCAGGACAAACTAATAAGGTACCATCGTGGTAGGTGAAGCTTGATTTACACTCAGGGCAGGCTGGGAAGTCGCTCATGTCAGATCCTTTTGAGGAGATGAAAGCGTGCGATTATAGCTCTTAAAGTGGTCTTGTCACATCCATTTCATCTTTTACCCTGTAAGATAATAGAGAAGTGACTGAATCACCAACGAAAGAAAAAAGGGCAACCTATGAGTCAACAACTCGTGCGTTCCACCTCGCTGGCCGGAGCTATAGTTTTAGGGCTGGGTTCCATTTTAGGTACCGGTGCGTTCGTTAGTGTGGGTATTGGTGCGGATATTGCCGGTGGTGCCGTTTTATGGGCCATTCTCATTGCGGCAGTAACGGCTTTATGCAATGGCCTGTCTTCGGCTCAGTTAGCTTCCGCACATTCAGTAAGCGGCGGCACCTATGAATATGGTTATCGGTTTTTGAACCCGGCTTATGGCGTAACGGCGGGTAGCTTGTTCGTAGTAGCAAAAAGTGCGTCAGCGGCAACCGCTGCGCTGGCGGTAGGCTGGTATGTGACGAATGTCACGGCAATACCTGAATATTTAGCACAGTGGATAGCCGCCGCAGTATTGGTGCTATTTACGTTATTAGTACTGGGGGGCGTTAAGCGCACAAACTGGGTTAATGCAGCCATTGTTACGGTGAGCATAGTGGCTCTGCTGGCTTTTATTATTACAGGTCATCAACAAACCGCCGTTGTTGTTGAGCGGGCTTTGGTCGAGTGGTGGCACGTTTTGCAGGCGGCAGCTCTGCTTTTTGTTGCCTACACAGGTTACGGACGTATTGCCACTATGGGGGAAGAGGTACAAAATCCGCGTCAGGTTATTCCGCTGGCCGTTATTTTAACTCTGGCGGTTGTGACGCTTCTGTATTTGGGCGTTGGTAGCGCTCTCTTGCATTTTCCCAGCATAGCGGACTTTCAGGCTGAGCACTTCTCTTTGGCGAGTTTGCTGCCGAGCGGACCTGTACGATGGTTGGTGACTCTTGGTGCGGTGGTTGCTATGGGCGGGGTTATCCTGAACTTAATTTTGGGAGTATCGCGGGTGGTTCTTGCTATGGGGCGTCGCGCCGACTTACCCATGCGCTTTGCTAATTTAAACGACCAGCAAACCTCGGCGCCATCGGCAACCTGGTTAACTTGTGTTGTCATGCTGGTGCTGGTCGCAATTGGTGATATAAAGACCGCATGGTCGTTCAGTGCCTTCACGGTTTTAGTGTATTATGGCATCACGAATTTAGCGGCATTGAAGGTCACAAAAAGTGATCGTTTTGTGCCTAAATGGGTATCCATACTAGGTTTAGTCAGTTGTCTTGGACTGGCCGTTTTTGTTCCCTGGCAGGTATTGTTGTCAGGGCTTATTTTTATTGTCGTAGTTCTGCTGATACATCAGCTGAGACGCTAAGAGGTAACCATGCGAGATATTGTTATTCTGCACGAAAATGAAGAGTGGCTGGTGCCACTAAGAGCAGAGTTTGAGAAACGCGGTGTGCAAGCCAAAGAATGGTTCCTGGATACGGGGGTTATACCTTTTTCCGAGCTTCCGGAAGATGCGGTTTACTATAATCGTATGAGTGCCTCCTCGCATACAAGAGGACATCGTTTTGCACCGGAGCTGACTCGCATGGCGTTAACCTGGTTGGAAAACAGTAATAGAACCGTGGTTAATGGTACCCGGGTGCTGGCGCTGGAGGTGTGTAAGCTGTCGCAGTATGCGGCATTACAAAAAGCCGGCCTTAACGTGCCTAAAACACAGGCTGTGGTGGGGAAAGAGCTGCTGACCGAGGCCGCTGAGAAATTTGCCGAGTGGCCATTGATTTTAAAACCTAACCGCGGTGGTAAAGGCTTAGGTGTTATTAAGTTTGATGATGTTGCTGGCTTAAAGAGCTACATAAACAGCGATGATTATGAAGAGCCGTTAGATGGCATCTGGCTGTTACAGGAATACATTAAGCCAAAGCAGCCGCATATTACCCGCAGTGAGTTTGTCGGACAGAAATTTGTTTATGCGGTTAATGTTAATACTGAGCAAGGCTTTGAGTTATGCCCGGCCGATGTGTGCAGTGTGGATGATGCGTTTTGCCCAACCAGTGAAGCGCCTGCTGATGACAATCAGCCTAATAAATTCACTATTACGCAGCGCTTTAATGACCATGAAATTATTTTTGCGCTGGAAGCATTTTTGAAGGCCAATGATATTGATGTGGCCGGTATTGAATTTATTGAGGACGCAAAAGGCGAGCTGTACGTTTACGATGTAAACACCAACACCAATTATAATCAAAGCGCAGAACGCGAAGCGGGTGTTAAAAAAACGGGTATGGGTGCGTTAGCGGATTACCTGATCAGCTTAGCTCAATAAGCTAAACCAAAAAAATGGCCCCATAAGAATGGGGCCATAACAAATCCAGGGAGGGATTGGTTTTTAGAAAGTGTATTCCACACCTAAAGAGGCTGTTTGAGGTTTGTTCGGACGCGCACCATGTGGTGAGCGAGCAACAATCTTCTGTTGATCAAACAAGTTCTCAACTTTGAAATAAACCGCCATGTTGTTGTCGACTTCATAACGACTGACAAAGTCGGTCACAAACAGTGATTCGGTTTTGTTAAAACGGCTGTTGTCGCGGTTACAGCCAACAGAGACGCACATTTCGTCAATGTATTTGCCGACCACATAGTTTACCCAGCCTTTGTTGTTATCTAGCGCAACGCGAACACTGAAGGTATTCTGCGGAATGTCATTCAGTTCATCGCCGTCCATCAAACCTGTCACCGCGTTGTCCTGACTGATTTCACCTTTTGTATAGGTGTAAGCCAAATCAACTGGCATAAGGAACTGACCAAGCTCAAAGGTATTGCTCGCCTGTAATTCCAGACCGGCTACCGTTGATTCACCCAGCACATAAGAGCCCGACTCAGCGCCATTGTCACATGGGTTAGCAATTGAACACTGCTGTGTGGTATCGCTAAAGTCGCTGTAGAAACCAATGGCTTCCGCAAAGAAAGAACCTTGATTAAAACGAACACCGGCTTCGTAGTTGTTACTGGTTTCTGACTCCTGAAAGTCTTTCGCACCGCCGCCTAAAGGCGAAAAGCCTTTATGAGCGCCTGCCAGTACCTGCCAGTTATCATTCACGTCATAAGTGAAGGAAACGCCCGGTAACCATTCGTCGCTGTCGTTTGAACGTGTGCTGTCCAGTTGCTCGCGAGCCGTGTCAGCAAACTGGTAACGATAAGACTCAACGTCTTCATAACGCAGTGCAAAGTGGACGTTAAGGTCTTCGGTTGCCTGCCACTGGTCTGTCAGCCAGAAGCTGACTGCATCAGCGCCTTCCAGACGGTTGTTACCGCCAGTAGGCATAACTTCAGCCTGGTATACAAGGCTGCCGTTAACCTGATCATAAATTTCAACCGGCTGGAAACGGTCCATTTCGTCGCTGTGGTCACGAACACCCACTTCCAGGTTATGAGTCCCTAAAGCAAACTGAGCATTAGCTTCAATGCCTTTAGATTCATAAGCTCGGTTGTTGTTTTTGTAGTTCAGACCGGCTTCATCCTGAGTGCCTTGCAAAATAGCTAATGCATCGGCGTCACCGCTGTTAGCCGCACTGACGTATGCATTACCGCCATCCAGTTTGAACCAGTTGCGAGCATAGTCGTTGTAGTAGCTTAAAATATTAAAAGTCAGATTATCAGTCGCTTCAAACGCATAGTTTAAGCTGTAGCCTTTGTGGGAGTTATCCATCTGATCAATTTCAGAAAGGCCATAACGGCGGTTTTCATCCTGAGCGAAATCGGCATCGGTCAAACCGAGATAAGTTTCGTTCGAGACTTCTTCTGAATATTGAACTTTGGCCAACAGGCTCTGGCGCTCGCCAGTCCACTGAAGTTTTGCAACATAGTCTTCAATATCAAAACCGGCGTCGCGGCTGCTGCGGTCAATTTCTTTGAAGCCGTCGCTGCTGCGTTGAACGGTTTCTAATAAAAAGCCCCATTGATCTTCAGTGCCACCAACATGAGCATGAATATCACGGCTGCTGTTTTCGCCAAACTGAGTCAGAACTTGTCCGCCAAAGTCTTCTGGAATAGGTGTTGTTACCAGGTTTAAAACGCCGCCGGTTGTCTGTGGGCCGTAACGCAGTAAAGGAGCGCCTTTTAATACTTCAACGGATGACATACGGAAGGTAGTCGGGAAGTAGTAGGCCGCCGGGTTTGAATAAGGTGCCGGGGCCATCATAACGCCGTCTTCCAGCAAAGTGACCTTACTGACACGCCCTGCTGTCGCAGCGCGAATACCGATATTAGGACGCAGGCCTTCGCCATCTTCTTCACGGACATAAACACCCGGGATGGTTTTCATTAACTGGTTAATGTCGCTAGGAACCTCAATGCGCATCTGTTCTTCGTCAATAACAGCGCTGGAGCCGGCAACATTGCGGGCATCTGTTTTACTGCCAATAATTTTGATTTGCTCGATATCAGTATCGCCGACGGCATTATTGGCCATAGCAGGAGCTGCAAGAGCGGTCAGTATGGTGCTGGCTAAGATCGTTTTCTTCATAACGGACTCGTTTCATCTTTTTGAAAAGTTATTTTAGTTTAATTAAATTCGGGATGGATGATAATTAAAATAAGAATGATTCGCAATAATAGATTGCGGTGTTTTTTGATCTAGCTCTTTATTGTGGCGCTCCTTCGGCAGATTCGAAAAAGACTTGGAAGAATTAATGCAATTACCAGTGCGATCTATAGAATTCTAACTTAACGGTTAAAAACATAAGGATGGCAAGTATGCCTGCGATACATATGAAAGGAAGTGTCTCTATTCTCGTTGTAATGCTGCTGTCAGGTTGCGCTCTGTTAACTCCGGAAGAGCAAGTGCCGACATATTACCAGTGTGGTGCCAGCGAGCTCAGTGTACTGCAAAAAGAAAACGGTGTGCTGTTAAGTTACGGGTCGCAACAGGAAGAGTTACCTCGGGCTGTGAGTGGCTCCGGAGCTCGTTACTCAAATGATAAAGATCCATTAACTCAAGTCTGGAATAAAGGTAACGAAGCCGATATTACCTGGCGGGGTCAGGAAATGCCGCTGTGTGTTGAGCAAGGCACTTTACCCAAACACTTTACGGCAAGAGGTAATGAGCCTTTTTGGCAAGTGGCGGTAAATCCACAGCATATGGCACTGACCACTCCTGAGAGCGAAGCAATTATTGATTTAGTCGCAGCGGAGGTTGTTTCTGAGCAACCTTATGAATGGCGTATTGAGTCGACGACCGATAAACATCTTCTTGTTATTGACAGACTATGTCGCGATTCGATGAGCGGACGTTTATATCCATACCAGGTCGACTTACAAGAATCTGACCGCATGTATTCTGGCTGCGGTGGCGATAGCGAATGGTTACTTCAGGGGGCTACCTGGGAGCTCTCTGAATTTGAAGGCCATGCGATACATTCTAAGCCGGCAACCATTCAGTTTTTGAAAGACAGCCAGCTTGCCGGTTTTAATGGCTGTAATCGTTATTTTGGGAACTACAATATGGGTGGAGAACTAGCTCAAATTCGGGTTACCGGAAGCACAAAAATGGCCTGCAATGGCGAGGCTAACGAACTCTCTCAAGAGTTCAGAAGTGTTCTGGAGCGAGTTTATCAAGTGAATATTGATGATAAAGGGCGTTTGATATTGAGCACTCGCGGCGGCCGTCAAATGACATTTAAGCAACAGAGCGAATAAAGGCAAAAGGGCGCCACCATGCAATTAAAAAAGTACACAGATTACGGTCTGCGAGTTCTTATGTATCTGGCTGCAAAAGAGGATACGAAGCGCGCCACTATTGATGAGTTGAGCGGCATATTCAATGTTCCCCGCAATCACTTAAATAAGGTCGTTCATCAACTAGGCAAAGAAGGCCTAATTGAAACACGTCGAGGCAAAAATGGTGGCTTCCTGCTGGCTATTGAACCGGCTGATATACGGCTGGACAGAGTCATACGCCGACTGGAAGGTGATGAGTACTGGGTCGACTGCCATAAACCCGAGTGCGCTATTTTTCCCGTTTGCGAGCTGAAAAATGTGATTAACCAGGGCAAAGAGACCTTCTATGACTTTCTGTCCAACTATACGCTTGCTTCATTGGTGAGTAACGACGCACAAATTAGAGAGTTTTGGGGGACCCCTATTCCGGTAACTATCGACAAAGACTGACTTTTTGTCTCAATGCTGGTCGCTGCCGTTGCAATTGGTTAGAGTTCGGAGTATCAAAGAAGAACAATAACCAGAATGAAGATTAGGGGGAACTATGCTGAAAAAGATAGCTATCGGATTGACTGTCGCTTTAGCCGGGCATTCCGCTCAAGCCGGTGAATGGCTGCACTGCGGAAACGTTTTTGATAGTGAGAGTGGTCGTCTGGCTGGTGAGCGTTATATTGAAGTTACTGACAACAAAATTACCGCTGTAAAAGTGAACCGACCCGGTGATGATGCTTCGATTACCGACTTGAGTTCTCATACCTGTTTACCCGGTCTTATAGACTTACACGTGCACCTTGACGGTCAGTCCGGGCCGAATTCATACATAAAACAGTTTACTGAAAACCCAGCCGATCTCGCTTTAACTGCTCAGCATTACGGTATGAAAACGCTGAATGCGGGCTTTACCACGGTAAGAAATCCGGGTGACTCTTATAATGTAACTATTGCTCTGCGCGATGCCATCAATGACGGTGTCGTTGATGGTCCCAGAATTTATTCTGCGGGCAAATCGTTGGCAACGACAGGTGGGCATGCCGACCCTACTAATGGTTGGAAGGAAGAACTCATGGGGCGTCCCACACCAAAAGACGGTGTCATTAACAGTGCGGAGGGCGCACGTGAGGCCGTACGCCAGCATTATAAAGATGGAGCTGATTTCATCAAAATTACCGCAACAGGTGGTGTTTTAAGTATGGCCAGTAGTGGCGATAACCCACAGTTTACCGATGATGAATTAAAAGCTCTGGTGGATATTGCTAACGATTATAACTTTCACGTTGCAGCCCATGCTCACGGCAAAGCCGGTATGTTACGTGCTGTAAAAGCGGGGATCACCTCGGTGGAACATGGCACTTACATGGATGACGAAGTGATTGCTGCAATGAAAGAGCATGGTACTTATTTGGTTCCGACAATTATGGCCGGTAAATTTGTTGCTAAGAAAGCTGAAATTGACGGCTATTTCCCCGATGTTGTCAGACCAAAAGCACGTGCCATAGGCCCCCAAATTCAGGACACTTTTGCTAAGGCTTATAAGGCTGGTGTGAACTTTGCTTTTGGCACCGATAGTGGTGTTTCAGCGCACGGCGATAACGCGCTTGAATTCCAGTACATGGTAGAGGCCGGTGTATCGGAAGCAGAAGCAATTCAGTCAGCGACTAAAACAGCAGCGAAAATACTGAAAAATGAAAATATTGGTCATCTGGAGGAAGGTAAACTGGCCGATATTGTTGCTGTAAAAGGAAATCCGCTGGATGACATCACACTATTACAAAATGTGAGTTTCGTGATGAAAGACGGCAAAGTCTATAAGCACCAATAAGTTATCTGGAAGGGTTAGTCGAAACGAACTGACCCTTCCAATTTCAGTGAGCTGTGATCCGCACTGCGTACTTCGTATTTGGTTTTATCACCTTGCTCTGACGCCCATAGCTGTACCCGTGCGGGTAGAATAACCGGACGTTTAAAGGTGACATCAATATAAGTTACAGGTTTCTGCTGACGTTGCTCGAGCTCAGCCTGAGCTCTTGCCATCATATACATGCCATGAATAATTGGTTTTTCAAAGCCAAACCAGCGTGATACCAGCGGATGCAAATGAATAGGGTTAAAGTCGCCGGAGATGCGCGCATAGCGTCTGCCCATACCGCTGCCTAATTGCCAGTGACTGAGATTTTCCCAGCCGGCTTCCGGCTCAAATGCTTTTATCGGAGGCGTCGATTTCTTCGTTGACCCGGTGTTTTGTCCGCTCATAACCTGATAAACGCTCGAGCATGTTGCGACTTTCTCATTATTTTGCCAGAACTCAACCACAAACTGAGGCCGCAGTCGGCGCGGAGAAACATCAGGACCACGTTTGGGTACTTTCACTTTGGAGACCAGTTGAAAAGGCACTTGCGCAGAAATAACCTGGTGGCGTTCAATTTTATTACTGACATGAACCAGACCAGGCGCAGGCCATGGAAAGCTGTCATCAAGCATTTGCGATAAATGAGCTCTTTGCGCAATGCAGTACAGCATGGCCAGAGGGACATCACTGACGAAACCACCGAATGACTGTTGATAACGACTCAGGTGCTTAGCTGTTGGCGCAGGAATAGAATACTCTTTGAGCAAAGTTTCAGACTCTGCTGCTGACTCATCGCTGCGTTGTAACGTCAACAGAGAACGCAGTAACATGCTGGGCATTGGGCTTAGCTTTTGAGGGCTTGTATCAACACGTTCCATAGTGATAGTTAAACTCCATACTGACAATATGGCTATTCTCGCACATGTCTCTTGCTATCAACAGTCCGACCACTAAAAAGCCGCTCCGAAGAGCGGCTTCTTTACGTTCCTTTTACTTTTGTGACTCAAGGTCTTCATTAAGGTCTTCGTCATGTTTTTCAAGATCCCAGGGCAGAACTCCGGGACTGTTATGACGGAAGTGCAGATAGTTTTCAAACTGATTAATCACATCATTAATGATATCGGTCTGCTCGTAACCATAGAGATCATAAGACTGACCACCTTGTCTGAGAAACACCTCAGCCCGATAGTAAACTTCTCTGTTTTTATCGTTGGTTAAAGCGAATTCAGGCAACAGATAGTCTTTTAAACGAATTTCGTAAGCAAATTCTAAATCGCCTTTTCGCTCAACGCTGAGAATAATACGGTTATGTTCTTCGTCAGCTTTGAATTCTGCCGGCCAGTCCTGATCTCTTAACTCGTCCCGGACTTTTTTCATACTTTTTGTTGCCGGTCCGTTGATGAACTCAAGTACCTTCTCTTTCTTTGGAAAGTCGACCAGACCCGCCAGACGTTTTTTCCAGTAGTCGGCTCCCTCATTGACTCCGCGACGATGAGAATGGCGATGACTTTGAAGACTATTGGACTGGTGTCCTTCTATGATAAGTGCGCGCCACATGCCTGCCGCGGATATTAAAATAATAATCGCAAATGGCAAGGCGCTGGTAATAGCGGCAGTTTGCAGAGCGTCTAGACCGCCGGCTACCAGTAGGACAGAGGCAACAATGCCTTCGGTGCTTGCCCAAAAAACACGTTGCCAGATAGGTGTTTCCATCATGCCGCCAGAGGACAACGAATCAATAACCAACGAGCCAGAATCCGATGACGTTACAAAAAAGGTGATGATGAGTAATACTGTCAGGAAGCTCAAGATACTGGTCATAGGCAGGTTTTCGTAGAGCTTAAATAGTGCTATTGCCTGGTTATCCTGAACTTCTGAAATTAAGGTGGTGTAACCCTCGTTCATGATCATATTTAGTGCTGTGTCACCGAATACAGCAAACCAGAAGAAGGTGAATATAGTTGGTACCAGCATAACGCCAAAAACAAATTGGCGAATAGTGCGGCCGCGGCTGATTTTGGCAATAAATAAGCCGACAAAAGGTGCCCAGGCGATAGTCCAGCCAAATATGAATAAAGTCCAGTTACCTATCCAGTCACTGCGCTCATAGGCTTGTAAGTTGAAAGTGCGCTCGACAATGCCACTCAAATACGCGCCAGTATTTTGCAGGAAGGTTTCCAGAATATGGATGGTCGGGCCAACCGCGAAAACGAACAGCAACAGGAATATCACTAAGGTAATATTAATCAGGGACAACCGCTTAATGCCTTTATCCATGCCTGCGACGACCGAAGCGATTGCGGCTAACGTGATGACCCCAATAGAAATAACTTGAACGGTTGTTCCTACCGGAATGTCTTCCCATAAATAATTGAGCCCGGCATTAATTTGAATAACCGAAAGCCCTAACGTGGTGGCAATGCCGAACATGGTGCCGAGAATGGCGAAGGTATCAATAGTATGCCCAATGGGGCCATTAATTTTATCACCGATGAGTGGGTACAAGGTTGAGCGCATGGTGAGCGGTAAGCCGTGGCGAAATGAAAAATAGGCCAGAACCAAACCGACCAGGCCGTAAATTGCCCAAATGTGAAAGCCCCAGTGGAAATAAGCGATTTGCATCGCCTGTTTAGCTGAGCCGACGGTTTCAGCCGCACCAGCCGGGGGCTCGGCATAATGTAGTATGGGCTCAGAGACACCAAAAAAGAGTAAGGCTATGCCATAACCTGCTGAAAAGAGCATCGCAAACCAAGAGGTGAAACTGTATTCGGGTTCGCAATGATCGGGGCCGAGTTTAATTTTCCCCCAGCTCGAAACACCCACGCCAATAATGAACATGAGGAAAAGTGCGACGGCTAACATGTAGAACCAACCGAAATTTTCGGTAATACCAGCAAGAGTCCAGCTAAACAGCTCGCCGGCTTTTTCCGGGGCACTTAAAGTGCCTACAACCAGTAAAGCTATAACGATAACCGCAGGAAGAAAGACAGGCAGTAAAATCGCTGAATGCCACTTTCGCTTCTCGGTCGACATAAAAGCTCCTGTTTTTATTATGATTTATTTATATATAGACTACTTAAAAAGATTTGTAATGGGTCACTTTGCATTTATTTACTGTTTAGTTTCTGGTCTGTGGGTTAATATTGCGGCGTATGTTTATCGATAATGAGTTATGTTGCAATTTATGGATCATGAGAAACAACTGGTTAACCTTGAACATTTAGCAAACTCGGTACCGGGGGCGCTATACCAGCTTGAACGCTCACCGGACGGGCAATTGAAGTTTAATTATGTCAGTCAGGGCGTTGAGGCTATTTTTGGGTGCTCGGCTGAGTCACTGGCAAATGACGTGACATTGCTGAGTGAAATTATTCATCCCGACGACTTACAATCTGTTTTGAGCAGCATGCACAACTCTGCCCGCTATCAATATTTGTGGGTGAAAGAGTATCGGGTGATTAAAAATGGCAGAGTTAGCTGGATATACGGGCACGCAGTAACCAGTCAACAGGCCGACGGCAGTGCACTCTGGAATGGGCAGATGCTGGACATTACTGAGAGAAAAATGCTGGAGCTGAAAGTTGAAGAAAATCAGCGCAATTTAATGCTTGCTGAGCGAGTTGCCGGGCTCGGGCATTGGCAGCTTGATTTAGAAACTGGCCAATCGCAGTGGTCGGATACCATGTACAATTTGCATGGTTTGGACAAGTCCAAAGTTACCCCCTCCTTAGCTCTGACTTTAGAAAGAACTCATCCCGAAGACAGACAAGCCGTAACCGACGCAATTAATGCCGTTAAGCAGTCAGGCGCGAGAGATGTCGAGCATCGCATTATGTTGGGTGACGGTGAAACTCGATGGTTAAGGCAATCGGGGATTTATCGTATTGACGAAGCCGGGCGTGAAATTATTTTTGGTACAACTCAGAATATTACCGACTATAAAGAACTTGAGCTCAAGCTCAGGGAAACCGGTGGCAATGACGAGCACACCGGATTTTATAATCGACGGCTTATGCTGCAGTCTCTGCAACGGCGCTTTAGTTTATACCAGGCTCATTCTGAGCATCAGTATTATGTCATGGTCGTGCGCGTTGCTAATAACGCAGAAACGTTAAAAGCCGTCAGCAAAATTGTCCGTCAGAACATTCAGGATTACGACACTCCGGGTTGCTTAGGAAAAGGAATTATCGTTGTACTCATGTCAACGCTGTCAGCAGAGCAAAATAAGAATTGCCTGCAGGCTACCCGGCAGTTGTTAGAGCAGCACGGCATTGAGCATAAAATAGCGTTGGAATCTGCACAAATAACAGATCTGAGGTTTGACGATGTGTTATTACGTGCGTTGAATTAATTTAACGGCTTACCCGTTGGCGAGTTATCGATACTCCAGTCTTGCGCCTTACCCATGGAATTTATGGGTAATTGCTCTCCAAAGCTAATTCGCTCCGGTATTTCCGCAGCGCAGAGGCTGTCACTTAACCAGGTTTGAACACGTTGTTCAGTTACCGTTTCACTAATATTCTCCTGTAAAACAATAAAGGCCTTCAGTCCATAGCCTTCGTCGGATCTCATCGGGCGTACCGTTGCATCGGCAACTGCCGGGTGTTGACGCAGACACTTAGCAATATGAGCCGGGAACACATTGATTCCTCGTATCGAAACCGCCTTGTCGACTCTTCCGGTGATTTGGAATTCATCCTCTGTATGCCACTGGGTATTATCTGGTATTTCGTAAATAACCTTTGTTTTCTTATCAATTAGCTGCTGATGGTCTTCTGTATTTCTGCGCCAGCGGGATAACAAACGGTAGTTGTTTTCTGGTTTACTCCGGTAAGCCATACCTGCAGTTTCAGAGCTACCATAAATTTCGACAGTGCATGCTGCTCCTATGGCATATAACTGGTGCGAGGTACTGGCAGGGCACGGTCCGGCAGAGCTAATAAAAAGTACTCCGGGCGGTAATGGCGGCATCTCTGACGATAACTGGGTAAGCAACTCAGGAAAACCGACAACGACATCTCCGGCACGTAAGCCACCGTTGCGAACGTGGCTATAAGCTTTAAAACCACGCAAAACCGGCGCATCAACAAGATGTGGCAACAATACGGTAAACAGAAATCCATAAATATGGTGGCTTGGCACTAAAGCGACAATACGAACTGGAGATAACTCATAATCGTTGTCAAAGATACGGACAAACTCTCTCACTTCCTCAACTAATGCACTCCATGAATGCTCGCAGGCTTTGGGTTGGCCGGTGCTGCCGGAAGTGGTAACTGTTAAGTTTTGGGTGTGAACTTGCCGCGATTTCAGAACAACTTCAGCCCATTGAGCCAGACTGTTACGGCGCAGAAGGTAATCTTCCACTCCGCTGTCCCCCATATGAAAGAACTGAACTACCCGGCCAGCTAAGGCCAGTCGTTCCAGCGAATCAACTACAACGTCATCCTCGCCATTGTCTTTGGTTGACTTGTGTTTTGCCACTAACGTGTCGTCTTCATGCCATTGGCGACGCTTCCAGTACTCACTTTCAGCCGGACGCATACGCGCAAGTTCATCGGCGATAAGATCGCCTATGACAGTAACAATAAGGTGCTGCTGAAGTGAGTCTGTCACTTTATAGTCGCTTAACGAATACCCAGTAGGTGTCGCCGGTTAAAGCTTTTTTCATATGAACTTTAACTTTGGTCGGTTGCATTTCGTAGTCAAAAACATATTCAAACATGGTGTTTAAATTGCCGTTTTTAACGCCTTCGTCGAAGCGTCCTTTAAACTCAGGGCTGTTGGTGCATGGTGCCACTTCGTTAAAAAAGTTTTTGCCAACGACAGCACCCGGGTCACGACCGGTAATGTCACCTTCGGCGGCGTTGTATTGAATGATTTTACCGCTGGCGTCTAACTGAATAGCACCAAACGCAATGTCGTTTAATTTGTCGTCTGACATTTTAGCTAAGGTGTTTTCGATATCATCAGAGCCGAATTGAACAATTTCCATTGTGTTACCTCTAAGTACGAAATGTATGGGTTAATAGTGGAGCCCGAGACATTTAGATCATGTTTTCTTAACACTTCTTAAAGTGAAATTAACAACAAGCAGGTCTATACTTGCTCCCAGGTAAATAATTAAGGATAAAAATAATGCCCAGAACGCCTAAATTTCACCGGGAAACAGCGCTTAACAATGCGCTGATGCTTTTCTGGCGCAAGGGATACCACGCAACCTCTATGAAAGACATAGAGGAAGAAATGGATATGAGGCCAGGAAGTATTTACGCCGCATTTGGTAATAAAGAAACCTTATTTAAAGAGACCCTTGAAGAATACTGTACTCTTGCTGAAAAGGAGTTTAAGCAAGCTTTAGCGCAAAAGTCTTCGGTGCTGCAGGGAATCAGTCTGTATCTTCGTAATATTGCGGTAATGACAGCTACCAGTGCGCCTACGCAGGCGTGTATGCTGGTAAAAACTTTGCTGGAATTTACGCCCGAAGACAAAGCGTTTAGCGAGCCAGTACAAAGTTACCTTGATAAATTTGAACAGCTTTTTACAGAAGCGTTTCAGCAGGCGCAGCAGCGTGGAGAAATCGGTAGTTCGCAGTCTCCTGAACGTCTGGGGCTTTTATTACAGACGAATATTATTGGTTTGCGCACCATGGCCAGGCGAGAAATTCCGCGGCAGCAGTTGGAAAGCTTAGCCGACGATATAATTGCGAGAATTATTCCCGCAAGTTAAACAGGCCACGGTAGCTATTAGGGTTAAATTGCCAGGTTATCAGCAAAATAAGAATGCCGACAATAATATGTAACTGCCAGCCGAAACTGTAATTGCCGGAAACGTCTCTGAACCATCCGGTTAACAGCGGCATTAGACTGGCAAACATAAAGCCAATACCCTGCATAAAAGAAACCAGGCGCCCTGCCTGCACAGGGTTATCGATATGGTCCAGCGCCATAACAATACATAGCGGGAAGGCACCACCTAAGCCAAAGCCGCAAAGTGCCGACCATAGCCAGGGAGCTTCGGTCGGAAACCAGCTTAACCCCGCAAAGCCTGCCATTTGAATAAGTACCGCGGCTGTTAGCCACAACCGTCTGTCTTGTGTGCGCGATAGAGCCGGTAGCAGCAAAGCGCCGATAACCTGAACCAGAGAAAACAGCGCCAGTAAATTCCCTGCTTTTTGTGCGGGCCAACCGAATTCACCATAAAATGGCGCTATCCACGCAATAAATCCGGCGTATCCTGCATTCACCAGGGCAAAATAAATACCCAGAAGCCAAGCCCTGGGGTAACGGTGAGCCCGCAATAGCAGATGTCGGGGAGGAATGCTGGCAACCGGTGTGCGGTTAAATGGTAAGTACCAAATAATCAGCACTATCGCCGCTAAAAGAGACCAGCTGCCTAGTGCCTGAAAGCGCTCTGGTAATAAATTTGCCGCCCATGGCGTCGCGACAGCACCTAGCGCCGCGCCGCCCATGAGTGCCGCAGACCAAAGGCCAGTGACCATACCCAGACGATTCAAATACTGTTGTTTGGTCAGTTCCGGAATAACGATATGCAGTAACGCAATGCCAACTCCGCCCACTAAAGCGCTGGTAATCATGCTGGTGCTGGTCGGCTCAAATAGCCGGGCAGTAAGGCCTGCGCACAGAATCAACAAGCCCAGCCCAATACCTTGCCGGTAACCCAAAGCTGTTGTCACCCGTCCGGCAAATAAGGCCATTAAGCCAATCATTAGAATGGGTAGTGTCGTTAACAGCGATACCTGACTGAAAGACAGACCTGTAATGGTTTGTAGCTCATCGGTCAGCGGCCCTACGGATGTCAGCAAAGGACGTAAATTAAGCCCCAGCAATACCAGTACGAGCAAGCCGAACAGCAGGGGGAATTTAGACGGTTTTGCGACAGGCGCCGATTGAGTCTGCAAAGTAATACCACCAGTCCTTAAAAGCCATACTTTACTCAATTTTCATCGCGGTGTGAAACCGTGTTATTATTTCGCGCCAACAGTGATCGTCCGTTTTTTAAAAGAGAACCCGTTATG
Organism: Idiomarina sp. H2; assembly: GCF_004364275.1. Lineage (NCBI taxonomy): Bacteria > Pseudomonadati > Pseudomonadota > Gammaproteobacteria > Alteromonadales > Idiomarinaceae > Idiomarina > Idiomarina sp. H2. The sequence goes on from NZ_SNZY01000004.1 coordinate 203,156, forward strand.
ACCGCGTCTCCGGTGTTAGGGAATTTGTTTATCATTGCGGCCCCGAGTGGCGCAGGGAAGTCGAGCCTCATTCGGGCTTTGTTGGAAAAGCATCCTGATCAGTCTATGCAGGTGTCTGTATCGTCCACCACTCGCGCTCCGCGTCCGGGAGAAGTACAGGGTGTTCATTATCACTTTCTCAGTACTGAAGAATTTGAACAACGTATTGATGCCGGTGAATTTTACGAATGGGCACGTGTATTTGGCAACTATTACGGCACTTCCCGTAAAGTTGTAGAGTCTTTATTGGCTGAAGGCAAAGACGTATTTCTGGATATTGACTGGCAGGGCGCTCAGCAGGTTCGTGAACACCATCCTGAAGTGCGTTCGGTTTTTATTGTTCCGCCCAGCCTGGAAATTCTGGAGGAACGTTTGCGTGTTCGCGGACAGGATTCCGACGAAGTTATTGCTGAGCGCATGGCAAAAGCTCAGGCAGAAATGTCGCATTATCATGAGTTTGACTATCTACTGGTAAATGATGACTTTAACAACAGTCTGGCATCGCTGGAGCATATCGTTTTAGCCCAGCGACAAAAAATGCCGCATCAGCAAATAAGATATTCAAGCGTATTGAAGGAATTACTTGGATAATAGGCCTTAATTCCGTATAATTCTTAGCCTTTCGAAAAATACGACTCACGCTTTATTGGGAGTAAACCATGGCTCGCGTAACTGTAGAAGATGCTGTAGACCGTGTTGGTAACCGTTTTGATTTAATTTTGTTAGCCTCACGCCGCGCGCGTCAGCTGGCCAATGGTAAAGAGCCATTAGTTGAAACAAAAAACGAAAAACCAACTGTTATTGCTTTGCGTGAAATAGAGCAAGGCCTTATCGACAACGAACGTCTTGATATTGAAGATCAGGCGGCTCAAAAGCAGCAAGACGCTGAAGAACTGCGTGCGGTAGATGCACTACGCGGTATCGAATAAAAGTTTCTGTTCGCCAACGGCATCAATGCCGTTGGCAATTCCGTCAAATCCCCTTATTCTGAAAGTATATTCATAGTCCGGTATTACCCGGGGAGTTAACTGGTGTACTTATTTGAAGGCTTAAAGGCTCAGGTTAGTGAGTATCTTCCGTCCGAGCAGGTGGAACGTATTCGTGATGCCTTTGTTGTAGCAAACGAAGCCCACAGTTCGCAAAAACGCAGCAGCGGCGAGCCTTACATTACGCACCCGGTTGCGGTTGCAAGCCTGCTTGCTGACATGAGGTTGGATTGCGAAACCTTAATGGCGGCTCTACTTCATGACGTTATTGAAGATACTGAAACCAGCCGGGAAGATCTGGCCGAGCGTTTTGGGGCAACTGTTGCCAGTTTAGTGGAGGGCGTGTCTAAACTGGATAAGTTGCAGTTTAACTCCAAAGAAGAAGCTCAGGCCGAAAACTATCGCAAGATGATTATGGCGATGGTGCAGGATATTCGGGTTATTCTGATTAAACTGGCTGACCGCACCCATAACATGCGCACCATTCAGCATTTGCGCCCCGACAAACGCCGCCGTATTGCCCGTGAAACCTTAGAAATTTATGCACCTTTAGCGCACCGCCTGGGTATGCACGATATTAAAAATGAGCTGGAGCAACTGGGCTTCTGGGCGCTGTACCCCTGGCGTGGGAAATTGCTTGAGTCAGAAGTAAAACGTGCCCGCGGTAACCGTCGCGAGTTTACCGAGCGAGTGCAAAGCGAAATCAGTTCGCGCCTGGACGGTAACAATATTCAGGCACGGGTGTCTGGCCGTGAAAAGCATCTGCACAGCATTTACCGGAAAATGCAGGCCAAAGAAGTGAAGTTTGAACAGGTCATGGACATATATGCTTTCCGCGTCATTGTGGACAGTGTCGATACTTGTTACCGGGTTCTTGGGGCGCTGCACAATTTGTATAAGCCTATTGAAACGCGGTTTAAAGACTACATTGCTATTCCAAAGTCGAACGGTTATCAGTCGTTGCATACCTCCTTGAAAGGCCCTCACGGGGTGCCGGTAGAAATTCAGATTCGTACCGAAGAGATGGATCTGATGGCCGACCGCGGTGTCGCCGCGCATTGGATGTATAAACAATCGGACGATTCCAGCACCACGGCTCAGGTGCGCGCGCGTAAGTGGATGCAAAGCTTGTTAGAGTTACAACAAAGCGCTGGCAACTCGTTTGAATTCATTGAAAGCGTAAAGTCTGACTTATTCCCGGATGAAATATACGTGTTCAGTCCCGATGGCCGAATTACCGAATTACCTCAGGGCGCTACCGCGGTAGATTTTGCCTACGCTGTGCACACCGACGTTGGTAACACCTGTATTGGTGCGAGAGTTAACCATCGTACTTATTCGTTGAGTAAACCGCTGGAAACCGGGCAAACGGTTGAGATAAAAACAGCACCTAACTCACGCCCGAATATTGCCTGGTTAAACTTTGTGGTAACCGGTAAAGCCCGGGCTAAAATTCGCCAGTACCTGAAAAGTCAGGAAGCTGACGAAGCGCAACAGTTGGGTGAGCGCTTACTTCGCTCAGCACTCGGGCAGGTCAGTTACGACGAAATTCCAGAGTCGGAATTTAAGCGGGTATTGCAGGAAACAAAAATTGATAGCCGCGAGAATTTGCTGAAACAAATTGGGCTGGGCAATATGATGTCGGTGGCCATTGCGAAGCGGCTTTTAGGCGACTTACAGCCGATAAAAGATGACAACGCATCACAGAAAAGCCTCTCAATTAAAGGCGCCGAAGGTCTGCTGGTCAGTTTCGCCAAATGCTGTCGGCCTATTCCGGGCGACGATATCATTGCCCATGTGAGTCCGGGTAAAGGTTTGGTTATTCATCGTCGTGAGTGTAAAAACGTTCGTGGCCATGAAGATGACCCAGGGCGTTATTTCCCGGTTGAGTGGGATAATAAACCTGAAGCCGAGTTTATTTCTGAAATTCGTATCGAAATTGTCAATAATCAGGGCGTGCTGGCTAAGTTAACATCGGCTATTGCAACCACGGGCTGTAATATTGATGGTCTGCAGACCGAAGAAATTGATGCCAACATTTATTTTATTGATGTGGCTTTAACGATAAAAAACCGTAAGCATTTAGCGGATGTGATCCGTCATATTCGTAAGATGCCGGATGTTCAGCGCGTGACGCGCTTAAGGAAGTAATATGTCTAAAGTGATTATTTCAACGGATAAAGCGCCAGCAGCTATCGGCACTTATTCACAGGCGGTAAAAATTGGTACGACAGTATACCTTTCTGGACAAATCCCTCTGGTTCCTGAAAGTATGGAGCTTGTTAGTGAAGACTTCACGGCCCAGGCTGAGCAGGTGTTTAAAAACCTGACGGCTGTTTGTGAGGCATCCGGCGGCGAACTGCAGGACATGATAAAGGTACAGATTTACCTGACCGATCTGGGGCAGTTTGCCATTGTAAATGAAGTCATGGCGAAGCATTTCAGAGAACCGTATCCGGCTCGCGCGGCTATCGGCGTAAAGCAGTTGCCGAAAGGCGCGCAAATCGAAATTGACGGCATTATGGAACTGCCCAGTACCTATTAATTAAGCTGTTTCTGGTGTCGGCTCTCTGTCTTCCAGAGGGCGGCGCCAGATGATAATGGCAATAGCCACGGCTGCCAGAATAAAGCAATACCCCGTATGCAGACTGACCGATAGTGGCGATATTTTAAAGCTGGCTCCCATCAACAGTGCCTGTGCCCCGTAAGGCAAAGCTCCCTGCACAACGCAGGCAAAAATATCCAATAAGCTGGCGCTTTGGCGCGGTGCTAAATTGCCCACTTTGGCCAGACGTTTACTAACTTCGCCGGCCAGTAAGATACTGACGGTGTTGTTGGCGACGCATAGATTTGTCAGAGCGGTCAGGGCCGCCACGCCAATAGCTGATGCCCGCTGCTTGTGTTTACTGACCTTATTCGCTGCGCTTTCGACAAAACCCGCTAAGAAAGCCAATCCCCCTTGCTGACGAATTAACGCCGACAAGCCGCCAATGAGCAGCGACAGCAGGAAGATTTCCTGCATACTGCCAAAACCTTCGTAGATATCCTGACTAAAAGCCACCCATTCGTAGTCGACAGTGAACATGCCAAAAGCGGCTGCTAATACAATGCCAAGCCCGAGTACGGCAAAAACATTAAGCCCCATAACCGCTAAAACAATAATGATGAAATAAGGTAATGATAGCCATAAGTTGGCTTCCGGAATTTCTAAAGGCACCTGGCTGGTGTCGTAAGTGACTAACCAAATTACGGTAAAGATAGCCGCGGGTATGGCAATTTTTAAGTTCGCGCGGAATTTGTCCCGCATGGTGCAGCCCTGTGTACGAGTCGCGGCAATGGTGGTGTCTGAAATAATGGATAAGTTATCGCCAAACATGGCGCCGCTAACAAGTACCCCGGCCAGCAGCGGCAAACTAATATCGGTTGCTTCACCAATGCCCAGAACCACCGGAGCCAGCGCCGCCAGTGTGCCCATAGAGGTGCCCATAGCGGTAGAGATAACCCCGGCAATAATAAACAACCCGGGCAGCAGGAAAGAAGCCGGAATAACATTTAGCCCAAGTGCCACCATCGCGTCGACCCCACCGGTTGCCTCTGCCACCGTCGAAAACGCACCCGCCAGCAAGTAAATGAGACACATGGTAATAATGTTGTTGTCGCCAACGCCGCCAACGAAGGTTTCGATGCGCTCTTCAAATGCCTGCTTACTGAGTAAAATACCAAGGACTATGGCCGGCAGAATCGCAACCGGGCTGGGTAATTGGTAAAACGCGTATTCGACCCCTTCGCTTTGAAAATACAATCCGGTTCCTAAGAACAGGATCAAGAATAAAGCCAGAGGTAACAGCGCTTTAGCGCTAGCCGGTTGTGGCGAAGCATTGGTCATGTGTCAGCCTTCTTGTTTTTATTTGGACGTCCAGAAGTTTATACAGCTAATTATCCTGATGCAACCTTATTCCAATTACGTGTAGACTGTCGGTAAAGTTGTTTTAGATCAGGATAAAGATAATGAGCCCCGATGAACTGCATTTGCAAATACGAAATTTGCGGCTGGAAGATTACGAACAGTTAAAAGAATTAATGGATGCTGTTTACACAGACATAGGTGGCTCCTGGAGCCAGTTCACTATAGAAAAGCTGATAAAGGACTTTTCCGAAGGTCAGTTTTGTCTGGAGGATAATGGCCGCATTGTTGGTGTCGCCTTAACGGTTAAGGTGGCCTACACCAAGTTTTCTAACCCTCACGCCTATGACGACTTAATTGGTCACAGAGAGGCCATTCTTAACAATAAAAAAGGTGACGCGCTCTATGGGCTGGATGTCTTAATTCACCCGGAGTATCGCGGTTATCGTCTGGGGCGTCGCTTGTACGACGCACGTAAAGAGCTGTGCCGGCAGGCCAACCTGCGCGCCATTCTGGCTGGTGGTCGTATTGTCAATTACCACAAATATGCAAATGAACTGACGCCAAGCCAGTATCTGGACAAAGTGCAGCGGCGCGAAATTTATGACCCGATTCTGACCTTTCAGCTGGCGAATGACTTTAGCGTAAAACGGCTGTTAGGTAAGTATCTTCCGGAAGATAAAAAGTCACGCGGCTTTGCCACTTTACTGGAGTGGAATAATTTTCTGTATGAGCCCTCAGACAATATTCTGACAACCCGTATTCAAAATGTGCGGGTGGGTGCCGTGCAGTGGCAAATGCGCTCGGTGGAGTCGGTAGAAGAGTTGCTGAAGCAGGTGGAATACTTTGTTGATGCTCTGTCGGGTTATCAAAGCGACTTTGCCGTCTTTCCGGAGTTTTTCAATGCGCCGTTAATGGGGCTAACTGACCAGAGTCAGCAAATGGACGCAATTCGTTTTCTGGCTGGGTACACCGATCTGTTTAAGCGTGAAATGTCGCAAATGGCAGTCAGCTATAACGTCAATATTATTACCGGGTCGATGCCGGTGCAGGACGGAGATAGTATTTATAACGTCTCGTATTTGTGTCGTCGCGATGGCTCGGTAGAAGAGCAGTACAAATTGCATATTACCCCGCACGAAAAGCGCGACTGGGTCATTGAAGGCGGCAACGAAGTTAAAGTGTTCGATACCGACGCCGGACGCATTGGCATTTTAATTTGCTATGACGTGGAGTTCCCAGAACTGGGTCGCATAATGGCGGACGAAGGATTAGAAATTCTGTTTGTACCGTTCTGGACAGATACCCGTAACGCCTACCTGCGTGTACGACATTGCGCTCAGGCCCGTGCGGTAGAGAACGAGTGTTATGTGGTGATTTGCGGTAGCGTGGGCAACTTGCCTGAAGTGGAAAGTCTGGATGTGCAATATGCGCAGTCGGCAGTATTCTCTCCTTCGGATTTCGCCTTCCCGCATGACGCCATCATGTCGGAGACCACGCCGAACACGGAAATGCTAATGTTCTCAGACTTAAATCTGGATGAGCTGCGTTATTTGCACCATGAAGGCTCAGTGACCAATAAAAAGGATCGTCGTACGGATATCTATGAAGTATCTCGTAAACGGATGAGCTAGGGCATTTAGAATAGGGCTAAACGGCACCACTGGCTGGCATCGATATAAAGCTGGCCAATATCGGTGCCGTTCAATTTTTGTTTTAGCGGGTGCTTATCCAGAGCTTCCCACTCGCCGCGCTCATAAAGCTCGGTCATTTGCAGCAGATATCCCCATACACCCTCGCGGCTTTTCAATGCTTTTGTAATTTCTGAAGACAACGGAAGCTGTCTAAGCACCTCCTGCATAGATACGCCCAAAATGATATCCAGTAATGACAGCATGCCTGTTAAAAAAGCACTGGAACGGTGCTTTTCGTTAAGAATTTCAACCGTAACCAATTCCATAAAGCGCGCTCGGGTGACCGATTTAATGGTCAACTCTTCAGGCTGCCCTGCTGACACATTAGCTAAAACAATCAGAGTGATAAAACGGCGAATTTCGGTAGTCCCCAAATAGACCAGGGCATGCTGGATGTTTTCAATCTTCCTGCGGCCGCCGTATAAAGCGCTGTTGACCAGTTTAAGCAAGCTGTAAGTGAGTGATAAGTCCTGCTCAATGGCTTGTCGTATGGTATCTAAGTCGAGTTCTTTTTTATGCGCTTCAGACAACAGTGTCAGCATACTAATGCGATTAGGCGCGAGAGATTTTTGCTGGACAATTTGCGGTTTTTCGAAGAAAAAACCCTGAAAATAATCAAAGCCTAGCTCTAAACAACGTTCGAACTCACTTCTGGTCTCAACCCGTTCCGCGAGCAGTGGAACGCCCTTTTCTTTAAAGAAGCGAATTTTTTCATCAAGCTCTAAACCTTGCTCCTGGATATCAACTTTCACCATATTGACCATAGGAATGAGAGGTTCCCATTGCCCGGCAAAATCATGATCATCCAATGCAATTCGGTAACCTTTTGCGCGAGTGGCGCTACATGCTTCTAACAAGGGTGCATCAACCCCCACGGTTTCCAGTAGCTCTACCCACACGGTGCGGGCGTTGAGAAAGGAAGGGAAGTCATTTAGCAAAGTACGGGCATGAAAATTGATAAACGCCTGCTTTCCCATACAAAGCGTCTGAATGTCGCCCAGTAAATGTTGCTGCAAAAGCAGTTTGGAGGTGGCCTCGTTAGGGTCAATATTCGGAAAACTGTTTTCAGTGCTGTTGCGGAACAGCAGTTCGTAACCAAAAACTTTTTGGTCTCTGGTTAAAATAGGTTGCCGCGCAATGTAGGAGTACGACATTGTTATTCTTATTATCCTGAGTAAAGCATAGGGTTAGTTCTGACCGAATCTCTCGGGTATACTGCTTATATCTAGTCCTATTTTCTTAAAAAAGCAATGAGTCCTGAACGATATCAACGAATTAACCAAATGTTGGACAAACGCCAGCCAGACCTGACTGTTGTCATGGAGAACGTGCATAAAAACCATAATTTGTCTGCGGTGGTTCGCTCAGCAGATGCGATAGGCGTGCATGAAATGCACGCCATATGGCTGACCAAAAAGGCGCGTTTGTCGGGTGGTACTGCGCTTGGCAGTCAAAACTGGGTGAAAATTCATAATCATAAAACCGTTAGTGAAGCTCTTGAGGCAACTCAAGGTCGGGGCATGCAAGTTGTAGTGACTCACCTTTCGGAACATTCGGTGGATTTTCGTGAAGTGGATTACACCAAACCAACCGCAATTCTGCTGGGGCAGGAAAAGTATGGCGTTACCGATGAAGCTTTGGATATTGCTGATTATCACGTAATGATTCCTATGGTAGGCATGGTACAGTCACTGAATGTCTCTGTTGCTGGCGCGGTGATGCTGTATGAAGCGCAGCGACAACGAGAGCAGGCTGGCTTATACGATAAAACACATATCAGCGCCGAAGAGCGGCACAGGGTGTTATTTGAAGGTGGTCATCCAGTTTATGCAAAGGCGTGTAAACGTAAGAATATGCCTTACCCGGAGCTGGATGAAAATGGACAAATTGTCGCTGATGAAGCCTGGTGGCTGGCGATGCGCGCAAGATAAGGAGCAAAGGTGGCGGTAAAAGGACTGCAGCACATTCCACTGACGGTACTTAAAGGTGTGGGCGAAAAGGTTGCGGTTAAGCTGCGCAAGCTGGGCTTAGCCTCTGTCAGCGATGCACTGTTGCACCTGCCGCTGAGATACGAAGATCGTACCCAAGTGACCGACGTTGCAAATTTGCGTGCCGGTGTGGCAACCAATGTTTTGGTCACGGTGCGGCATGCCGATATTAAGTACGGCCGTAAGCGCATGCTGATTTGTCAGGCCAGTGACGAAACCGGCAGTATCAGTCTGCGGTTTTTTCAATTTAGCGCGGCTCAGCTAAAGCAATTCGCACAAGGCACGCAGTTACTAGCCTTTGGCGAAGTGCGTCGGGGCATGACCGGCTGGGAGATGGTTCACCCCGAGTACCGAATGGTCAAAGCTGGCGAGCCATTGAATATGCAGGAAACTCTGACGCCGGTTTACCCCATGACAGAAGGCGTGACTCAGGGAATTTTGCGCAAGATCATCGAGCAGGCACTGACGTATCTTCAGCCCGGCTCTTTACCTGAACTGCTGCCTGAAAATTTAAGACCCCATCAACTTTCTTTAGAGCAGGCTATTTTGACTCTGCACCGGCCGCCGGTGGATGTTCCCCTGGCACTGCTGGAGCAAGGCGAGCATCCCGCGCAGCAGCGCCTGGCATCGGAAGAACTTATTGCTCACCAGTTAAGTTTGCTGCAGTTACGCCAGGCTCGACAGGCTCAGGCGGGCTTTACCATAAAAGGCAATGGTGCGTTACAAGAGGCATTTTTAAAGCAGTTGCCGTTTTCACCCACTGGCGCGCAGACAAGAGTGGTGAAAGAAATTACCAGCGATATGGCGCAAGGTCAGCCAATGATGCGACTGGTGCAAGGTGATGTCGGCTCAGGCAAAACTCTGGTTGCTGCGCTCAGCGCTCTGGCAGCCATTGAAGCTGGATATCAGGTGGCTTTAATGGCGCCGACCGAGCTTTTGTCTGAACAGCACGCCATTACTTTCAGTCAGTGGTTGATGCCTTTAGGAATCAACGTGGGCTGGTTAAGTGGCAAATCTAAAGGCAAGTCCCGTCGGGAGTTACTGGCACAGTTAAAGCAGGGTGAAATTCATTTACTGGTTGGTACCCACGCGTTGTTTCAGGCGGATGTTGAGTATCGGCGCCTGGCACTGGTGATTATTGACGAACAGCACCGTTTTGGTGTGCACCAGCGGTTACAATTACGCGAAAAAGGCGTTCAGGCCGGCGTGCATCCTCACCAGTTAATTATGACTGCAACACCCATCCCGCGAACTTTGGCTATGACAGCGTATGCGGATTTAGCCACATCAGTTATTGATGAATTACCGCCCGGACGCACACCGGTAACCACGGTTGCCATTCCGGATACCCGGAGGGAACAAATTGTGGAGCGTGTGCGGGAGGTCTGTGCCACTGAAGGCCGTCAGGCGTATTGGGTCTGTACCCTTATTGAAGAGTCCGATGTACTTGAATGTCAGGCCGCAGAAGACACCGCCAATGACTTGCAGGAGCAATTGCCGGGCTTGAGTATTGGCCTGGTGCATGGCCGGCTTAAACATGAGCAGAAAGAACAGGTAATGCAGGCGTTTAAAGCGGGTGATATTGACTTATTGGTCGCAACGACGGTCATAGAGGTTGGGGTGGATGTTCCCAACGCGTCGCTCATGATTATTGAAAACCCGGAACGGCTGGGCTTAGCTCAGTTACACCAGTTGCGCGGCCGCGTTGGCCGGGGCTCTGTAGCCAGTCATTGCGTGCTGCTGTATCACAGTCCGTTATCGCAAACTGCACAGCAGAGGCTGGGCGTTTTACGCGAAAGTAACGACGGTTTTGTGATTGCACAGCGCGATCTGGAAATTCGTGGGCCGGGTGAATTGCTAGGCCACCGGCAGACAGGGTTAGCTGAATTAAAAGTGGCTGACTTAGAGCGCGATGAAGCGTTAATACCAGAAGCCCAAAATATTGCTCAGCACGTATTAGAGCATTATCCGCAAAGCGCGGAAGCGCTAATTGAGCGTTGGTTACCGCGTCGTGACCACTATGCTCAGGTGTGATCATCAAGTACACTAGTACAAAATCAGTTCGGGATAGTTGAATGAACGATAAAAACGAAGAATCCATTGATTTTGGGTATCAAAAAGTCGCCCGTAATCAGAAAAAAAACCTGGTCGCTGATGTCTTTCAATCGGTAGCGGCAAAATATGATGTTATGAACGACTTAATGTCGTTTGGTATTCATCGTTTATGGAAGCGTTATACCATTGACTGCAGTGGTGTTCGCCGTGGTATGAAAGTATTGGATATTGCCGGCGGAACTGGCGACTTAACGGCTCAGTTCTCACGTCGTGTTGGTGCTGAGGGCGAAGTTATGCTGGCCGATATTAACGACGCTATGCTGAAAGTGGGTCGTGACAAGCTGCGTGACAGAGGCATTATTGGCAATGTTCGTTACGTGCAGGCTGACGCGGAAGAACTTCCGTTTGATGACAATACCTTTGATGTTATTACCATTGCTTTTGGTTTGCGCAATGTCACCGACAAAGACAAAGCTCTTCGCTCTATGTTGCGGGTACTGAAACCTGGCGGTCGGGTACTAATTCTTGAATTTTCTAAGCCGGTATCGGCTACATTGAATCAGGTGTACGACTTTTATTCGTTCAACATTTTGCCAAAAATGGGGCAGGTTGTTGCTAACGACTCTGACAGCTATCAGTATTTGGCGGAATCTATCCGTATGCACCCGGACCAGGAAACACTGAAGTCAATGATGGAAGCAGCTGGTTACGAAAAAGTCGACTACCAGAACATGACTGGTGGCGTGGTTGCACTGCACCGAGGGTATAAGTTCTGATGACGTTATTACCGCTTATTCCAATCTTGTTGGTCGAGAAGTTAGCAAACAATGTGCTGCACCGTGACCCGGAATCGGCGGAACGTTTGCAGCGGCTGGACGGTAAGCGCCTGCGTTTTCATCTGAAGGAACTGCCCTTTGAAGTCACTGTGAGTGTTGATGCCCATGGTGTTCAGCTTAGTACCTCGGATGACAGCGAAGTAGACTGCCGTATTGCAACAGAAATGGGTGTATTGCCGGAGTTGCAGGATACCGCTAACCTCACGCGGCTGATAAAAGCGGACTTACTGGATATTGATGGTGACCCCATGCTGGCGCAACAAGTGGTTAGCTTGTTTAAGTCGCTGAACGTTGACTGGGAAGCTGAGCTCGCGAAAACCGTTGGTGACGCGCCTGCCTACTGGCTGGGAAAGCTGTGGCGACGTAGCCGTGAGCAGGTAAAAACACATTGGCAACAGCAGCAGCGCTGGGTGCATGGTGTGTTGACCGAAGAGAAGAAATTATTACCGGTAAGAGCTGAATTTGACCAGTTTAAAACCGATTTACAACAGCTGCGGGCTCAAATCGAGCGCCTTGAACGCCAGTGTCGTGAGAAGAAGGGTTAATGATGCGGACGCGCCGCTTTTACAAAATCACCAAAACACTACTGAGTTACGGGTTAGATGATCTTATCCCTGCGGGTTGGTTGCCCTGGACTATCCGTTTAGGCCGCCATGCTTTTTTCTGGTTGCCTAATAAGCATAAAGACAAGCCTGCCGGTGTGCGTTTAAGACTGGCACTGGAAGAGCTGGGCCCGGTGTGGGTCAAGTTCGGGCAAATGCTCTCAACCCGCCGCGACTTATTACCGCCTGATATTGCAATTGAACTGGCACGCCTGCAGGACAAAGTTCCTCCTTTCGATGGTCATGCCGCACAGCGTATTATCGAAAAGTCCTTAGGCTTGCAGAGCATCCATGACTGTTTTGCAGATTTTGACACAACGCCTTTAGCGTCAGCGTCAATTGCTCAGGTGCACACCGGGAAACTGAAGACCAGAGACGGTGAGCTAACGGATATTGTCATAAAAGTTATTCGCCCGGATATTCGCGAGACCATTAATGCGGATTTAGAATTGATGGAAACCCTGGCTTCGGTAGCTGCACACCATTTGCCCGACGGGCGGCGTTTAAAACCTAAAGAAGTGGTTAAAGAGTATCGCAAAACCTTGCTGGATGAGCTGGACTTAATGCGCGAAGCCGGTAACGCGATACAGCTGAAGCGCAACTTTGAAAACTCCGACATGTTATACATTCCGGTGGTTTACAGCGACTACAGTCGCCACAACGTGATGGTAATGGAACGCATTGATGGCATTCCGGTGAGTGATATTGCCACCCTGAAAGCCCGCGGCGTAGATATGAAAAAACTGGCTGAGCGGGGCGTTGAAGTCTTTTTCACTCAGGTATTCCGCGACAGTTTTTTCCATGCCGATATGCACCCTGGCAACATTTTTGTGGCGAAAGATGACCCATTGAATCCGCGCTACATTGGTATTGATTTTGGTATTGTCGGAACTCTGAACCGCGACGACAAACGTTATTTAGCTGAAAACTTTTTGGCATTTTTTAACCGCGATTACCGCAAAGTTGCGGAGCTGCATGTTGATTCAGGCTGGGTACCCAAACACACCAATATTGAAGAGTTTGAGTCTGCCATAAGAACGGTTTGTGAACCTATTTTTGAGAAGCCGTTGGCGGAAATTTCATTCGGGCATGTGCTGATTAACTTATTTAATACGGCGCGACGCTTTGAGATGGAAGTTCAGCCGCAGCTGGTATTACTGCAGAAAACCCTGTTGTACATTGAAGGTTTGGGGCGTCAGTTGTACCCGGAGCTGGATTTATGGAAAACGGCAAAACCCTTCCTTGAACGCTGGATGAAGGAACAGCTGGGCTGGCGGGCGATTGTGCGGTCGGTAAAAGAGAACGCGCCGTACTGGGCGGAAAAACTGCCGGAAATGCCAATGATGTTGTATGAAAACCTTCGTCAACAACATAATATTGATGAGCGCGAGCGAGAGTTACGTAAGCAGCAGTTATTAACACAAAGACAAGCATCGACGTCGCTGTTCTGGACTGTGTTAACCGGCAGCGGCTTAATTTGTACGACTCTGCTCTGGAACCAGACTGAGCTTTCAGAAGTGACGATTGGAGCGGGTATTGTCACTGTACTGCTGGGCCTTATGGCCTGGCGCACTCGCCCGAAAACAAAGAATAGTGAATTTGTTTAACTTAAACGGTAGGAAATAACATGGGTGTATCACCTTGGCAGTTACTCATCTTGTTGGTCATTGTTGTATTGCTGTTTGGCACCAAGCGTCTGCGTAGCCTGGGTTCAGACTTAGGTAATGCGGTAAAAGGCTTTAAAAAGTCTATGGGCGACGAAGATGACAGCAAAGATAAAGACGACTCTTTGCAGCACAAAGAAGAACATGACGATAAGTCCAATTCGGATAAATCCGGGAAATCTTAAATGTTCGATATTGGTTTCTGGGAGTTATTGCTGATTGCGATAGTCGGCTTGCTGGTGCTTGGTCCCGAGCGCCTGCCTTCGGCTATTCGTGGCTTTCAGAGAACCTTGTCGAGTATTAAGCAGTACTCTCAAAAAGTACAGAATGAGCTTGACCATGAACTGCGTATTAAAGAGCTGCACGAACATTTGAAACAAGCTGAGAGTCAGGACCTTGAAAATTTAAGTCCGGAACTGCAACGCTCGCTAGTCGAATTAAGAAGTGCGGCAGAAGAGGTTCAGCGACCCTATTCTAAGCCAGATTCCGAACCCAAAGAAAAAACCGGAACCGATGTGGGTAAAGGTAATGAGTGACTCCCCTTTATTAAATCATTTGCTGGAGCTCAGAAGCCGACTATTACGCTCGGTATTGGTTATTCTGGTTGTGTTCGCTGCGCTCGCTTACTTTGCCAATGATATTTATCATTTTGTCGCCCAGCCCCTGCTGATGAACATGCCGGTTGGTTCGCAAATGATCGCCACAGACGTTGCGGCGCCGTTCTTTACCCCTTTTAAATTAACTTTGGTCGTGGCTCTGGCTCTTACCGTCCCTTATTTACTGTGGCAAATATGGGGCTTTATAGCGCCGGGCTTGTATGGTCGCGAGAAGCGCTTAGTAATTCCGCTTTTGGCTACCAGCACTTTGCTGTTTTATGCCGGTATTGCCTTTGCCTATTTTGTGGTTCTGCCTCTTGCCATGGCATTTTTCAGCAGTGCAGCGCCGGAGGGGGTCACGGTTGCCACCGACATCTCCCGTTATCTGGACTTTATTCTGGCTATTTTTGTTGCTTTTGGTATTGCCTTTGAAACGCCGGTTGCCATTATGCTGTTGATCTGGACCGGTACCTGTACCCGTGAGTCGCTGGCTAAAAAACGGCCTTACATTATTGTTGGTGCGTTTGCTATTGGTATGTTGCTAACCCCACCCGATGTTATTTCCCAAACGTTATTGGCAATACCTATGTGGTTGTTGTTTGAGTTAGGCTTACAAGTTAGCCGTTGGTATACACCCACCCAGCAGGAAGACGACGATGTGGTTTGATGCCGGAGTGAATTTAACCAACAAAAGGTTGTTGAGCGATCTGGACGGGGTTATGGCTCGTGCAGAGCAGGACAATGTGAAAAAGCAGCTGATTATATCGACCTCTATTGAAGAGGCTGAGCAAGCCGTTAAATTGTGTCAGCAGTTTCCTGAGAAGTTGCTGATGACCGTGGGTATTCACCCACACGACGCCGGCGAGGCGTCAGCAAATTACAAAGAGCAGTTACGGGAATTGGCCGGCTTGCCCTATGTTGTGGCTATTGGTGAATGTGGTCTGGATTTTAACCGGAATTTTTCTCCTCGCGAGGCACAGGAAGAGGTATTCGTTGCTCAAATTGAGCTGGCTAATGAGCTAAACCTTCCGCTGTATTTGCATGAACGCGATGCCATTGACCGTCAAATAGAGTTGTTAAACCAGAATTGTGATGACTCAACGCCCTGCTTAACTCATTGCTTTACCGGTGGCGCTGAAGCGCTGAATCGTTATGCTGAGCGAGGTCATTGGTTTGGTATTACTGGCTGGGTGTGCGACGAGCGGCGTAACCAGGAACTGGTGTCAGCTTTGCCGTACCTGCCTCTGAATCGGCTGGTACTTGAAACGGATGCACCGTTTTTATTACCGCGGGGGCTGAAGCCGCGACCTAAAATGAATGAACCTGCGCTTTTACCGATAGTTGGAGAGGCTCTGGCCAACTATCTTGATGTGTCGGTACAGCATTTAGCCGAGCTGACCTATGCTAATACGGAACGGTTTTTCGGGCTGGGAGAGAACAGTGACTAAAGCTTCCGGGATAAGTGCATTGCAGTGGCTATTTTTGGCTCTAGTGGCTCTGCTTTTTTCTGCATCCGCTGCTGCGGCGAAAATACTTCCCGAAAGCCAGTCAGAGCTGGCAATTGAGTACACTAACAGTCAGCAAAAGCTGGACTTAGAAACCGCAAAAAACTTACCTTCAACTGACTGGCATAAACTGAATACAGACCGCGCCTCCTTTGGTTACACCACTGATGAATATTGGTTTCGCTTTAAGCTAGACGCTAAGCCTTATGACCGTATTTTGCATATTGCCTACCCTTTGCTTGATGAGCTGACCATTTATATTATGAGGCCGGAGGGGGTAAGAACTTACCGGATGGGTGACACTTTGCCTTTCTACGAGCGTCCAATACCGACCTCGGAATTTGCTGTTCCGTTACCCAATGACATCGGTGGTGAAATCTATATCAAGACCAATACGCAAAGCTCTATGCGCCTGCCTATCGCTGTACGTACCGAAGTTGGTTTTTTCGAGACGCAAATGAATCGTCGTATTGCCGAAGGAATTTACTTTGGCGTACTGCTTTGTATGGCGGTTTATAATCTTTTCGGTTTTATTGCGTCGCGCGAGCCCGAATTTGGTGTGTATTCGCTTTACACGTTATTTTTTGCCGGGTTGATGCTGTCATTAGAGGGGCTTGGCTTTCATTACTTATGGCCTGACTCTCTGTATTTACAGGATAAAGGAATTCCTATATTCGGTAGTCTAACCTTTCTAACCGCTGCCTTGTTTGCTTATCAGCTCCTTGAGCTAAAACGTTACCGATATACCTGGGGCAGAGGGTTAATGGTGATGGCCTTCCTTGCCGGTTTGAGTCTGCTAATTGCTATTTTCGCCAACTATCGAGTTAGCATTCATGTGTTGTTGAGTTTAGCTGTACCTGGTTGTTTATTTCTTCTGGTTGTGGGCGTATATATGTGGCGTAAGGGTTTTGTTTACGCCCGCATTTTCACCTTAGCCTGGTGTAGCTTGCTCGTTTCTGTAGTTGTCAATTCTCTCGGGTATCTAGGCATCATCGACAGCATGTTCATCCAGCGTCATGCCATTATGATAGGTTCAGGCATTGAAATTTTGCTGTTGTCCTGGGTTCTTGCCGTACGCTACAGCGAGCAACGTAAAGAGCGGCTGCAGGCCGAGCAACGTCATAACCGCGAGCTGGAAGAAAGTGTTGACGAACGTACGTTCGAGCTACAAGTTGCTCTGCGCGAGCTCCAGGACGTTAATACAGAGCTGGAACAGAAGAATACGGAAGATCCGTTGACCGGTTTGTATAACCGCCGTTATTTCCAGCAGCATCTGGAACGTGAACTGCGGCGTACATTACGCCGCGAGTTACCGCTAGCGTTACTAATGATCGATGTCGACCATTTTAAACCCGTGAACGATACCTATGGGCATCTTGCCGGAGACCAAATCCTGCAACAGTTAGCAAAATTGATGCAGCAACACGCTAAACGAGCCGCTGATATTGTCTGTCGTTATGGTGGTGAAGAGTTTGCCATTATCTTGCCGGAAACCGACCTTCAGGAGGCTGAAATTTTTGCCAGTCAGTTACTGGAAAAGGTTCGTAATACCGAATTTAAAACCGATGCCGGTTTGCTTAAGATCACGCTGAGTATTGGGGTGATCTCCACTAGCGTACGTATTTTTGATAATGTAGATGAGCTTTTTAAAGCCGCAGACGACGCGCTATATGCGGCTAAAAATGAAGGCCGTGACAGATTAGCGGTGCAGTAACCAATCAGGAGTCAAGAATGACAAATCAGGGTACTTTTCCGGGCAGACGACTAAGACGCTTACGCCGCCACGGTTTTAGCCGACGGCTGGTGGCAGAAAACCAGTTAAGTGTGGACGATTTAATTTACCCTATGTTTGTTCTCGAAGGTGAGAACCAGCGTGAGCAGGTCAGTTCAATGCCTGGCGTTGACCGTGTGAGTATAGATCTGTTGTTGCAAGAATGCGCTCAGTTGGTTGACTTGGGTATTCCTATGGTCGCGTTATTCCCGGTGACTCCTGCTTCGGCTAAGTCGGAGATGGCTGAGGCGGCCTATGATGATAACGGTCTGGCTCAGCGTGCGGTCAAAGCCATAAAAGCTGAGTTTCCGGAGCTGGGTGTAATGACCGATGTTGCTTTGGATCCTTTTACCATTCATGGGCAGGACGGTATTCTTGATGACAGCGGCTACGTGGTGAATGATATTACTACCGAAGTTTTAGTAAAACAGGCGGTGTCTCATGCGCGGGCCGGGGTAGATGTTGTGGCTCCGTCGGATATGATGGACGGGCGCATTGGCGCTATTCGTTCAGCACTGGAAGCTGAAGGCTTTATCAACACTCAAATTATGGCGTATTCGGCTAAATATGCCAGCGCGTTTTATGGCCCATTTCGCGACGCGGTCGGCTCTGCCGGCAATCTGAAGGGAGCTGACAAAAAGACCTATCAGATGGACCCGGCTAATTCAGACGAAGCTCTGCAGGAAATTGCACTGGATATTCAGGAGGGCGCTGACATGGTGATGGTGAAGCCGGGCATGCCTTATTTAGACATTGTGCGCCGCGCAAAAGACACCTTCGGCGTGCCGACTTTCGCGTACCAGGTCAGTGGTGAATATGCCATGCTCCAGGCCGCCATTAAAAATGGCTGGCTGGGTCAGGACGTTATTGAAGAAAGTTTGCTGGGTTTCAAGCGGGCAGGTGCTGACGGCATTCTTACCTACTTTGCAAAATCGGTAGCTGAACGTCTGGCAACGAAGAAAGGCTAAGCTGTTATTTCATTGGCAAGTTGCGCGAGTAGCCCCTCGCGTAACGCGCCTGTAGTCACCTCAAAATCGTCCACACTAAGTGCTTTCAGTGCCGCCAAAAGTATAGTGATTCCGCCCATTAGAACAGTGCGGCGGTCATCACGTAATCCGGCAAAATTCAGACGCTCAACTTGCCCCTGCCGGATACAACGCTGAATCAGTTCACTTAACCAGATTTGAGTAAGCCCCGGTTGTTTCTCTGCCGCCGCTATTTCAGTAAGTGCACGAAAAGTACCAGAGGCGCCAAGAACTCGTAGCCATCCATGCTGCTGATAATCAGCGATGTAGGGCCTAATAAGTTTGGTAGCGGCCTGAATGGCCAGCTCTACATTATCCGGGTTAATTTCTCCACCTTTAAAGAAACGGTTTTGAAACACCACACAGCCCATATCCAGACTATGAAGCACATTGGCCTGAGTTCCATTACCGGCTACAACCTCAGTACTGGCACCACCAATATCAATAACCAGAACTTTATCCCGGCATTGTGACGCACTACAAACCCCGGCATAAATGAATTCAGCTTCACTCTCTCCGGTAATAACTTCAATGGGGAAGCCTAATGTCGACTCAAAGCGTGCAAGAAGCTCTTTCTGATTACTGGCTTTGCGCAGCGCCGCAGTTGCTACCGCTTTTACTGCAAAAGGCTGGAAGCGCTTAAGCTCTTCGGCAAACAGAGTAAGGCAATCTATGCCACGGGAAATGGCAGCGTCGTCTATGCTGTCATTGTCGTTCAAGCCGTCGGCTAAACGAACTTTCTGCTTATGCTGGGAAAGAATCCGGGGCTTAGGAAAGAACCCCGTCATTGAAACTTCTGCCATCAACAGGTGAAAACTGTTGGATCCCATGTCAATGGCAGCAAGTTTGCGCTTTTTGGCTGGCATATTACGACGCGTTGCGCGGAGGTCCCGAGCGACGGCCGCGAGGTTTGCCCTTGCCTCCGCCTGAGTTATGACGACGACGGCGCTGAATTGGACGCGGACGTCGTAAATCAGAAAGCAAAGCATCGCCATCGTATTTGGTGACCGGAATGGTGTGACCAATATAGTCTTCAATAGCCGGTAAGTTGTATACGTACTCTTCGCACGCCAGGCTTATTGCAGCGCCACTGGCGCCTGCGCGACCTGTGCGGCCTATACGGTGAACATAGTCTTCGCAGTCATCCGGTAAGTCGAAATTATATACATGGGTTACTTCAGGAATGTGCAGACCACGTGCTGCGACATCGGTAGCAACTAAAAAGTCGAGCTTTCCTTCGGCAAAGTCTTCCAGAATGCGTAAACGCTTTTTCTGCGGAACATCACCGGTTAACAGACCCGCACGGTGCTCGTTCGCGACCAGCCAGCCATGCACTTTCTCGCAACCGTGCTTGGTGTTGGCGAAAACAATGGCTTTATCCGGCCAGTCTTCTTCTATTAATGTCAGTAGCAACGGAAACTTTTCGGGTTTAGAAGGATAAAACAGTTCTTCAGTTACCCGTGTGGCCGTTTTTTGTAACGGTTCTACTTCGAGCTTGGTCGGTGCATTCATGTGTTCGTACGCCAGTTCCTGCACACGATAAGACAAGGTTGCAGAGAACAGCAGATTCAGACGTTTGGATGGATCCGGCATTTTCTGTAACAGGTAACGAATGTCATCAATAAAGCCCAGATCGAACATGCGGTCGGCTTCGTCCAGCACCACAACTTCAATATCTTTAAGGCTAAATAGATCCTGCTTATAAAAGTCTATAAGACGACCCGTGGTGCCGACCAGTATGTCTGGTTGTGCAGCCAGTTGTTCTTTTTGACCTTCGTAGCCTTCGCCGCCGTAAATTACGCCCATTTTCAAACCGCAATGCTCAATGAGGGCATCCGCGTCGTGAGCTATCTGAATAGCGAGCTCCCGAGTCGGTGCCATAATCAGTGCGCGTGGGCCCGATTCGGTTTTTTCGGACGATTCGTTCTGCATTAAGCGGTTGAAAGTAGCCAGCAGAAATGCCAAGGTTTTGCCTGTACCTGTCTGAGCCTGACCAGCAACATCGCGGTTAGACAGAGCAACGGGCAGACTTAACGCCTGAATTGGAGTACAATACTCAAATCCGGCACTGGATATTGCTTGCTGGATTTTGGGGTGAAGCGCCAAATCAGCAAAGCGAGTTTCTGTAAGATGTTTTTTAGTCATAAGTTATAAGCATATCAGTTTGCGCTTGTATTCAAAAACAGAAATAATACTATTCTAATATTTCCACGCGAAGAAAGTAGCGGAGAGTACCATGAGTGACGTAATAGTTCAGCTAAGTGATGACAGTTTTGATGCTGATGTCATAAATTCCGATAAACCCGTATTAGTCGACTTTTGGGCTGAGTGGTGTGGACCATGTAAAATGGTAGCGCCTATTCTTGATGACATTGCCAGCGAGTACGCTGATAAATTAGTTATTGGTAAGCTGAACGTCGACCATAATGAACAAACTCCACCTAAGTACAATATTCGTGGCATTCCAACGTTATTGCTATTCAAAGGCGGAGAAGTCGTTGGAACGAAAGTGGGCGCATTATCACGTGCTCAATTGACTGAGTTTTTAGACCAGCATATTTAATGATTGTCAAAAAACGGCGTGTTATGCGCCGTTTTTGTTGAGAAAACTGGACGAATCGCTTTTTTGGTGATAACTTCTGCTCATTAACTGTTCATACGGGTTCACCAACTCCACCGGTTAACCTGTTTTTAAATGAAACGTCTGTTTCTGGTTTCGCACTTCGCGAATTCCGAATGTTCCAATTGTTTTACTTTCTAGAGTCAAATTAAAAAAGGCTTTGTGTTCAATCGATAACTCGAAAACCCTCCTATGAATCTAACAGAACTTAAAGATAAACCCGTAAACGAGCTGGTTCAGCTCGCGGACTCAATGGGCCTTGAGAATATGGCCCGCCTACGTAAGCAAGACATCATTTTTGCTATCTTAAAAGCTCACGCTAAAAGCGGTGAAGACATTCACGGCGGTGGTGTGCTGGAAATTTTGCAGGATGGCTTTGGCTTCTTGCGTTCAGCCGACTCGTCTTACCTGGCTGGCCCGGACGACATTTACGTCTCGCCAAGCCAAATTCGTCGCTTTAACCTGCGTACGGGTGACACAATTGGCGGGAAAATTCGCCCACCGAAAGACAGCGAACGTTATTTTGCCCTGCTGAAAATTCGCGAAGTTAACTTCGACAAGCCTGAAAACTCCCGCAATAAAATCTTATTTGAAAACTTAACGCCGCTACACGCGGAAGAGCGTTTTCACTTAGAACGCGGCAATGGCAGTAAAGAAGATATCACTGCGCGGGTACTGGACTTATCAGCGCCAATAGGTAAAGGCCAGCGTGGTCTTATTGTTGCGCCACCAAAAGCGGGTAAAACCTTACTATTGCAGAATATTGCAACTTCTATTGCGGCGAATCACCCTGATGCTGAACTGATTGTTCTGTTGATTGATGAGCGTCCGGAAGAAGTCACCGAAATGCACCGTCTTGTACATGGCGAAGTGGTTGCTTCAACCTTTGATGAACCTGCCAGCCGTCACGTTCAGGTGGCCGAAATGGTTATTGAAAAAGCCAAGCGCCTGGTTGAGCACAAAAAAGACGTAGTGATTTTGCTGGACTCAATTACTCGCCTTGCCCGTGCTTATAACACCGTTATTCCAAGCTCCGGTAAAGTGTTAACCGGTGGTGTGGATGCTAACGCATTGCACAAACCTAAGCGTTTCTTTGGAGCTGCGCGTAATGTAGAAGAAGGCGGTAGTTTAACCATTATTGCAACCGCGCTTATTGATACCGGCTCGAAAATGGATGAAGTCATCTACGAAGAGTTTAAAGGTACCGGTAACATGGAGCTGCATCTGAACCGTAAGTTGGCTGAACGCCGTGTGTTCCCTGCCATCGACTTCAACCGTTCAGGTACGCGTCGCGAAGAGTTGCTGACTACGCCGGACGAGCTGCAAAAAATGTGGATCCTGCGCAAAATCATGCATCCAATGGGCGAAGTTGAGGCCATGGAATTCCTGATTGACCGTCTGCAGATGACCAAAACCAATGACGAATTCTTCGAATCGATGAAACGTCAACGCAACAGTTAAGTGGCGTATGAAATATCAAGATCTGCGTGACTTTATCGCGCTCCTCGAGGAGCGCGGTGAACTTAAGCGCATCCAACAAGAGATCGATCCCTACCTCGAAATTACCGAAATATCAGACCGTACGTTAAAAGCACAAGGCCCGGCCTTATTGTTTGAAAACGTGAAAGGCCATGATATGCCTGTATTGGCTAATTTGTTTGGCACACCCGACCGCGTGGCTTTAGGCATGGGTCAGGAGTCAGTAACCGCTTTACGGGATGTGGGCAAATTGCTGGCCTTTTTAAAAGAGCCTGAGCCTCCTAAAGGCTTTCGCGACGCGTTGAATTTACTGCCTAAGTACAAAAAAGTGCTGAGTATGTCGCCAAAAAGCATTAAAAAGGCACCGTGCCAGCAAGTGGTTATGAGCGGCGACGACGTTGACTTAACCAAGCTGCCTATTCAGCACTGCTGGCCGGGCGACGTTGCGCCTTTGGTGACCTGGGGTCTTACGGTAACTCGAGGTCCGCATAAAGAACGTCAGAACTTAGGCATTTATCGCCAGCAACTCTTGGGTCCGAATAAGCTTATTATGCGCTGGTTGTCGCATCGCGGCGGCGCGTTGGATTTCCAGGAATGGTGCCAGCAGCATCCGGGCGAAAGGTTCCCGGTGTCAGTTGCTTTGGGCGCAGACCCTGCGACTATTTTGGGTGCGGTAACCCCTGTGCCTGATAGCTTGTCGGAATACGCCTTTGCCGGTTTGTTGCGCGACAGCAAAACCGAAGTAACGCAGTGTCTCAGTAACGACTTACAAGTACCTGCGCACGCTGAAATCATTCTGGAAGGTTACATAGAGCCGGGTGAAATGGCGGCAGAAGGGCCTTATGGCGACCATACCGGCTACTATAACGAAGTGGATGAGTTTCCGGTGTTTACCGTGACTCATGTGACCCACCGCAAAGATCCTATTTACCACAGCACCTATACCGGACGTCCACCGGACGAACCTGCGGTGCTGGGCGTTGCTTTAAATGAAGTTTTTATTCCGTTGCTGCAAAAACAATTCCCAGAAATTGTCGATTTTTATTTGCCACCGGAAGGCTGTTCGTACCGTTTGGCCGTAGTCACTATGAAGAAGCAGTACCCGGGTCACGCGAAGCGTGTGATGATGGGTGTCTGGTCTTTCTTGCGTCAGTTTATGTACACCAAGTTCGTGATTGTGTGTGACGACGACGTAAATGCGCGTGACTGGAAAGATGTTATCTGGGCTATGACAACCCGGATGGATCCGGCACGTGATACGACCCTGGTCGAAAATACGCCAATAGATTACCTTGATTTTGCTTCACCGGTTTCCGGACTGGGCTCAAAGATGGGAATGGACGCCACCAATAAATGGCCGGGTGAAACCGACCGTGAGTGGGGCGAACCAATCGTCATGAGCGATGAGGTAAAACAGCGTGTTGACGAGCTGTGGGACGAACTGAATATTATGGAGTCGTGAATGAGTCAACAAATGACCTGTAAAGCTAAAATTTCGCGCCAGTTGGCGGATGCTGTGTGGGAAGTGCGTTTACAATTGCCGCAGGCGGTTGAGTTTAAAGCAGGCCAGTACCTTATGGTGGTGATGGGCGAACGCGATAAGCGGCCTTTCAGTATTGCGTCGTGCCCGTCCAATAAAAGTGAGTGGTTACTTCATGTTGGTGCTACGCCGGACAACAGCTATGCCATGGAAGTGTTGGATAAAGTGCGTGACGATGGGGAACTAGAAATTGATGCGCCGGACGGTATTGCGTTTTACCGTCAGGAAAACACTAAGCCGGCAGTGTTAATTGCTGGTGGCACCGGTTTCTCGTATACCTATTCTATTTTGCAGCAACATTTACGTGTGTCGCCAGAGCGGCCTCTGACACTTTACTGGGGTGCAAAAAGCTTAAGCGACCTGTATTTGCATGACGAACTGGAACGCTTAGCAAGCCAGTACGAGCACTTTGATTATCACCCGGTGGTCGAAGACGCGGATAACAACTGGGCTTATTCTATTGGTTTAGTGCACCACGCGGTTATGGCCCGTGAGCAAAGTCTGCCTGAGTGTGAAATTTACATGGCTGGCCGTTTTGAAATGATACGCGTTATTCGCGACGACTTTGTCGCTAAAGACGTACCGTTAGAAAACCTTTACGGCGACGCTCTGTCCTTTATTTAATTGCACTGAAAGTAAATTTGTTTAACTAACAAGCTGCGTTATACTGACGCCGCTTTACCAAGGGGTGCCGGCAACGGCTGAGATGCATTAGCGAACCCTTAAAACCTGATCCGGTTAATACTGGCGTAGGGATGGTAGAAAACCCGTCTAATACAGCCTTACCGGATCGTTTCTGACTTTGTTTTGAGGAAATGATCCATGAAAATAATCAATTCATACTTAGCAGCCAGCATTGCCGCTGCGTTATCCAGTGTTCCCGCTTTTGCCTTTGCAGCAGAGGACACACAAGATACAAAAGACATTGAAATTATTGAAGTGAGTGGTGACTTTCACCGCCGCACCTTAAATGAAACCACCAGCAGCGTTTCTATTATTGATAAAGATGCGATGCAACAGCGTCACTCACAGCATTTACAAGACACTCTGAACAGTTTGGCCAACGTGAATTTCTCGGGAGGTACTTCCACGGCTCGGTTTATTCAAATTCGTGGTATTGGCGAGCGCTCTCAGTTTGTTGATCCTGTAACGCCCTCGGTCGGTTTGATAATTGATGGTATTGATTACAGCGGATTAGGCAGTGCCGCATCGCTTTTCGATATTGATCACGTGGAAGTGTTTCGCGGTCCGCAAAGCGGACGTTTTGGCGTGAACGCTATGGCCGGTTTATTGTTGCTGGACAGCACCGCACCGAGCAGCGACTTTAACGGCCAGTTTCAGCTATCAGCAGGCAACTATTCCGAAGCCATGGGCGGCCTTGCTATGGGCGGAAACCTTGGAGCGCACGGTAATGCCCGCTTCTCGGTCAGCCAGTTTCAGCAAGACGGTTACATTGAAAATACCTATCTTGAGCGTGATGACACGGAACAGCGCGACGAACTCACTGCGCGCTTCAAGCTGGATACAGAGCTCAGTAAAGACTGGCTGCTGCAAACGGTTCTGCATTATAACGATGTCGACAATGGCTACGATGCGTTTAGTCTCGACAACACCCGCGAAACTTTGTCCGATGAACCGGGTTTTGACCGCTTAGAAAGTCAGGCATTGCGCTTGCAGCTCAGTTACCTGGGTTTTGACAACAGCCGTCTGGAAATGTCTGTTAACTACCTGGATGCAGACACCGGCTACGCTTACGACGAAGACTGGACCTATGAAGGTATCGCTCCGGGCTGGGAATACTCAGCTTTTGACGCGTACTTCCGCGACCGTGACGACAAAACCGCCGAAGTTCGCTGGGTATCCGACGAGCCCGAAAGCCTGTTTGGTATTGATAGCGAATGGGTTTTAGGTTTGTACTATTACGACAAATCGGTTCAGCTGACACGTGACTATTTTAACTGGGACTTAGGCCAGCCAAGCATTTTCAACAGCGACTATGATAGCAATCACGTTGCTATTTATGGTGAGCTAACTCAGCATTGGAGTGACCGGGTTAGTACTATAACTGGCTTGCGGGTAGAACGTTACGACAATGACTACCTCGACAGTCGCGATATTACCGCTGAACCTGAAGACACCATGGTGGGTGGTAATTTCAGTGTCCGCTATCAGGCGTCTGACGACAGTTACCTGTACGCGACTCTGGCGCGCGGATACAAAGCCGGTGGCGTTAATGGTGAAGCTTTAGGAAAAGCTGAAGATCAGGGTCTGGAAGAATTAGAAAACTACTTGTTAGACCGCTCAACCTTTGCTCCGGAAACGCTCTGGAGTACCGAGTTTGGCGTAAAAGGCAGCAGTGCCGATGGGCGTTTAACCTCAAGAGTCAGCGCATTTTACCATTGGCGTGACGATGTGCAGCTCAAGGGCTGGGTAAACCGAGACCAGTCATTTGTGGGTTACATTGAGAACGCCGCTGAAGGCACAGGTTACGGTCTGGAAGCGGAAATTCGCAACCAGTTTACGGATTGGTTGGCGGTTTTCGCTTCGGCCAGCTGGTTAAAAACCGAAATTGAAGGTTTTGTCACCGAAGACGGCACCGATATGACCGGGCGGGAGCAAGCGCAAGCGCCTAATTACCAGTTGAATATTGGCTTTGAAGGTTGGTTAGGCGAGAACTTCCAGTGGGTGATTCAGGCCGACGCGAAAGACGAGTTCTACTTCTCTGACTCTCATAACCAAAAAGCGGACAGCATGGCAGTGTTGCACCTTGCGCTAAACTATCATTATCAGGATTGGCACTTTAGCTTATGGGGTCGTAATTTAACGGATGAAGACTACGAAACTCGCGGTTTTTACTTTCGTAATGACCCTCGTAAGGAGTATGTGCCGGAAACTTACGTCCAATACGGTGAACCGCGTCGCTTTGGTATCACTGTCAGAAAATCGTTTTAAGGGAGCTTAATATGCAAGTTTCAGTAGAAATGTCGCTGTATCCACTGGCTGAAAATTACCTGGATACCATTAAAGATTTTATTGAGCGTTTAAATCAGCATTCAGAACTAACGGTTCTGACCAACACCATGAGTACGCAAGTATTTGGTGAAATGCAGGACGTTATGCGCATTATGGGTGAAGAAATGGAGATGCTTTTCCAGAATGTGCCTTCGAATGTTCTGGTTTGTAAGTTTATTAACAAAGACTTAAGGCCGGATAATGCCTGAGTCTTTGCTTGAATCCTGGCTTGAGCAGTTGATGGTCAGTTCCCCCTGGGAGCTGACGGCTTTAGTCATGGCTTTGGGGTATTTAGTGCTGGCGGCACATCAGCGCCAGTGGTGCTGGGCTGCGGCGGCGGTCAGCTGTACTATATACGCTGTCTTGTTCTGGCAAGGTAAGTTGTATATGGAGTCTTTGCTGCAAACAATCTACATTGCGTTGGCAGGCTATGGTTGGTGGCAATGGCAGCGTCAGCAAAGCGCAGCAAAGGAGAGTCCTGATGGCGCGAAATACCCGTTTCGTTGGCATCTGCTGCAATGGGCGTGGTTGGTTCCTCTGGCTGCCGGCATTGCTTATTTACTCTCGGTTTATACCGACGCAGACGCAGTATGGCTCGATACTTACACCACAATATTCAGTTTGCTGGCCACCTGGCTGGTTACCAAAAAAGCGTATGAAACCTGGTGGTACTGGCTGGTTATCGACAGTGTTTACGTTTATTTGTACGCCAGCAAAGGCTTTGTCGCCACCGCCTTGTTGTTCGTGGTTTATCTGATACTGGTGATTTATGCCATGTGGCGCTGGCGCCATGACATTTCGCTGAAATCTGCGAGTGAAGCCGGGTGATTGGCCGGCCCTGCGAAATACAACTGCTTGCTTCCGGGCAGTCTAATCAGACGTTGCGACTGCGAACAGATACAGAAGATTATGTGTTAAAACGCTGGCGCTATGAACAGGTATTCGCGGTTGACCGTGAGCTGGAAGTATCTATACAAAAAGAGCTGGCGCAACAGGCTCTTGCCCCCGAAGTTTTAGCTTACGATGCTAAGCAAGGCTGGTTTTTACAGCCTTACTACCAGGCTCCGTCTTTACAGCAAGTTACGCTGTCGCCTTTGATTAAAGCCACTGTACTGGCTGAAACGCTGTCGAAAATCCACAATACACGAGTTGATATTCCGGCCTGGTCTATGTCTGAGCGGGTCGAGCATTATTTGCAGCAGTTGCGTTCGGTCAATTCGGCGGTTGCTGCTCAAATGAGCCAGAAATTGGTACCCATGCAACCCTTGTTAGAGGACTGGCTCAGTTATCCGGTGTTATGCCACAACGATTTATCTATGAATCATATTTTAATGGCCGATCCTATCCGGATTATTGACTGGGAGTACGCGGGTATTGGCCACCCCTTGTTTGATATTGCCAGTGCAATTGTCGTGAATGAACTCAGTGACCAAGCCTCGGTTCGCTTAATAACAGAGTACGAAAAAATAGCCCATTATCAAATTGATCGGCAGCGTTTAGCGCAATGGTTTGAGTTTGTGGAATGGTTGAATAAAGTATGGCAGCATCTATTTCGACACCTTTCTTAAAGTGAACACTTTGCCATGACTGATAAAAAACTGACTGAACGCGTTTACGGCTACTTAGCTGAAGACGAAGATGCTCGCGTTTGTAAAGATATTCCTGAGTCTGCCTGTAACGAGCAACCGCGTTCATTCGTTTTGATGTTGTTGTCGTTAACTCTGACAAAACTGGGTGACAGCTTAGTCAGCGCGCGCCTTGTATTGCCGTGGATGTTGAGTTCGCTTGGCGCTCCGGCGGTGTTTATTAGCGCTTTAGTGCCTTTAAGGGAATCTCTGGCTTTATTACCTCAGCTCTTTGTTGCTCAAAAGCTCCGTGAGCAGCCGGTACGCAAATGGTTCTGGGTTGCGGGCAGTGTCGGTCAGGCAGTCTCGTTGCTGGCGATGTTGTTTGCGGTAGCAACTTTAGATGAATCTGCACTGGGGTGGTCTGTAGTTGTTTTACTGGCAATATTTAGCTTGTCACGGGGCATTTGTTCTGTGGCGAATAAGGATGTGACCGGTAAAACGGTATCTAAAACGCGCCGTGGACGAATGTCCGGTGTCGCAGCCTCCACCGCCGGATTACTCACACTGTTAACCGCACTCGTTATTATATTTGCACCCGATATGGAAGGTCAGCGCTCATTATTTATTGGACTACTAGGTGCCGGTGTTGTGCTCTGGTTTGTTGCGGCTCTACTTTATGCGGGCATTCCTGAGGTTGCCGGTGCAACCGAGGGCGGTGGTAACGCGCTGACCGAAGCACTGAAATCAATGTCTTTGCTGTGGCAGGATCGTCAGTTTGGACACTTTGTCATTTCGCGGGCGTTACTAGTCGCCGCCGCTTTTGCTATTCCTTATATCGTGGTTCTAATTCAGCGCGAAGGTGAGTCCGAACTGACTAGTCTGGGCAGTTTAATGCTAGCGAGTGGGCTTGCCGGTTTGTTGGCGGGGCGCTTTTGGGGGCGTTGGTCCGATTCTGCCAGTCACCATGTGATGGCAGCAGCTTCCGTTATGTCGACTTTGGTAATATCGGCTGCGCTGGCACTTTATTACTGGATACCTGAGGCGCTGGGCGCGCAGTGGATTGCGGCATTACTTTTATTCAGTTCGGCGGTTGCGCATCATGGAGCACGAGTTGGCAGAAAAACCTATCTGGTTGATATGGCAACGCAAGATAACCGGGCGCAACTGACGGCGGTATCTAATACCGTGATGGGGGTAGTGCTTTTAGCTGGTTTATTACTGGGGTGGGTTGATGCTGCTTATGGCGTTGCTGCCGTTTTATGGGTACTGGGAGCTATTGGCTTACTTGCTACCCTTACAGCCTTAAGACTGCCAGACGTATCAGGCGACACGTCTGGCTAACTACGTTTACTAGGTTACTTTCCGCGAATGACCGCGTAGAGACCAATAATGACTGCTGCAACACCACCAATTAAATACCAAATGGTGTTGTCAGTTGGTTCATTTGTAGCCACTTCTGATACGCTAGAGGCAATTGATTGTGAGGCCTCATATGAGAAATACAATAAAATAGCGCCAACAACTAATAGAACAATACCTACGATACGAGTCATAAAGTCTTCCTTTTGTTGTGTTTACAACTATCAATATAAAGCACTCTGTCAGATCCGCAAGTTTCCTTACAAATATTGATTTATATCATCTGGTATATTCCCAAGCCAATGAAATGGCTGTAGTTGTTAAAAAGCTGGTCGCGTTTAAAACAAAAAAACAACAAAAGTAAGGCAGAACTATGAGCAGAGCATCTTTTAAACTTGGGTATTTGGCCATTTCAATGTCAGCAGCGTTAGCAATCCCGGGTACCGGTTTTGCGCAACAAGCGGATGCTAATGCAGAGTCTGACGAATCTATGGAGCGCATTGTCACCTTGGGTTCACGGGTTAATGGCAGAACAGCGACAGAATCGGCTTCGCCAATTGATATTATTTCTGCAGAGCAACTCGTAAATACAGGAGCGACTGAACTCGGTAAAGCCCTGCAAATGAGTGCGCCTTCTTTTAACTTTTCCAGCACAACCATTTCTGACGGTTCTGACATCATTCGTCCGGCAACACTGCGCGGACTCAATCCGGATCAGGTTCTGGTTCTGGTTAACGGTAAACGCAGGCATCAACAAGCTCTGGTGAACGTTCAGGAAACCATTGGTAAAGGCTCGGCAGGCTACGACATTAACGCCATTCCAATTACCGCTGTTGCGCGTGTCGAAATTCTACGAGACGGTGCGGCGGCTCAATACGGCTCTGATGCCATTGCCGGGGTCATTAATATCACGCTGAAAAGCTCCGAAGGCGGCAGTGTCTCCGCTGAAATAGGTCAAACTTACGAGGGTGATGGCGAAGTTAATACTATTGGCGTTAATTTTGGTGTTGAGTCAGACAACGGCTTTTTCAACGGCACGTTGGAGTACCGTGACCGGGGAATGACGAACCGGGCGTCTCCAGCTGAAGCATCGCTCATAGGAGACTGGTCATCGCCCAGCGGCGACCCTGTGGTTCGTCTGCATATTGGTGATGCCGATTCGGAGAACTTATACGCCTGGTTTAACTCCGGTTATAACTTTAGTGAAACGACAGAGCTTTATGCTTTTGGTGGTATCTCCAGCCGTGACGGTGGTTCTTCAGGTTTCTTCCGCGGACGCGGACACCCGAGAACCATAGAAGCAATTTACCCCGATGGTTTTCTGCCGAAACTAGAGACCGAAGCGGATGATCAATCGTTGGCTGTTGGAATTCGCGGAGACCTGCCTAACGCCTGGCTATGGGATGCCAGTGTGGTTTACGGGAAAAATGAATTTGGCTTTAATTCGTCAAACTCAGCAAATGTAAGTTGGTACTACGAACCAAGTCCGGACGGCGGTATTTACGGCGAAACACCAACAGAGGCTTTCGATGGCGAACTGGTCTTTGAGCAGACGACATTCAATTTAGATTTTAATGGTACGGTTGATATCGCAAATGAGCTGCTTTATCTGGCTGTGGGATTAGAAATGCGGCGTGACGGCTATCAAATTAACCCAGGTGACCCGGTATCTTGGTCCTATGGCAGAGCTAATGATCCCAGCATTGAAATCCTAACCCCATCTGGTGACCCTGCTGAAGCCGGCATACAAGGTTTTCCGGGTTTTAGTCCGAGCCAGGCGGTAGATGCTGACCGTGACAGTTATGGTGCTTATGTCGATGCAGAATACTATGTAACGCCGGACTTCTTGTTAGCCGGGGCTTTACGCTACGAAGATTATGACATAGCCGGAGACAATATTTCCGGTAAACTGTCTGCCCGATATGATATCAACAGTGACCTCTCTGTGCGTGGCACAGTATCGACCGGATTCCGGGCTCCTGGTGTACAGCAAATTTATTACAGTCAGGTATCCACTAACATTGTTAATGGCACTCTGGTAGAAACCGGGACCATTGCTAATGATGACGAAGTCGCACGTCAGTTTGGTATTAACGAGCTGGAAGAAGAAACGTCTGAAAGCATAAGTATGGGTCTTATAAAGCGTTTCAACAACGGTTTCGATCTGACCATGGATTTTTATCAAATCAATATTGATGATCGCATTGTGTTATCGGAATCTCTGACGGCCGATGTTGGTGCGGAGTTTGGCCAAATTCTGGAGGATAATAACCTGGGCGCCGCTCAGTTTTTTACCAACTCTGTTGACACCAAAACCACAGGTCTGGATGTGATCGCGTCTTACCCGACTGAGTTTATGGACGGCAATTTGAATTTAACTGCCGCAATGAGCTTTATGAATACCGATGTAGAGCAGGTGAATTCGGTCTCTTCATTAATTCCGGGGGAACAGATCTTCAACGACACTCAAGTCCTGCGTCTTGAAGAGGGACAACCCAGTGAGAAAGCAACGTTAAGTGGTGACTGGACTCGTGATGCCTGGAATGTGAATTTAGCCTTTAATTACTTTGGGCCTGTTGAAGGGCAAGCCTTTACCGGTGTGCGTCATGAGTGGGGCGGTAAGTGGTTAACTGATCTTTCTATTGGTTACGACTTTACTGATAGTTTAAATGTTCGTATTGGTGCGAATAACCTGTTTGACACTTACCCCGACGAATGGGGCAGTGCTGGTTCACCATTTTCTGATGCGGGCTTTAAATATGGCTGGGAAACTTTCCCGTTCGGTATTAACGGTGGTTACTACTACGCTCGGTTGAATTACACTTTCTAGTCATTATCGACATAAAAAAACGCCCCGAATACCGGGGCGTTTTTATTGTTACTTCTCGGAGCGATTAATTGCCCATGTAAGACGTCAGCATCCAGGCTGTTTTTTCCTGCTCTTTGATGTAGTCACTCATCAACGCGTTGGTTCCTTCATCGCCTGCTTCATCAGAAATTTCAAGAATTTCACGCTGCAAACGAATGGTGGTCTGATAGCTATCCAGAATATTGGCTACACAGGCACGACCGTCGTGTACATCTTTAACTTCTTCAATTTCGCTGTTCTTGATGTAAGTTGAGTAAGCATGCTGAGGGCGCTGACCCAAAGTTAAAATACGCTCTGCAATTTCATCAATTTTAAGCAGTAAATCGTCGTAGGTCTCTTCGAATTTAGCGTGCAGTTCAAAAAAACGCTCGCCCTTAATGTTCCAGTGAAAACCGCGAACATTCATATAAAAAACTTGGTAATTTGAAAGTAGCTCATTGAGCTTGTCACCAAGTTGTTCTGCTTTTTTCTGGTCTAAACCAATAACGCTTAACTGTTTCATAAACCCTCCTTTATCATCGTTATGCCTTAACCATAGTTGAATCATAGGGTTAAAGAAAGCGATGAAAATCGATAACGCTGACAGTTAAACTCGATAACTGTCAGCTTATGCTTACATAGGGAGTATGGGGGCGCTGTGAGTTAAATCAACTCAGGCTTTCAAGTTTACCGTCGCGGATGTGTTTTTCACCGCGCACTTTAGCTAATTGAATTTGACGCTCACGTTCGGCAAATCGCTCTTTTTGCTCGGTTGAGGTCTTGTCATAGCAATGCGGGCAGCTGACACCTTTCTGGTAATGTTCTGACTGCATTTCTTCAGCAGTAATGGGCATGCGGCAGGCATAACACTGGTCGTATTCACCCTGCTCCAGACCGTGCTTAACGGTAACGCGTTGGTCAAAAACGAAGCACTCACCATTCCAGCGACTGTTGTCTTCCGGCATCATTTCCAGATATTTAAGAATTCCGCCTTTTAGATGGTAAACCTCATCAAAGCCCTGCTCTTTTAAATAAGCGGTCGACTTTTCGCAGCGGATACCACCGGTGCAGAACATAGCAACTTTCTTATGTTTTTCCGGATCCAGATGCTGCTTCACGTACTCCGGAAACTCGCGGAAAGTATCGGTCTTAGGGTTAATGGCGCCTTCAAAGGTTCCTACGGCGTATTCATATTCGTTGCGGGTATCAATAACCAGCACTTCCGGGTCGGCAATCAGGTCGTTCCATTTTTCCGGATCGACATAAGTACCGGCCGAGCTTTTAGGGTCAACCCAGTCAACGCCCAGGGTGACAATTTCTTTTTTCAGTTTTACCTTGGTGCGGTAAAAAGCTTGCTCGTCACTGGGGGATTCTTTGTGTTCAATGTCAGCAAAACGCTCATCGGAACGTAAGTAATTCAAAACGTTGTCAATGGCTTCGCGGGTACCGCAAATGGTGCCATTAATGCCTTCACGGGCTAACAGCAGAGTGCCTTTTACATCGTTTGCGATAAGCGTTTGATACAGAGGTTCGCGGAGCTCTTTATAGTCATTTAGCTCAACAAATTTATACAATGCCGCACAAATATACATATCATGTTACCTTCTTCAGCGGTCCGGAACGTAAATCCGGAGCCATTAATTAAATTGCGGATCAGTAAATCGCGCGGATTATACCGTTTTGATCCCGATCAGCGCAAATCAGGGACTCAGGGAGCAGTAAGAAAGCATGATTAACGAAGCCTTGTTTTATGGCCTGGTACTCTTATCAGCCGCAACCTCGTTATTAACAGCCGTGGCCGGTGCTGGCGGAGGCGCGGTATTGATTGGTGTAATGGCTCTGGTATTACCCGGTAGCGCGGTTATTCCGGTACATGGACTAGTGCAAATGGGGTCTAATATTGGACGAACCGGGTTGTCCTGGAAATACATTCATTGGCCTACCGTTGCCTGGTTTGTGCCCTTTGGTTTGTTAGGCACTTTTATCGGCAGTTTATTATTGGTTCAGCTTCCGACACATTTTCTGC
This sequence comes from Idiomarina sp. H2, assembly GCF_004364275.1. Classification (NCBI taxonomy): domain Bacteria; kingdom Pseudomonadati; phylum Pseudomonadota; class Gammaproteobacteria; order Alteromonadales; family Idiomarinaceae; genus Idiomarina; species Idiomarina sp. H2. Next base: position 238,273 of record NZ_SNZY01000004.1, read on the forward strand.
AAATTACCATCGCACTATTTTTAATCTGGCTAACCTGGGGACCTAAGTTGCCACAGAGTTTCCGTGGGCGTGCTGGTCTAGTCGGTGGTGGCTTGGTTACCGGCTTTATTTCTCTTTTTGTTGGTGCGTCAGGGCCACTGGTTGCCGCTTTTGTAAAAGCCCGGTTTAGTCAGCGAATGCAAACCGTCGCGACGTTCTCCGCAGTAATGACCATGCAACACGCGCCTAAAGCGCTGGTGTTTGGCATGGCCGGGTTTGTATTTCAGGACTGGCTACCGCTGGTATTAGCAATGATAGCGGCCGGTTTTGCCGGTACCTGGATTGGTCTGCACTGGCTGAAAAAAATTACTGACCAGCGCTTTGACCAACTATTTCGCTTAATCATTACCTTGCTGGCTTTGCGTCTGCTTTGGGTCGCGCTTGAGCCGTTTGTCCCAGCGTTGACGGGCATAACGGCGTAAACTGGCAATGTTATCGGTTTCATCCATGATGGGGGTACCCAGTATGGTTTCGATAATATCTTCCAGCGTAATGAGTCCCAGCCAGCTGCCGTGTTCGTCATACACTAAAGCCATATGCTGACGCTCTTTAAGCAGGTGGCTCATTAGAGCCTCAACACTGACGGTTTCTGTGACGATCTCAACCGGTCGTACAATGTCTTTCAGCGAGTCTGATTCCTCAGCATCAAGAATATCACTACGAAAAACAATGCCTTGTGGCTCCTCGTCGGTATCAATGACCGGGTATCGGGAAAAAGGCAGATTTCTAATCCTTTCGCTGACTTCCGGCATGCTTAAATCTGGTCGAATGGATTCACATACTGTTCTTGGAGTCATGACCTGACGTACCCGAATTTCATGTAAGTCGAGAATGTTCAGAATGACCCGACGTTCGTCGTCATCTAACGCTTTTTCTTCGTGGCCAATAGTGGCCATGGCCTTAATTTCGGAGCGAACGTCAATGTCCGCTTCTCCGCTGCCAATGCGTTTGGTGATTTGATCGGAAAGCCAGATAAACGGCTTAAGCGATAAAATTAAAAAATTTAGTACTGGAGGTAGCATAGGAGCTATCTCACGCCAGAATTTAGCACCTATGGTTTTCGGAATTATTTCTGATAGCACAAGAATAAGCAACGCCATAACTGCTGAAGCTACTCCCAGATAACCGTCACCAAAGACGACCCCAACTTGTGCTCCAACCCCTGCGGCACCTGCTGTATGAGCTATAGTATTAAGTGTCAGAATAGCTGCCAGCGGTTTATCGATAGAATCTTTTAGCTTGCGCAACTGTTGATGGGTTTTAGGCCGGGATTCTTTTAGCTGGGCTATATAGCTTGGTGTAACCGACAAAATGGCAGCTTCTAAAACTGAACAAATAAATGAAACGCCAATGGCAATAACAGCAAAAACAATGAGTAGGAACATTGGTACCTTAAATACTTACAAAAACTGCATTAGTAATAACATAGTTCCCGCGACGATGAGAATAGACCAACCGACGAGACCTGCGTATTTACCCCATAAGCGTTCAGTATAAGGTCCTAACCATAAAACGATAAGTGCTAATACATAATAACGTAAAGCTCTTGCGGCACCAGCCGCTAGCATAAATAGCCAAAGCGGATAATCACCAGCACCTGCAGCCAGCATGGCTACCTGGAAAGGAACGGGAGTAACGCCCACCAGAAAAATAGCAATAAAACCGTCTTCACTCAGAGTGTCCTGGAATTCTTTATAGTAGTCCTGAATGGACAGGTAGTTGATAAACCATTCTCCAACGGTATCAAATAAGGCAAAGCCAATGTAGTAACCGACAATAGCCCCGGCCAAAAAACCCGCTAAAGCGACAGTCGAAACCAGCCATATGCGTTTGCGTTCTAGTACCATGTAAGGTACTAAGACCAACTCTAAGGCTAAGGGAAGTATTGTTGCCTCCAGGGCAGACAGAAAAAATAGAAGTATCAACGCATGGGGGGAACTGGCCAGTTTCTGATACCATTGTTGCGTCTTCGAGTTTTCTGTCATTGGCGCGTCAACATATTATTTTCGATAGCATTCATCGGCCCAGTGTAGCGTGATTTTTTTGCAAATAGGGATCGAAGCCGTTAAAACTTACGTAAAATTTGCACTTACATCGTGTTGTTAAAAGGTAACTCAAAATGAAATATCAAGGAAGCCCGGGCTTTTCTCATGGGCAGGCGGACAAAATTGGTGTCTTGGTTACTAATCTGGGAACTCCAGAGGCTCCAACAAAAAAAGCACTCAAGCCCTATCTAAAAGAGTTTTTATCCGACCCCAGAGTGGTGGAAGTTCCGCGCTTACTTTGGTTTTTGATTTTAAACGGCGTTATTTTGCGTTTTCGGCCTAAACGTTCAGCTGAAGCTTATAAAACTGTCTGGACTGATCGTGGCTCTCCCTTGTTATTTCACACGCAAGACCAGGCTTCGGCCATTGAGGCAAAACTGAAGCAAACCTGGGGTGACAACATTGTTGTGGATTTTGCCATGCGTTACGGGAACCCGGCTCTTAGCGAGGTGGTTGAGAAGATGATGCAAAAAGGCGTTCGCAAACTGCTGGTGTTGCCTTTGTATCCGCAGTACTCGGCATCGACCACGGCCTCAACCTTTGATGCGCTGGCCAAAGACTTTACCAAACGCCGCTGGTTACCTGAACTTCGTTTTATTACTCACTATCACGATTTTTCACCTTTTATAGAGGCCGCTGCTCAGCGCATTGAAAAACACTGGGACGCTCATGGACGGGCTGATAAGTTGCTGTTTTCCTACCATGGGATTCCACTGCGCTACCTGAAAAATGGTGACCCTTACCATTGCGAATGCTACAAAACATCGCGCTTACTGGCAGAACGATTAGGGCTTGGAAAAGACGAGTATCTGACGACTTTTCAGTCACGTTTTGGTCGCGAAGAGTGGTTGCAGCCCTATACCGATATGACGATGAAAGCGCTTCCAGGTAAAGGAGTAAAGTCGGTTCAGGTCTTTTGTCCGGGTTTTTCTTCTGACTGCTTAGAAACCGTAGAAGAAATTGGTGAAGAAAACCGTGAATACTTTATGGAAAGTGGTGGTGAGCGGTACGAGTACATTTCAGCTCTGAATGCCGAAAGCGGGCATATTGATGCGCTAAGTCAGCTTATTGAAAATAATTTGCAAGGCTGGTCAGTTGAAGACGTAACCGAACAGCGACAGCAAAGAGCTGACCAGGTAAAAAAGCAAAGTTTGCCCTATGATGATTAAAGGAGATTAACTTGGCGCGTACGACTTCTTTCGGCAAACCTTTTATGTTTATTGCCTGGGGGCTAGCCCTTGTCATGTTGGTCTGGTTTTTTGAAGACCAGTTGCAGCAACAGTTTAACCCGAACTCTCAGGTGCAAAGCCATGTTGATAACGGACAAGTCACCGTTTTGCTGGAGCAAAACCGGATGGGTCACTATGTGGCTCAGGGTAAAGTGAATGGTCAGCCTGTGACTTTCTTGTTGGACACCGGTGCGACACTGGTTGCTGTTCCTGAAAACCTGGCTAAAGAACTGGGCTTGCGTAAAGGCCGCCAGGGTATGTCTCAAACCGCGAACGGACGTGTTATAACTTATAGAACAGAAATTGACAGATTAGAACTGGGTGAAATTCAGCTAACGAATGTCGCGGCGTCTATCACTCCCGGAATGGATGGGGATGTCATACTTTTGGGCATGAGTGCTTTGAAGGAATTTGAGTTAACGCAAAAAGGCGATACTCTTACATTACGTTATTAAATAAAACAAAACAGGAATGATGTATGTACAAAACATTACTAGGGGCAAGCTTATTGTTGGTGGCGGGCAGTGTTAATGCACAACAAGAGGCATTGCAGCAATGTGCAGGGATTGAAGACTCGCTGGAGCGACTGGTATGTTATGACAATATTGCTAAGCAGTCTCAGGGACAGGTGAAGCAAGCAGAAGGAAAAGCCAGAGGAAAAGTGCAGGCAGAAAAACAAAAATCAAAGGCTGAGCGCCGTGGTAACTCTTCTTTAGAGCGAACCTTTGGTATGGAGCATAAAGACAAAGAGGAAGGCCAGCTCGACCGAATTGAGGTTGAAGTCGCAGCGAAAGAGCAGGGACCTTATGACAAGTGGCGTATCGAACTGAGTAATGGCCAAATTTGGAAACAGACCGACAGCGGTGGTTATTTTCCCTGGGACGAAGACGATACCTATTATATTGAACGCGGCGCATTAAATTCATTTTTCTTTGGCCGTGAAGGTTCGAATCGCCGTATGCGAGTGCAGCGGGTTAAATAAAATAGGCGGTAAATATGCAGCGAGCCAATGCAGGATAGCCTCCCCGAATACAGCCTGTTGGCGACAGGCATAGCTATTGTTCTGATTGCTACGACAATTTTTGTCGTAGTGATCCGCAAAAGAGCGGAAAAGAAATACCAAGGCACAAATTACTTAATTCAGTCACATTATGAAGCGTTTAACTCGTTAGCCCGGCACCGGGATATTGAAAGCCGCCTGTTGGGCATCTGTCGGCTTATTGAGTCTCAAATTGATGGTGCCATGTGCTCCATTATGGCGGTTGATAAAAAAACACAAACCTTATCAACCGCCGCTTCTGTTTCCCTACCTAAGTCCTATAACCGCGCCTTAGATGGCTTAGCCGTAGCAGAGGGTGTTGGCGCTTGTGGTACAGCGGCAGCACTCGGTGAGCCCGTGCTGGTTGCTGATATGAGAAAGGACCAGCGCTTCAATGAGTTCCGGTCCCTCCTCGAGCAGCAAGGTTTAGTGGCGTGCTGGTCCCACCCTATTTTTGCAACCTCTGACAGTGACGTTATTGGAACTTTCGCAATTTACTTTTCAGAGCCGAGAGTGCCTTTAGGACCTGAACTTGAAATTATTGTCCGTAATCGTGATCTGGTGGCTCTCATCATTGAACAGGAGGAGCAAAGAAGGAAACAAGCTCGTCTTGAGCAAAGTCAAAGTTCACTCTTTACTCACAACCCTGATGCCGTGTTTATGCTCGACTTAGAAGGCAACTTTACGAGTGTCAATCGTTCAGTTTGTGAGCTTTTATTGCTTAAAGAAGAGGATTTACTGGGTAAACACTATGAGCTGGCAGTGCCTGAAAGTGATCAGAAACGAACCTTAGAGCATTTTGAAGCGGCTAAATCCGGTATTCCGCAGTCTTACGAGATAAAGGTAAAAGACCAGACCGGTCAGCTTCATGACTTAGCGATAACCAATATTCCTATTATTATCGATGGCGAAATTACCGGTGTACACGGCATAGCTAAAGATATTACCGAACGAATTCAGCGAGAAGAAGCGTTAGAATTTTTCACTTCTCACGATAGCTTAACGCACCTGGTAAACCGCAGTGCAATGGAGCAGCGACTACAGCAGTTGCAGGAAAACAAGAGTGACGCGGCAATATTCGTTCTCTTTATCGATTTAGATGGCTTTAAACCTATAAATGACAGCTTGGGACACTACCTTGGAGACGAGGTCTTAATTGAAACGGCGCAACGCTTGCAGCAGGTTGTTTCGGAACCTAACTTACTTTGCCGTTTTGGTGGCGATGAGTTTGTCGCCGTTATTCAGGATATGAGTGCTGTTGAGCAAGTTAATGCGTTATGTGCGGATGTTCTAGCGGTATTTGAACAGCCCTTTCGGATTGGCGAAGTCGAGGTTTCTTTATCGGCAGCAATTGGTGTTTCAGCAAATGATATTGAGTTTAAACATCCAATGGAGCTTACTCAACGTGCCGATGTCGCTATGTATGAAGCGAAAAAACGCGGCGGTAACTCTGTTTACTGGTATTCCGCAAACCTTGATGAAGGCTTAGGATACAAAGTGGCATTGCGGACCAAAATTCAGGAGGCGCTTGCGCAAGAGCAGTTCGAGCTGTTTTATCAACCCATTATGACCGACAAAGGTAAAGTCGCCGGAGCCGAAGCGCTCATTCGCTGGCAACATCCAACCAAAGGTTATGTTTCACCCGCAGACTTTATTCCTGTTGCTGAGCGCACAGGGCAAATCATTCCAATTAGTGAATGGGTGCTAAAGCAGGCTTGTCGCGATCTGCAGCAGCTTAAGCGATACGGTATAAAATCTGTTTCGGTGAACTTTTCGCCTATCCAGTTTTATCGTGAAGATTTTGTCAGTAAAACGAAAGCGATACTCGAACAGTTTGATATTAAACCCGGCGAGATCACCGTCGAAATTACAGAGAATGTATTAGTTAATGATACTCAGCGTATTGCTGAGTTATTGCAGCAATTGCGCGATCTGGGTTTGGACGTGGCCATTGACGATTTTGGTAGTGGCTTTGCCAGCTTACGTTATTTAAATATGTTGCCGGTAAATAAGCTCAAAGTTGATCGCAGCTTTATTGAAAATATTCATGAGAACTCGCATAACGCCGCTATTACCTGCGGTATTCTGAGTATGGTTGCAGGCATAGGTATTGAAACTGTCGCTGAAGGCGTAGAAAAAGAAGAAGAATGTGCTTATTTAGTGGAGCATGGTTGCCACTTTATGCAAGGGTTCTTATTCAGTAAGCCGAAGCCGCTGGGAGAACTGCTCAAATGGGCAGAACGCCAGCAATCTTTCGAAAACGAACGTTAGCGGATTCGGAACTGACGGAGCTCCTGTTGCAGGTTGGCAGATAGCTCCGCCAAATTTTCACTGGACTCTTTTACCTGCGCCGAACTTTGCGCGGACTGATCTGAAATACTACTAATAGTATTAATGTTCTGATTAATTTCCTCTGTAACTGAGCTTTGCTCATCAGCCGCGCTGGCAATATGACTGTTCATATCATTAATTTCTGCTACCGCCGAGGTTATTGCCTGGAGTGACTCATCAGCATTTCTTGCTCTTTCCACTGTGTGATCCGCCTCTTCCTTACCGGTGTTCATTGAGCGGACAGCTTCATGAGTTGCTGTTTGTAAACGCTCAATCATTTCCTGAATCTCCTGGGTTGATTTTTGTGTGCGGCTGGCTAAGGTTCTGACCTCGTCAGCAACAACAGAGAAGCCCCTTCCATGTTCCCCTGCACGCGCAGATTCAATAGCCGCGTTTAACGCAAGCAAGTTTGTTTGTTCAGCTATGCTACCAATAACGTCCAGTACCTTACCTATGTTGTCGCTATCTTCCGCTACCTTAGAAATAGTTTGAGATGTTTGATTCACGTGGTTAGCTAAACTCTGAATCGCATCAACTGTCGACTTAACGACATCGCGACCTTGCTTGGTATGATCGTCAGCTGTTTTCGCAGAAGTCGCTGCGTCATTAGCACTTTTGGCTATTTCGTCCACTGTGGTCGACATTTCATGGATAGCCGTTGCCACCTGCTCAACCGCTTCGTGTTGCTTCCTGATGCTTTCGTTAGACTCTTCTGAAATGCTGGAAAGCTCTTCTGACGATGTTGCCAGTTGTTCGGTCATTTCATTAATTTTGGTAATAATGCGCTGAAGCTTTTCGACAAAAGCATTAAATGCATCGGCTACTCGACCCAGTTCATCTGTTCTGTCCAGATTAACGCGTGCGGTTAAATCTCCTTCGCCTTTGGCCATATCTTCAAAACGCTCAAGCATTAAGTTCAATGGCCTGGTAATTAATGGTGGAAAGAATAATGCCAGCAATACGCAGATAGCTAAACCTATGGTCAGGACAACCATCTCTGTCCAGTTACTTTGACTGATGACTTCGTCAATAATGTCAGACTGACTGAGTGCTGCTTCTTCTTTGCGTTGCTCTAGCTGGTCAAGAACGTCCCGCATGGTCTCGAACTGAGGGCCGCTTTGCTGCTCACTTAAACTAATGGCTTCTTCAACCCTGTTTTGACCATGAAGCTCTATTACTCGCTTAGTGGTTGCGACCCAGGTCTCATTTTTTCGCTTGTAATCAGCAACCATTTGACGTTCTTCGGCACTTGAAGTGATAGCTAAAAATCGGTCCACCCGTTGAGAAGCTTGCTGTAGGTTCTCATTGACTGTGTCGACAAGTGCTTGTTTTTTTGACGAACCTGGTGGAACTGAAAGTAAGGTTCTTTCTGCTACCAGAGCCTGATGTAGGTCGCGATCCGCTTGCAATAAGTAATTAAGGCCGGGTAAGTGTTCACTGGCTATTTCATCAACGCTGTTAGCAACGGATTTAAAATTCACGGTACTGACGGTAGCAATACCAATAAGCACTAAAGCCAGTAGTGCAATAGGAAGTATTAATTTGTACCGAAATGTAAGGTTGTTAAACCAGCTCATAATTTAACCTCTAAAGTAGCTCGCGACCGATGTCGTGTGACTTATTATCGGAAGCTAAAGAGGGTTACTTTAGGGGGGGATGAAAAAATGCTGAGTGTCATATAACACCCAGCATAATTGATTTTTAACTATTTAATATCAGTCAGTCGCAAATACGGACGTAAGGTTTTCCAGCCCTGCGGAAATTTCTCTTTTGCGTCTTCGTCGCTGACCGTTGGACGAATAATGACAGAATCTCCGGGCATCCAATCTGCCGGGCATGCCACTTCGTCACGGTCAGTCGTTTGCAGAGCATCAATAACCCGTAAAATCTCGTTGAAGTTGCGGCCGACAGTCATTGGGTACGTCATGATCAAACGAACTTTTTGGTTCGGATCGATAATGAAAACCGAACGCACTGTTGCTGTGGCGCTCTCGTTTGGATGGATCATGTCGTAAAGCTGCGCGACTTCTAAGTCTTTGTCGGCAACGATAGGAAACTCAAGTACGGTATTTTGAGTGTCGTTAACATCATTGATCCAGCCTTTGTGAGCTTCCACGGTATCGGTAGACAGCCCTAGAGGTTTCACGTTGCGCTTTTCAAACTCTGGTGCCAGTTGGGCTGTGCGACCCATTTCCGTTGTGCAAACCGGTGTATAGTCTGCCGGGTGGCTGAAGAAAAATACCCACGAGCCTTTCGCCCAGTCGTGGAATTCTATCGAACCCTGTGTGGTATCAATGGTAAAATTCGGTGCAGTATCGCCAATACGTAATGTCATAGAGTGCCTCCTGAAGCAATTATTGATAAGCTTTGCTGGTAACCATTAAATGATAGCGTACTGAACACATTACAAGGCATTGGGCTTATAACCTTTTACTCTAATATAGATGCGTGGACTATTAGCAATGACTTTATTTATTGATGCCGATGCCTGCCCTGTGGCAATACGGGAAATTCTCTTTCGCGCGGCACAACGAAAACAACTGCACCTCTACTTAGTGGCTAATCAACGCATTCAAACACCTAAATCTAAATTTATTCATATGGTGCAGGTAGGTAGTGGTTTTGATGTGGCAGACCATGAAATAGTCCGGCGTTGTGAAGCGGGCGACTTAATCATAACCAGTGACATTCCGCTGGCGTCAGAAGTTATAGACAAAGGCGCTAAAGCATTAAGCCCCCGGGGGGAGCTCTTCACTCCCGATAATATTCGTCAGCGGCTGAACATAAGAGATTTTATGGACACCATGCGCAGTAGCGGTATTCAGTCTGGTGGTCCGCCGCCGTTGTCGAATGTGGATCGCAAAAACTTTGCGGATCATTTAGACCGTTTATTAGTAGGGAGTTGAACTTGACCTTTTTTGCGGCGTTACCGGCAATTATCTGGGCTCTTATGGTTTGGTTTTTTCCTGAGTGGCTGACGTCTGTCTCGCTTTCAGTTCCCGGAACTGTCTCAGCAGCATTAGGGCTAGTGTTCTTGGTTGCCGCTTTCTTTCGGCAATGGCAATGGTTTTATTGGTGCGCCTGGGTTGGTGGTATCTACGCTACGATTCAGCTCGGTTTGCAGCAACCGCTGGCGCAGAAAGAGGTTTCCCAACTGTACGAGGCACTTCCTGTGTGGTTGTCGGTTAGTGCCTTGCTTCTGACCTTCCTGAAAAAGCCAGTGCTACTAACCGGAAAAGGCATACTGATATTTGTTGCTTTGGCAATACTGCCTTTATCATTATTGCTGACTCCAGTTGCACAAACCCTTGCGTTATTGAGTCCCGCAGAGGTTCTGACTTTACCTGACTGGCAACAAAGTTCGTTTGCTATTGGGCTGCTAATTTGGACGGTCGCCATGGGCGGCGTCTGGGCAACTTATTTGCTTTATAAAAGCGCTTTCGCTTTTGCCTGGAGTCATTGGGCGGCCTGGTTTTCGCTTATGGTCTTTTTGTTGGCCGTGCAGTATCAACAAGCCTCCACCTGGGCCGCTTTGGCAGCCAGTGCTTGCTTATTGCTGGCGCTGGCCGACCAAATGTTGAAGCTGGCTTACATTGATGAACTAACCGGGCTGCCGCAACGGCGTGCGTTGATGAGTCAGTTGCAACACTTACGCAAACGCAGTGCCGTTTGCATGCTCGACGTTGATCATTTTAAAAAGTTTAATGACCGCTATGGACACGAGGTTGGTGATCAGGTGTTGCGGCTGTTAGGCAGTATCTTAAAAGAACACGGCGGGTTTAAGGCATACCGCTATGGCGGAGAGGAATTTACCTTAGTATTTTTCCACAACGATGAAGAAAAGTTAAAAAGTACGCTGGAAAGCGTTCGTAGCCAGGTAGCTAATTACCCGCTTAAATTGCGAGAGCCCTCGCGGCCGGAGAGTAAGATAAAAGGCAAAGAAGCGCGAGGTAAAAAGGAGCAGAGTAAAACGGTCAAAGTCACTATCAGTTTAGGTGCGACGTTAAAGGAACCTGATGATACCGCGGATAGCATTTTGAAACGTGCTGATGAGAACCTTTATTCTGCGAAAAAGGCTGGGCGTAATAGAATATATTTTTGTTGTCAAAAATAACAACTGGACAAAAAAGAGACTGAAAGTTAGTGTGGTTGTGAGGTCTCGCCTCAATAACAAAAAGAAATTATAACAAAAACAAGTTGTACGTTCACTTAGATAGTGGCGTTTGTTAACGGAGAGAACAATCATGTTAAAACTAAAAAAAACGTTAACAGCGTTATCGGTGGCTGCGGCATTAACTGCTGCCTCTAGCGCTTACGCTCAGGATACCGGTACACTTCGTATACAGATTACTGATAATCAGGGAAACCCGATTCCGAATGCATCGGTGGTTGTTAAGGCGCCGGATACGTTGGTTTCGAGAAATGCGGAAACGGATGATGACGGCTATGTTCGATTAGGCGGATTACAACCTTCAAGACAGTATCAGGTCGAAGTTGTTGAAGAAGGTTACTCAACATTCGAATCTGGGGATGTTCGAGTGTCGTCGGGTCAGACATTTGAACTAAGTTATGTTCTTACGCCGGAAAGTTCGGATATTGAAACGATTCAGGTTACTGGACGAGCAGCATCAACAATTGATACGACTTCTTCAACTACAGGTGTAGCCGTTACTCTGGATATGACAGAGTCTCTACCAACTGCGCGGAGCTTCCAGGATTATTTGCAATTAGCACCAGGTGTTAAACCATCTCCGAGCGGTAATCCGTCATCAAAGTCTGGTGTAAACTACTCTGACATTGGGGGAGAATACGGTTCATCTTCTGATAATGTGTATTATCTGGATGGCATTAATGTCACGGATAACCAGACAGGTACTTTTGGTTCAAGCATCAACTCCGAAATCATTCAGGAACAGAGAATTTTAACGGGCGGTATTCCAGCTGAATACGCAGGTGGACAAGGCCTGGTAACTCGGGTTATCACCAAGTCAGGTGGTAACGAATGGAGCGGCTCGGTTAACTACTATTTTCAGAATGATAGTTTAGTTGCTGATAATGAACACCTTGATGGCGCGAAGTTCTCAACTTACGATACTGCTGTCACGCTGGGTGGCCCCATAATACAAGACGAACTTTGGTTCTTCGGTTCATTTCAGAAGAAAAGCCGTGAAGATGATGTCGTAAACCCTAATACTGATGAAATCATGCGTTCGGTTACCGATGAGTCAGACTTAGGCTTCTTTAAATTAACCTGGCAACCAACGGGGAATGACCGCTTTGTGGCAAGTTGGTTTAATGACCCGCGTGAGATTAGTGGTTCATCTTCGCCTTCAACTTTGATGAATCGTGACCAATCAAGAGAATATGGCGGCGATAACTATAAGCTAGAATACTCTCGTTACTGGGATAACTTTATCCTGACTGTTCAAGCGGCAAGTCATGAGAGTGAATCAACGGTCTTGGCGAAAGATAATTCAACACGAAATGATGTGGCCTATCTGTCAGGTGGCTCGTTTGAGCCAACAAATGCGGATACGGACAAAGGTGGCTATGGAACGAACACTTCTAATCTTCGTGGCCGTGATCAATACTCAGCAACGCTTGAGTATTTCCTTGATACGTTGAATTTTGGTAGCCATGAAATTAAGGCGGGTTATGTCTTAACTAAAAATGAAAACGCCCAAGATAGCCGGTTTACAGGTGATGGCGCTCAATACAGTTCTATTGGAGCAGTAACTGGTAGCGTTGACTTAGACAATTATGTTAATTCAAGTTGGACTGGGGCAACTGAGTTTGTTCAGGAAGACTACGCCCGTATTGTAAATGCGATGAACCAGAGTGATAACTCTGCTCAGTTTTACGCTCGTTATGATGCTAATGGCGACGGAACCATTTCTGACAGTGAGTTAGGGCAGGGTGTTGTTTTTGATCAAACTACGGGCAACCCAACAAGTGATATCAATGCTTATCGGATATTACAAACAAACCCGGGTGCAGTGACCCTTGAAACTGAAGGAAGTACCTTCTTCGTTCAGGATACCTGGACACTGGATCAGTGGACTGTTAACGCAGGCATACGTTCTGAAAAATGGGAACACTTCTCCACTAAGGGAACTAAGGTAGCTGAATTTGACTGGGAAATAGCGCCTCGCTTCAGTGTTATATATGACATCGACGGCGAAAGTAAAGTTTGGGCTTTTGCAGGTCGTTATTACGATCCAATTCGTACAAATATGACGGACTTTGCGGGTAGCTTGACCGGTCCGGTTCTGAACGAACAGGTTTACCTCGAAGACCAGTGGTTAACATATCGTGTACGCGGTGGTGAGACTCAGCCTGATGCATTCTTTGCTCCAACAACGGAAACTCCTTACACAGATGAGCTGTTGCTCGGTTATGCAACAAATATTGCTGATGATATGAGTATCCAGGTGACCTACACGGATCGTGTTACTAAGAATATCTTAGAAGATTACGATTTGGACCTATACAGTAATGTTCTTGCGGGTACAGATCTTGAGTTACCGCTGTCGTATTTCGGTTACGACACGATGCCTAACTCAAACTATGTTATTGCAACACTGGCGGGTGCAAAACGTGAGTATCAAGGTTTAGAGGTAAGCTTTACTAAACACCGCACTGAGAACTGGTTCTTCAATGCATCTTGGACTTACAACAAAGCAGAAGGTAACTCAAACTCAGATAGTAATGCTGATTATCAGGGCGATGTGCCATGGTTAGACCCACGAGCGCCGGGTGTATACGGTGATCAACCAGGTAACATGCAGCATTTGGTTAAGTTATTTGGTAGCTATAAATTTGATAACGGAATTGAAGTTGGTGGTGTGTATAACTGGAACTCCGGTACGCTTTATAGCAACACCTTCTCTGCCGGTGGTCGTCACTTGCCGACTCCAGGGCCTGCGTATGAGTATGGTGGTTACACCACAACGTGGATCCCTGAGGGAACTGTTGGTGTAAATGAGTCTCCAGCATACGGTACTTTAGATCTGCGTGTTAAATATACCCATGACTTCGGTGAGCGTTATAAAGCCGAATTCTTCCTGGACATATTTAATGCACTGGATGATCAAGCGGTTCGCCGTGAACAGGATCTAGTAGCAGGTGATGGTGTTTACGCCTTTGGTGAAGGTGTCGACTGGGTTAAACCACGCCGCTTTTATTTAGGAGCACGTTTGTCGTTCTAGTCTCCCTGCTGGAACGCTGTTGTAACCCGGAGGCTTTGCCTCCGGGTTTTTTATTTTGGGCGATCTAAACTTTCTAAAATACGTTATTAATAAGCATGAATATGCCTTTAACAATAACGGATACGTGAATGAGCTACATAAAAGAAACCATCGAAAAGTTAAAGCAAACCAGTCCGGCGCAAGTCGAATTCTATCAGGCGGTAGAGGATGTACTTGAGTCGATAGAGCCCTTATTGGAAGAGCGTCCTAAATATCGGGAACACTCTATTATTGAGCGGCTGCTTGAGCCTGAGCGGCAAATCATGTTTCGTGTCCCCTGGATGGACGACGACGGTAAAATTCAGGTAAATAAAGGCTACAGAATAGAGTTTAACTCGGCATTGGGCCCCTATAAAGGTGGGTTGCGTTTCCACCCGAGTGTTAATGCCGGTATTGTTAAGTTTCTTGGCTTTGAGCAAATATTTAAGAATGCTCTGACCGGTTTACCCATTGGCGGTGGCAAAGGTGGCGCCAACTTCGATCCTAAAGGCAAGTCGGACGCGGAGATTATGCGTTTCTGCCAGTCGTTTATGAGTGAACTGTATCGCCACATTGGTCCTCACACCGATGTTCCTGCGGGAGACATCGGTGTGGGCTCAAGGGAGATTGGCTACCTCTTTGGTCAATATAAACGCCTGGCCAATCGTTTTGATGGTGTCTTAACCGGAAAAAGTGAATTATGGGGCGGCTCTCAAGTTAGAAAAGAGGCGACAGGGTACGGTGTTGTCTATTTCGCGCAATGCATGATGGATGACCAGGATGACTCGCTGGACGGAAAGCGTTGCTTGATTTCAGGATCAGGTAATGTTGCTATTCATGCTATGGAAAAGCTGTATGAATTGGGAGCTAAACCGATCAGTTGCAGTGACTCCAGCGGAACCATTTACCATGATAACGGTATTGACCTTGACTTGGTTAAGCGCATAAAAGAAGAACAGGGCGGGCGACTTATAGAGTACCTTGAAACTCATGAGGATGCGGAATATACGTCTAAGGACGATTACCCCGAAGAAGGTCACTGCGTTTGGCGTTACGAAGCCGATATTGCTTTCCCCTGTGCGACTCAAAATGAATTGACCGAAAAAGATGCTCAGGCACTTCTCGAAAACGGCTGCAAGTACATTGTGGAAGGGGCTAATATGCCTACAACTCAGGCTGCAGTCGATCTTTTCATTGAAAGTGGTGTTGGCTACGGTCCAGGCAAAGCATCAAACGCTGGCGGTGTCGCCACTAGCCAGTTAGAGATGGCTCAGAATGCCAGTATGTTGCGCTGGGACTTTGAAGAAGTGGACGAAAAACTCAAAGACATTATGAGTAATATATACCAGGATGCAAAACGCACTGCCGAAGATTTCGGACACCCTAATAACTTAGTGCTCGGAGCAAATATTGCCGGGTTCCGTAAGGTCGCCGACGCCATGCTGGAACAAGGTGTGGTTTGATTGTTGAAATTAGAGCAACCTCAATAATGAGGTTGCTCAATACTAGGCGTTACTGTTGCTTTTCCATCTCCTGGTGAAACTCTGCCAAATCGGAAATAACTCTCTGGTTTTGCAATTCCGCGTAGGGCTGATCTGCAAACTTGGTACCACGTAGCTGCACCGAAATACGCGCGGCATCGGGGTTTAACATGGTTTGCTGGTAAAACGCTTTGGCGTCTTCAATGCTTACGTTTTCAACGGCATCAATTAACTGCTCTTTGCTGTCGAATTCGAAGCGCTGCAAACTCAAATCAGCCAGGAATGGAGAAACTTCCTCCATCAAGTTCTTCGGCTGTTCGTTCAATGTAATCAAGGTGCTTTGTTTGATTTGATTGAACTCTTCTGGCGTCATTTCCTGTAAGTCTTCCCAGTATTCTTCCTTGAAGCTATCAAAGCGTTCCTGCATATCGGCAACGCTTTTAACCGGCGTCTGAATATACAGCCCAAAACCTGCGTACTTATCCAGGCTCGGTGCGAAAGAGCCCACAGCATAGGCCAGTTGCTCTTCTGTACGCAGGGTATCAAAGGCTACGGTACGGAAGTGACTTTGCAGAACCGTTCCTGCCGCTAACGCGGCAAAACCCGGTTGAGGGTGAATGTGCGCATCGACCACCGCTACGTCAGCAACGTCCAGGTCACGACGTAATACAATGGATTTTCCTGTTTCAGGCTTCCAGAATTGAGCCATTTTAAAGTCAGTAACCTTACGGTCTTCGGGTAAGCTGGCCTGAATGTTTTTAACAGACTCCTCCAGGTCACCTCGGTCATAATTACCAAAGGCAAATACGCGTATCGCATTATTGCCCAGTAAGGTATTCATAAAGTCAGACAAATCTGCCGGAGTTAATCCTTTTGCTGTTTCAATTAAGTCCGTTTGATTAAAACCACCTTCACGAATCAACTGTCCGTAGGCGTCAAAACTTTGATAAATAGGAAATTGCTGACCTTTGTTCTGCAGTTCTCTGATATAGCGATCAACGGCCTGTTTAAAGGCCTGCTCTTCTACGTTGAAGCTCAAATTATCGATAGCTCGTTCAAGCAACTGAGGCTGCTTATCGGTAAAGCCGGACACCGTTAGTGACAGGCCGGTGCCATCATTAAGGTTCAGGTTCATACCCGCAATATTCGCCTCGGTGTCCAGAGCGCTAACATTCATATTGTATAAATCGCGCCATAAAGCAGTTAAAACGTCCGCTTTTATACTTTTAATAGGTGCGTCGTTGTTTATTTGAATATAAAACACACCGCGCGGCTGGTCGCTGTATAACTGACTTGGATATTGCCAGACCTGAATGCCTTCCTCTTCGATAACCACTTTGGGTTTATCAAAAGCGTCGTTCTGCTTAATGGCAAAACTCTCTGGCAACAAGGTATTCACTTTCGGCAGGTTAATGGACATTTTCGGTTCGTTATCCCAGCTCGCGATTTCTTCTTGCGGTATGTCAACAACCTTGTATTTGCCTTCATAGAAATCGAGCTCGCTGTCGTGCGGCTCGTCCTGACTAATATACCAAACGCGCAGTCTTTCCGGTGTTAGTTGTGACAGTACCGAGCGGATGGCTTCAGGATCAAACTCACGGTATTCATAGGGGGCGCTGATGGCATATTCGGCAGGGAAGTTCTGCATTGTTTCAGCCAGAGAAGAAACGTAGCTGAACTCATCGCTTTTTTCTAGGAAGCGAAAACGATTATTCAGGCTGGTTTTTATTTCTTTAAAGTAACTTTCATCAACGCCCTCGGCGCGAACTTTATCGATGTACTGCATAATAAGCGCGACAATCTCTTCACGCTGTTGCATGCCGGCATTAGTGAGCTCAACATCAATGGCCAGAACACCGTAGTTCCCGTAAAAAGTGGGTTGTGCCGATGCATTTAAGCTAGCAATAAGGCCAGCATCTTTGAGTTGTTGTGCTGGCGTTCCAGGCATTTCTGAGCCGAGCAAGTAACTGACATAGCGGTTGGGTTTAACGGCAAACTGTTCCTGGTTGTCATTGATAATGAACTCCAGTTTTAGCTGCTTAACGTCTTCATTCGGTACATAGTGGATGCGCTTCTTGCCTACATCGTCGAAGTTAATTTGAGCTGTGACCTCGGGCTCATCAATACCGTCGTCTTCAATGCTGGCAAAGTGTTTACGAGCTAAGGTTTCCATCTCTTCTAACGAACGGTTGCTTATCATGGCAACTTTCATAATGTTGGCAGAATAGAAACGGTTGTAGAAATCGACGGTTTCTTTATGCAGCTCGCTGTTCTCTTTGTTACTCAGGCTGTCGAGGTTGCCAATAAGGAAACGGTTGGAAGGGTGCTCCCCCAATAATAAGCGGCCTAATTTAAACTGGCCGAAAAAGTCCATTTCACGGCGCATTGACCATTCGGCGTTCACTGCGTTGCGCTCTTTGTCTGCGTACCCAGGGTACAGTTTTGGTGCTTTGAAAAAATCAGAGAAGCGATCTAAAGCCTCATCATAGGCGTTGTTATTAATTTTAAACATGTAGTTGGTGACATCCAGCCAGGTAGAGGCATTTTGACTACCACCGTTATTACTCATAAATTCGCTGTATTCGTTGGTATCGGGATACTTTTCGGTTCCCAGAAACAACATGTGCTCAAGATAATGCGCCAGTCCTTGCTGAGCTTCGGGATCCTGCAATAAACCAACGCCAACACTTAAAGCGGCAGCCGACTTATCTGTATTCGGATCAGAAACCAACATAATTTCAATATTATTATCCAAAGTCACTACGCGATATTCGCGCTGGTCGTTCGGGCTTTTAATGACTTCGCCCGCCACGGCATTTTGAGTGGTGCCGGTTTCGGTAACGGGCTGACTGCAGCCTGCGGCTAAAAGAGCGAAGCTAATAGAGCTTGCGAGTAATAACTTCTTCATAAAAATATCCCTTAAAAAAATGACCTCAATATAATAACGAGGACTACCCTGCTTGTTGAGGGTGGTTTTTAATTATTTGTTGACTAATTTGTAACAGATTGTGAGAGTTAAAACATACTTTTGGTACAGGGATGTCAAAATGAAAGCAATTATTATAATAGCGATGCTTTTTTTATTAGTTGGCTGCAGTTCACCCACCGTATTTCTCACAACAGAACGGCTGCCACAGAAAGAGCGTCAGGAATTAATTTCTGCATTGTCTGAAAATGGGTTCAAAGTTAAAGCAACTTCGGGCGTGATGGTTCCGGAAGAATTCCCAGATGTGGTTGTAGCAACAAACCCCGCCAATGAAAACCCTGAGTTTTTCGCTAAACTTGAACAGGTTATTAGGCAACAAAACCTTGAGCCTGTAGCTTATCAAAAGTTTTATCAGCAGAAACATTATTATAAAGGGCGTAATGTTGGGTTATACGTGCGAGGTAATGCTCCTGAATTAAGGCTTCCACCGGTTCTTCGCGGTAACCACCAAACCTGTAATAACCAGCGTATGATTCTTGAATTTAAGAATAATAAACGGGTACATATTGACGTAGAAAAAGAAGAAATAACCTCGTACAAAGGAAGCTATCAGTCCATATTACCTGACACTATTCATGCTAACTTCGAGAGTCTGGAAGGCCCCGTAACACTGAGGCTTTCTAAAGTGTCTGTAGAAACCTATGCGGGAATGAAAACCGCAGACAAAATAGTCGTTACGAACAGCGACAATAAAGTATTACCAGAAAATTGCGAGTTCATGATCATTCACTATTAGATCCGATAACGAGCAGAGGTTATTTTTCTGCAGTACATTCAGTGTAGACTTCAGAATAAGGCTGGTCGAAACAACGAATGAACTTATCAACAATATTCAAGTTTGGCGGCCATTGTATTTCAATAGGGTTTCCGTCTGCATCTGTCGGATTAAAACCTTCGGGCTTAGGAACTGCAGCCAGTTTTTCCCTTTGATTTTTTAGCTTTTCTCTATCTGACTGTAAAAAGGCGATAGTGGCGTCAACGTAATAGTTCCAGCCAGACATGTCTTTTTCGGGCGACTTGCGCGCTTGCTTCATTAAGCTAATAGCGCGTTGATACTGACCGACTTCGGCTCTAAGCTGACCCTCATGCCAGACAAAGGTTCTCATAGCCCCTTTGGAAATCTCGTTCTTTGTGTAATAGGTATGGATAAGGTCGGCTGCCGCTTCACGACAGGCTTCCGCTTTAGCTACTTCTCGCCAGCCTTTTTCCAGGTTTTGGTCAAACTCCCTGGGAGATAGCTTTAACATTTCAACTTCGTTATAAGAGCAAGTTTCACTCTCTGTATTTGTATCTTTGGCTACGGAAAACGGAGAGGCAATGGTTATTGAAAGAAAGCCGGTAACGAGTAATGCCCGCATAGTGAAACTGCTTGTAGTAGACTGCATAATGTCTTCTCCTGCTAAATAAAGGTGCTGAACATGTCTGTTTTGTTGATAGCCAAAACGCTAGGGCTTTTCTTTATTACTGCAATTGCCGAAATTATCGGATGCTATTTACCTTACCTGTGGTTGAAAAAAGATGGAAGTGCCTGGTTATTGATTCCTGCAGCTATCAGTTTGGCAGTATTTGCCTGGCTGCTTACATTGCATCCGGCTGAAAGTGGCAGGGTCTATGCGGCTTATGGGGGCGTTTACGTGGTAACTGCACTGCTGTGGTTAAAGGCTGTTGAAGGAGCTTCATTGTCGACTTACGATGCCGTAGGCGCTGCTTTCACTTTAACCGGAATGGCTATTATAGCGGTTGGCTGGAACCACTAAGGCAAAGGAATAAACTCATCTTCATCGCCAACAACTTTATCAAAGCGTTGATTCTGCCAATCTTTTCTTGCCTGCTCTATTAGTTCTTTATTAGAGGACACAAAATTCCAGTTAATAAACCGGTTGCCCAATGCATTACCGCCAATAATGACAATATGTGATGGTTCCTGAGCTGTAATAACGGGTTGCTCTTCAGTTTTTAATACAACCAATGTTCTTGCCGCTAGTTCTTTACCTTCTGAATTTAAGCGACCAGAAACGATATAAACAGCCAACTCTTCTGTTGTCGGTAACGTCAGTTCTTGGCCAGAGTCCAACTTGGCTTCTAGGTACAAAGTTTCAGACAAGGTAGGAACAGGTGACTTTACGCCATAAGCTTCACCTATCATGACGCGAACCGAAACCCCATTCACATTAGCCGACGGAATATCGGTTGACGGAATATGATAAAAGGCAGGCTCTGTCTGCTCGTACTGTTCGGGTATAGCTAACCAGAGTTGCAAGCCATGTAGCCTGTGAGCGCGGGCCGTAATTTCCGGGCGCTCTCTTTCTGAGTGCGTAACGCCTTTGCCTGCGACCATCAGGTTGATATCGCCGGGCGTAATTATCTGATAACTGCCAATGGAGTCCCGGTGCAGCATTTCGCCATCGAATAAGTAAGTGACAGTGGATAACCCAATATGCGGGTGTGGTGCGACATTGACACCTTCTCCCTGTGGGAAGTCGGCTGGGCCCATTTCATCAAAGAAAATCCACGGTCCGACCATACGCTTTTGGCGAGTGGGTAATGCGCGGCGGACATAAAAGCCGCCTAAGTCGCTGTCGCGAGGTTCAATAATAACTTCTATTGCAGATGACGGTTGTTCGTGCGAGTCACAACCTTGTTCAGCATTGTTAAGAATATTGCTCATGGAATACTGGCTGCCTTCAAAGTTATCTAAGTTCGTTTGTTATCTTTTTTAAAGATTACCGCAAAGTGCCGGGGCGCAAGGAAGAAATCCTCAAATTTTGCTCAATATTTATTCGTTACTGCCGATGATTATAGTAGGTATCTCATACTAATAAGAGACTAAAGGTGAAAATATCAATAACAAATCACTATTCATCCTTAACCAAGCCGGTACCCGCTAAGCAGCCGATAACGGTGCTACAGAGCCATGTGTCGGAGCCTCTGGATACCCAGCCTGAAAATACCCAGGGGGTCTTCCTTAGTGAGCTAGATAAACTCTATTTTAATTTTAATAAATGGTTGGAAGAGCCAATACAATCAGAATTCTCGGCGGAGAAAATAGAAAAACTAAAAGATTTGTACTCAAAAATGTCTGAGGAAGATTTTATCCGGCTGGGTAGGTTAGGCATTACATCGAACGATGATTTCTTGTCTATGGTTGAAACCCTGGACAAAGAACAACTTTCGCAGTTAACCGATACATTTTATGGGTTGTCGGCTTCTGCAAACATGCTTTTTACCCATGTTAATGAATTTAATCCCTCCAGAACATACGAAGAAAAAGTAGAACAATTTATTGAAGTGCTATCAGACACTCAGCGAATTGCCCGGGATCAACTGATTGAAAAGGCGGCTGAATATGATGAAAAAATCAGTATTCACAAAGCTGAGCGTGAGAACAATGATACCTATGAATCTCTAGGAGGATATTTCGACGTTAAATCGAGCGCGAACGACCTGCAGAACTTTGTTTCGACCGTAATAGATACCAAATCGCCCGCTGATTTTGTTAACAAGCTCGATCAATACAGTCGGGAACAGCAAAGTAGCTTGTTAAATGTGCTTGGAATGAGCCGGATTGAAGGTGAGCAACTGCTTGACGGTCTTCTGGATAAAAGTGATGAGGCCAGAACGAGCATATTGTCTTTTATTGGTAAAGTAGCACTTAAAACAAACCCTTTCTTTGAAATGAGCGCTTTTGGTGATTCGGAACATGTGGTGAGTATCAGCAAAGGGTTTGGCGATAACCTATTCGAGACAACGAAAAAAATGCTTGAGAATATGGGGGAATTGCTGACAACCTATAATTTCAGTGACGAACAGCTCGTAGAAATGGGTGACCAACTTAACGACCTAAATAGAAAGGAACAGATCGGCTACCTGGAAGCTGCGGTCATCGGCCTCGATAATCTATTAGGTATACAAACTAGCAGCACCAATGAACTTATAGACATGAAAGCAGAGCCACAGGCGATGAATAAACTGCAGTCCGTTTTAAGTAGTAAAGATGCTTTGCAGGCTGTTTATGAAGCCCGCGAGGGTGAGGACCGGAGAAGCGGACGTTCCTACGTGCCGAAAACCAAATGGGAATACCTGGAAGACTTGGAAAAAGTGGTGTCATCTTATATTCCGCCGGCGGAGTCTGACGAAAACGTTCGGGATCCTTGGGAATATGCCTCTGGCGCTAAAGCTTGACATGTTTATACTGTTGACAATAAGCCCCGCGAGAGAATTTGCGGGGCTTCCTGTACCCTTCTTATTTCAGGGTAACAAACTCTTCAGCACTGGTCGGATGCAGAGCCACAGTCGAATCTAAGTCAGCTTTAGTTGCCCCCATCTTCAAAGCAACGGCAAAGCCTTGTAATATCTCGTCCATACCTTCACCAATACCGTGAATGCCGACCACTTTTTCTTCTTTGCCGTGGCATACCAGCTTAAAATAACTAAGAGCTCGGTGCGGGGTAACGGCGTTGTACATGGCCGCGAACGATGACTTATACACGGTAATGTTGTCTTCGCCGAATTTGAGCTTAGCGTCTTCCTCGCTCAGACCAACGGTACCAATGGTCGGGTGGCTGAATACAACGGTCGGAATGTTTTCAAAGTCCATGTGCGCGTTTGGCATGTTGTTAAACAAACGCTCCGCCAGTAAGCGTCCTGCTTTTATAGCAACCGGTGTAAGTGCTGCGGCACCAGTATTATCGCCTACAGCGTAAATACCTTGTACGTTGGTATTCTGGAATTTATCGACGTTAATAAAGCCTTCGCTATCCAGTTCTACACCGGTGCATTCCAGGTTAATTTTATCGGTGGATGGTACGCGGCCTATAGCCCAGACTAAGCAGTCGAAGCCGTCCATTGTCTGACCACCTTCAAAGTGCAGGGTTAATGTGCCGTCATCTTGTTTAACCACTTCGCGAACGGTGGTTTCTGTATGAAGTTCAGGGCCGTCCTGTTTCATGCGCTCCAGCAAACCATCGGTAATATCTTTATCAAAGGTACGCAACGGACGATCACGTCGCACCATTAAGTGCGTGTCAGTGCCTAATGCATGGAAGACACCGGCAATTTCAACGGCAATATAACCGGCTCCAATAACGGCTGCCTTTTTAGGCTGTTCCGTCAGGGCAAAGAAGCCGTCAGAGTCTATACCATGCTCAGCACCGGGAACTTCGGGGATCATGGGGCGCCCGCCGGTGGCAATGGTAATATGGTCAGCGGTAATCTTTTCTCCGTGAACCTCTACTGTTTTGTGGTCAACGAATTTCGCAAAGCCTTCTATAAACTCAACGCCATTGCCTTGAAAGCCGCGATGGTAACCACCGTGAATGCGTTCAATATAGGCTTCGCGGTTTTTAACCATAGTTGCCCAGTCAAAAGCTTTTTGTTCAAGCTCAAAGCCGTATGACGGCGAGTATTTTATGGCTTCAGCAATATGAGCGCCGTACCACATGACTTTCTTGGGAACACAGCCCACGTTTACGCAGGTGCCGCCAACGTGTTTCGCTTCAATAACGGCGGCTTTCGCGCCACGTATCGCTGCGCGGTTGGCTGAGGCTATGCCGCCACTACCTGCGCCTATCGCAAGATAGTCATAATGTCTGGTCATATTGCTTAACTCCTGTACTTAATTCAAAAACTGCGGATATCTTGAATAAAAACCCCGTATCTTGCAAATAAAGACACGGGGTTGTCATGCTTTTTATACCGATAGCGGTAATCGAAAGATCAGTTCATTACTCAGATGACGAACGTTCGCCGGCTGGTAAGTTCTCTTTCACAAACTCGGTCATCATGGTGCGTAAATGAAGGGTTGTACCTTCACCTTCGTAAATACCATGAGAGCGGTTCGGGTAGGCAAAAAACTCAAACTGCTTACCGTGTTTAATGAGCTCATTGACCAGACGCTCGCTGCCCTGAAAGTGAACGTTGTCGTCGCCTGTACCGTGCACTAACAGTAGGTCGCCTTTCAGGTTTTCAGCGTGAATAATGGCAGAGGTTTCTTTATAACGCTCGGCTGACTCAGGCAGTAAGCCGGAGTAACGCTCCTGATAAATAGTGTCGTACAGCGTTAAATCAGGTACCGGTGCCAGCGCCATACCCATGTGGTAACTGTCCGGGTAACGAAATAACGCATTCAACGTTTGTGAACCACCGCCGCTGTGTCCCCAAATGCCTACACGGCTTTCATCAATGAAGTCCCAGCGTTCCAGCATTTGTTGTAGCGCATCGTATTGGTCGCGTACGGTAACAACGCCCAGGTTCTTGTAAATAGAACGGCGCCAGTCAAAGCCGCGTGGTGATTTGGTGCCGCGGTTATCAATAGACGCAACAATATAGCCCTGCTGTGTCAGCATGGTGTGCCATAAATACAGTGACCCGCCCCAGCGGTTAGCCACTGTCTGCCCCCAGGGTTCGCCGTAAACGTAGAACAAAATGGGGTATTCTTTGCTGGGGTCGAAGTCAGTCGGCTTCATAATGTAACCGTCCAGCTCCAACCCGTCACGAGCTTCCACCCGGAAAAATTCAACCGGTTGTTTCTGCACCTGCTCAACCGCTTGCTGTGCTTCTTTATTGTCAACCACGGTACGAATAACTTCATGATCCGGCAGTGAAATCATATTAGTAACCGGAACCTGGTTAACCGAACTAAAGGTATGTTCAGCGTATTTGGCGTCTTGCGAAATGCTGTAACTGTGGGTGCCGTCCATATCCGGAGTCAGACGTTCTAAGCGGCCGCTGCCGTCTAAGCTGGCGCGGAACAGGTAACGCTCCAGAGGTGTTTCTGGTGAGGCAATAAAATAGACCCAGCCGTTTTCTTCGTTTACCCGCAGCACTTCAACCACGTCCCAGTTACCGCGGGTAATAGCGGTGGTTCTGCCTGAGTCGCGTTGCACCCGGTAAATATGGCGGTAACCGCTGCGCTCGCTTAACCAGGTAAACTCGCGGCCATCATTTAAAAAGTGAATGTCGTCGACATACTCAGCCCACGAGTCGGTGCTTTCGCGTAACAGCTCCTGACTACGACCGGTTTCAATATCGCTGATAAAAGCGCGGTTAATATGCTGCTTGCGAGTTAGTTGTTGAATTAACAGTTTTTCGCTGTTGCCAGCCCAGTTCATGCGCACCAAGTAATGCTGGCGAGGATCACCGGGAATATCCATCCATTTTGTCTGGCCGCCACTGGCCGGCATAACGCCAATGCGCATAGCAGCGTTAGTTTCACCCACTTTCGGGTAAGGGAATTCTTTTAACGTTGGGTAGAGTTCGTCGGTGTTGTTGATCATAGTAAATACCGGCGTGCCCTCGGTGTCCAGCTGCCAGTACGCAATATACTGGCCATCGGGGCTCCAGCGGAAACCGTCGCGCAGGAAAAACTCTTCTTCGTTAACCCAGTCGAAGGTACCGTTAACGATAGTATCGCTGCCGTCGCTGGTCAGCGCGCTGACAGTGAAGCTGCTAAGGTCCTGTACATAAATATTGTTCTGCATAACGAACGCGACTTTTGTACCTTGCGGATTAAACTTAGCAAACTGCAAAGTCGACTCTGGCGCATTACCACCCAGTTGGCGTAATTCGTTGTTGTTGCGGTTCAGCACCCAGTAATCGCCCAGAGTATGGGTGCGCCACGAACGCTTGGTATTGGTGAAAATAAGTACTTTGTCGCCATCGTCTGACCAGACGTAATCGGCAATATCCAGTGCTTTGCTTTTACCTTGCGGAGTTAGCTGTTTCGCGCTGACTAAAACCGTGCGCTCGTTGGTTTCCGGGTGGTAACGAACAATATCGCGACCATCGGCTGAGTTGGACTGCTCTAAAGTTGTATATCCTGAACCGTCTTCCAGCCAGCGGGTTGGGGCCGGGCGGTCAATACTGAAGGTATCAGTGGCGAAAATTTTCTCCGCTGTCAGTTGGCTAACGCCTGTTACTTCAGCTTCGCCGGAGTCCTCAGTGGATTGTCCACCCAGGTTACTACAGGCACTTAAGGTGATAATGGCCGTTAATCCGGCCAATAAGCGTAAAGATCGAAAAGAGGTGTCAGACATGACATTTACCTTTATTCTGATTTATTAACGAACTGATAATACCGCAAAAAACGCAGGAAACCACATAAGCGTGGTTGAAGACTAGCGCAAAGCCCCAATATCCATTGTAAGCATTTTGAAAAATTGAGGTAAAAATGAGCCATAACCCGCTATTAGAACAGAGCCATCTTCCGGACTTTGAGCAAATTAAATCCGAACATATTCAACCCGCGGTTGAAGAGTGCATAAAGCATGCTCGAAAAACCATTGATGACGTGCTGGAACGCGGTGATTTTAGCTGGAATGGTTTGATTGAACCTTTGACCGATGCGGATGAAAAGCTTGAGCATGTCTGGGCGCCAGTTTCGCATTTGAACTCGGTAGTAAGCACATCAGAACTGCGTGAAGCGCATGACAGCTGCCTGCCATTGTTGTCGGACTACGCAACCTATGTAGGACAGCACAAAGGCTTGTTTGACGCTTATCATTCACTGCGTGAAAGTGACGAGTTCGACAGTTTGACCGAAGCTCAGCAAAAACTCATTAACGACACCTTACGTGACTTCCGTTTGTCGGGTGTGGATTTACCCGAAGACAAAAAGAAACGTTATGCTGAAATTTCATCGCGGCTGTCTGACTTGTCTTCTACCTTCAGCAACAACTTGCTGGATGCCACCCACGCATGGACTTGCCTGATTACCGATGAAAGCCGCCTGGCTGGCTTGCCGGAAAGCATTAAAGAAGCTGCAAAAGAAACCGCTGCAGACCGGGAAAAAGAAGGCTGGTTGTTCACTTTAGATATTCCAAGTTATCTGCCGGTAATGCTGTACGCCGAAGACCGGGAACTGCGCAAAGAAATGTATCAGGCTTTTGTGACCCGCGCGTCGGAAACCGGGCCTAATGGCGGGGAGTTCGATAACTCTGAGGTTATGAACGAAACTCTGGCTTTGCGTCATGAAATGTCGGAGCTGTTAGGTTTTAACGACTTTGCTGAAATGTCGCTGGCGACGAAAATGGCCGAGTCACCGGAGCAGGTGTTAGATTTTGTCCAGGACCTTGCCAACAAGTCTAAAGCACAGGCGAAAGCCGAGTATGCTGAAATTGAAACCTTTGCTGCAGCGCAAGGCGTGGAGAAAATGGAAGCCTGGGATGTCCCTTACTTTAGTGAGCAGTTAAAGCAGCAGCGTTATTCTATTTCTGACGAATTATTACGTCCGTACTTTCCTGAGCAACAAGTGCTAAACGGTTTGTTTGAGGTGGTCAAGCGGTTGTTTGGCATGACGGTTAGCGAGCAAAAAGACGTAAAAACCTGGCATGAGAATGTGCGCTTCTTTCGTATTAACGACGCCGACGGTCATTTGCGGGGTAGCTTCTATCTGGATCTCTACGCGCGCTCAGGTAAGCGCGGTGGCGCCTGGATGGCTGACTTTGTCGGCCGCCGAGTACATTCCGACGGCGAGCTACAAAACCCGGTAGCCTTTTTAACCTGTAATTTTAGTAAGCCGGTGGGTGGTAAACCTGCACTCTTTACTCACGATGAAGTACTGACGTTATTCCATGAATTTGGTCATGGCTTGCACCACATGTTAACTCAGGTCGATACCGCTGGTTTGTCTGGTATTAACGGTGTTGAATGGGACGCTGTTGAGCTGCCCAGTCAGTTTTTGGAAAATTGGTGCTGGGAACCGGAAGCTTTGGCATTAATATCCGGACACTATGAAACCGGTGAGCCGCTGCCTAAGGAGCTGCTGGAAAAAATGCTGGCTGCGCGTAATTACCAGTCGGCTATGCAAATGATGCGACAGTTGGAATTCTCGCTGTTTGATATGCGCATTCACCACGAATTTGATAAAAAAACAGGTGCACGAATTAGCGAAATTCTGGATGAAGTGCGTCAGCAAACCTCAGTACGTATTCCACCGGAGTACAATCGCTTTCAGCACAGCTTTGGTCATATCTTTGCTGGTGGTTATGCGGCAGGTTATTACAGTTACAAGTGGGCGGAAGTATTGTCGTCTGATGCATTTGCACGCTTTGAAGAAGAAGGCATATTCAACGCCACAACCGGGCGCGACTTTTTACATGTGATTCTGGAACGTGGTGGCAGCCGTAAAGCCGCAGATTTATTCCAGGAATTTCGTGGTCGCGAACCGAATGCCGAAGCTTTGTTACGTCATAGCGGCATAGCTGCCTGATGCTATTGCATCAGGCCGCGGTAGCCAGGACCAGGTTAACGAGACCAATTAAACCAAAGACGAATAGAATGGTAAGAATAACGCCAATGATGATGTAGGCTTTCGGGCTACCATGCTGGAAGTCTCGTTGGCGGTTTTTTTCTGTTTGCACACCCAAAAATGCCGCCAACACACTCATAACCATACTAAAAATTCCTGGTTTAGAGGTTTTATTTTCGGTAGATTCAGACATTAATCAGTGTATTCGTTTTGATAATGTTTTTTGTTGCTGTCGCTTGAACTCGAGATTAACTCAATCAAGTCGAAGAAGTGAAATTGTACGGACCGGCTGTTGCCTTTTAACCAGCTAAACCATGTCACTTGCTCGGCAGCTAACTGACACTCAACAGAGGTGTTACTGGGTTCTATTTCAGTGACAAGCTGCTGGCAGCGCTGAGTGGGGTTTTGCTGAGCAACGAGCGAGGAAGGACTCACGATAGCAAGCGCAGTAAACGCAGCTAATGCTAGTGATGTTATTATTGTTAGTAATCGCATGAAAGTCCCTCTCAAGTCTTGATTGACTAATTTATCAGCGATTTTGTAAAAATTCTAGTCATCATTGCGAATTTTTTTGTCATGGGTTAACTGCTACAATAAGCATCATTTTGAAATAGGTCAGGAAAACGAACAATGAAACCACTAATTGCACCGTCGATACTGTCCGCGGACTTCGCGCGGTTAGGTGAGGAAGTTGACGCGGTATTGAACGCTGGTGCCGATGTCGTGCATTTTGACGTAATGGATAACCACTACGTGCCTAACCTGACGATAGGTCCTATGGTATGCAAAGCGTTACGTGATTACGGAATTGAAGCGCCAATTGACGTGCATTTAATGGTTAAGCCTGTTGACCGTATTATTCCAGACTTTGCCGAAGCCGGGGCTTCTATCATTACTTTCCACCCGGAAGCATCCGACCATGTTGACCGGACTTTACAGCTTATTCACGAACAGGGTTGCCAGGCGGGTTTAGTGTTAAACCCTGCAACACCGCTGCATTACCTTGATCATGTTATGGACAAAGTGGATGTCATTTTACTGATGTCGGTTAACCCAGGTTTTGGTGGACAGTCTTTTATTCCGTCAACGCTTGATAAGCTCAGAGCGGTGCGTAAACGAATTAAAGCAAGTGGCCGCGACATACGCCTGGAAGTGGATGGTGGTGTTAAGGTTTCAAATATTGGTGAAATTGCAGAAGCTGGCGCGGACATGTTCGTTGCTGGTTCAGCTATTTTTAATGCGGATGATTACGCCAGTGTCATCCGGACAATGCGCGATGAAATCGCTGCGGTAACAGGTTCTTAGAGGAAACAGTAATGTCGAAACCAATTGTGTTAAGTGGTTGTCAGCCGTCGGGACAGTTGTCTATTGGTAATTATATTGGCGCATTACGTCAGTGGGTTAAGATGCAGGACACTCACGATTGTAAGTTTATGCTGGTTGATCAGCACGCCATTACTGTACGCCAGGACGCCGAGAAACTGCAGCAAGCAACTCTTGATGGACTGGCTTTGTACCTGGCTTGTGGCCTTGACCCGGCAAAAAGTACGGTGTTTATTCAGTCGCACGTGCCGGAACATTCTCAATTAGCCTGGGTGCTTAACTGCTACACGCAAATGGGCGAGCTAAACCGCATGACGCAGTTTAAGGATAAGTCTCAGCGTCACGCTAGTAATATTAATGCGGGTTTGTTCACTTATCCGGCGCTAATGGCGGCAGACATTCTGTTGTACCAGGCGAATGAAGTGCCGGTGGGAGATGACCAGAAGCAGCACCTGGAAATGACGCGTAATGTTGCTGAACGTTTTAATAACTTGTATGGCGATATTTTTACGATTCCGGAACCAATGATTCCAAAAGTCGGGGCGCGGGTGATGTCACTGCAGGAACCGACTAAGAAAATGTCAAAGTCGGACGATAATCCAAATAATTTTGTCGGCTTGCTGGAAGAGCCGAAGAAGATTCTGAAGAAAATTAAGAAAGCCGTTACCGACTCTGATGAGCAGGCGCGCATTTACTTTAATCAGGAAGAAAAGCCGGGCGTCTCGAATTTGCTTAGCATTATGTCAGCTGCCACAGGTAAGTCGATAGACGAGCTGGTACCTGAGTACGAAGACAAAATGTACGGGCATCTAAAGGTGGATGTGGCGGAATCTGTGGTGGCCATGCTGGAACCGATACAGCAGCGGTATCACGAAATGCGTAATGACCAGGCATTTTTGCAGCAGGTCATGAAACAAGGCGCTGATAAGGCACGTGAAGCTTCAGCAAAAACTTTGTCAGATGTTTATAAAGCGGTAGGTTTTGTACCTTACCCGGGATAAATTTAACTATGGCAGATAAATCTCCGGAACAGCGTGAAAAGGAGTTGCTAACCAGTGTTGAAACTATGGCAAACATTGGCAGCTTTTGGTATGAACCCGCGTCCGGAGACTTATACTGGAGCCCTCAGTTAAGAGAAATTCATGGTGTAGCCCAGGATGAACCCATTACCTATGAACAGGCAATGGCGTTTCACCTTCCTGAATACCGTGAAAATATTGAACATCTGGTCGAGCAAAGCTTTCAAAATCATCATAGCTGGTCAGCAGAAAGTTGTCTTAAAGACAGAAGCGGAATAATTCACTGGGTTGCTATTACGGGCATTACCCGAACGCTGAAAAATGGTGACATGGCACTATTTGGTGCAATTCAGGATATTACGATTAAAAAGTACCGTTTGCAGCAGTTACAAGAGCAAGCCAATACCTTACGCAGCACACTGGACAACTTACTGGATGCGGTTATTACCATCGACAGTAACGGCATTATTATTAATTTTAGTGCGCCGGCTGAGCGCATGTTCGGTTACAGTTCCGCTGAAGTGAAAGGTAAAAATGTCAGCGTGTTAATGCCTGAACCCTATGCCCGTGAACATGACCGTTATATTAGTGCTTATCAAAAAACAGGCCGCGCACGCATTATTGGTATTGGCCGCGAAGTTCAGGCTAAGCGCAAAACCGGAGAAGTATTTCCTATCGATTTGGCGGTAACCGAGATAACGCATTCTGGTGAAACGCAATATGTCGGCATTATACGGGATATTACCGAGCAAAAAGAAAATGCCCGTAAGCTGGAATATTTAGCAAACTTCGATGAGCAAACGGGGTTGCCAAATCGCCACCGTTTTCTTGATCTGGTTGAGAAACGTATTGAAAGCCAATTACCTATTGCCGTCGCAGCC
Organism: Idiomarina sp. H2; assembly: GCF_004364275.1. Taxonomy (NCBI): domain Bacteria; kingdom Pseudomonadati; phylum Pseudomonadota; class Gammaproteobacteria; order Alteromonadales; family Idiomarinaceae; genus Idiomarina; species Idiomarina sp. H2. The sequence continues at coordinate 270,118 of NZ_SNZY01000004.1, forward strand.
GTTAATATTGACTACTTTAACCGCGTTAATACGATTCACGGACACGAGGAAGGTGACCGTGTTATTCAGTTAATTGCACAGCGACTGAGAAAAACTATTCGTGATTCGGGCTGGATAGCGAGAGATCTTGGTGACAGATTTTGGGTGGGGGTTATGCAGGACTCCACCGAGACCAGTCTGGCGATTATTGATGAGCTTCATGGCGCACTGCGCGAGCCTTTTAAAACGGCGTTCCAGACGCATTACCTCACTGCAAGTGTTGGTGTCAGTTTGAGTGGAGGCAATGAGAACGCGTCCGGACTGCTGTCACAAGCCGATACGGCAACGTCTAATGCACGGCATAGTGGCCGGGATAAAGTTGCGGTATACAGAGCAGAAATATCTAATTCAGTTGTAACCGATGCCAAAACCGAAGTGGCCTTACGAGCGGCTTTGGGTAAAGGGCAGTTCGAATGTTGGTTGCAGTCTAAAGTGGATACCAACGGTGTTGTTCGTGGTGCAGAGGCTCTAATGCGTTGGCGCAATGAAGGCGGGGAGATCATTCCTCCAGATCAATTTATCCCGATTGCGGAGCGTTTTAAGCTGATTATTCCTATGGCTAAAGAATTGCTGAGTCAGGTCGCTTTCGTTGTGCGGCAGCTTAGCGATAAAGGGCTTAACGATCGCATAGCTGTGAATGTCAGTCCGATTGAGTTTTTACAAGACGATTATGTCGAGACGGTACAGAAAATATTTACCGAACAGGATGCGCCGCTGAATCAACTGACCATTGAAATTACCGAAAACTTATTGTTGGCTGACCCTGAAATAGTTGAGCAAACAATGTCGCGGCTTGCCGAGCTCGGCGTCGTATTTTCTATTGATGACTTTGGTACCGGGTATTCTAATTTCATGCGCATTCAGCAACTGCCAATAGGCGAGCTAAAGATAGACCGGGAGTTTGTTCAACTGGCGGAAGTGAATGACAAACACATGGGGCTGCTGTTGGCTATGCTGAATATGACTAAATCTCTATTGGTTTCTTCGGTAGCAGAAGGCGTAGAAACTGAAGCTCAGGTTAAATTGCTGAAAGAAAATGGTGCTGATTTATTGCAGGGATTCTATTTTGCCCGGCCAGTCCATTTTAAAGACTGGCTAAGCGAGCGGCTGTCCTAGCAGTATGATTGTTTTAATTGATAACTTTGACTCATTTACCCACAATCTGGCACGCTACTTTCGGGAATTAGGCGAAGACGTTAGTGTTTTCAGGAATAATGAATTAACTCTTACCGACATAGAACAGTTAGCACCGCAAGCGCTTGTTATATCACCTGGCCCCTGTACTCCCGACGAGGCGGGAATATCTCTGGCTGCTATTGAGCACTTTCAGGCTAAGCTGCCAATATTAGGTGTGTGTCTTGGTCATCAGGCATTGTCGCAGGTTTTTGGTGCAGATGTCATCCGGGCAGAAAAAGTTATGCACGGAAAAACCAGTGTAATTAAACACTCCGGCGAGGGACTATTCCGACAGCTAAATAACCCTTTAGAAGTGACCCGCTACCATTCCCTGATTGTTTCTCCTGAAAGCTTATCAACAGATTTTGTCATTGATGCCGATACAGAAACCGAAAAAGGCCAGCGCGAGATTATGGCAATAAGGCACCGGCATTTGCCGCTGTTTGGTGTTCAGTTTCATCCTGAGTCTGTTATGACAGCTCAAGGACATAATCTGTTAGCGAATTTTTTACGTTATATACGATAATCAGTAAGTAGTATTTTCTCTGCTTATTCAACATAATACTGCCGCAGTTCAGCTAATACCGAGGTAACATGTTCCACTTTTTTGCGGGTACCACAGAAGGCGGTAGTAACGATCCCGCTTTGCGCTTAGAAAAACGCTTTATCAACTATCTGATAAGCTTCCCGTTTGCGCGTAAAACTCGCTCAAAAGAAGATGGTACCGACGACGAAGAGCATGAACAGCGACGTAAGCTTTTAGAAGTGGAGCGTTTGAATTACGAAGAGCGCGATCGCAAAGCGCAGGCGCGTCAACGTTACGCCGATCGTATTTCTGATGAATTGCATGAAGAGATTTATCATCGTGCGTTGAAAACCATCGAAGATGGTGACTACATACGCGAGCGCTTGATCCCACTACCTGAAAAGCTACCTGAATTGCTCGATACGCTTAGCATGAAAGCCGCTTCTATGCGCCGGATTGAGTCCGTTGTGCAAGGTATGGACTGGTTTCATACGGGGTTAATCCGTACGGTCAATCAACCACCGTTTATTGATCGGAATAAGCAGATGAAAATTGATAACCTTCGGGTGGCCATGAGTTTTGTTGGCACAGAAAACCTACGCCTGCTGGCTCCTGCTTATATTATGCAAAACTGGCTGCCGCCGGCCACGCAACCGTTCACTTTATTCCGTCGGAAAATTTGGGAGCATTCGCTGGGTACGGCTATTGCTGCGCACAATATTGCGGTAGAGCGTAACCTGCGAGATCCGGTTTTAGCCTATACCATTGGTATGTTCCATGAGCTGGGGAAAATAGCCTTAACCAAGCTGTATTTGCGTTTATTTGATGATGTGCAGCGTGAATTCGCTATGCAAAGCGTTAACGATAAGTCACCAGAGCGCCACAATACTATTGTCACCTTGACTCCGGATGAGCGCTTTCTGCGCGATTTAATGCTGGAAAAGGATAAAGACGTAAGTTACCTGGTTGCTGAAGGCTGGGGGTTAAAGCGTGTTCCGGTAAGCAAACACTTATTGGCTTTTACGCAAAGCAAAACGAAAGACAAAGGCTATGACTCTGAATACGCGGAAGCCTTAGCTCAGGCCAATGCTTATTGCGAATTCAGAATGCTGCGCGAAGTGGACCTTGCCAGCCTGGAAGAGGGTAAACACCTGCTAAACAAGCATTCAATAACGTCAGAAACTGTTGCTCGCTTGCACAATGTGAGCTTAAAACGCCCGCCAATTGTCGTGCCGGAATAGAGAGGTCAGCACTCAAACTCGGTGTCGATTAATAAATGCTCGAACACTTTACCGATATGCGCTTCCTCGTCAGTGAAGCGCACGCCAACACTTATCATTCCATGCTCTTTGCGCTGATTCATAATTTGACCTGAAAGAGTCAGAGGCTCTTTCTGAGAACCCGAGCCAATACTGATTTTTATATTCATATGAGTGACATTACCTGTCTGGTTCTGCGCCTTAAACACAATTCGACACCCGGCAGAAGAGATATCGACGATAACACCACTGGCCAATTTCTTTTTAGTGTTAGTCTGGCTGCCGTCAGCAGTAACATCGACTGGAATGTGTGTTCGAACCCTCCGCTGTGCGCGTAGTGCGCGATTCTCAATTTCTTTCGGATAATCCAGATACAGCAACCTGAACGGGATATTTGAGACGGCCCGGATCTTTGTTTTAAACGCCAGGCATTCACCCGCTTCTCCCTCTAAAACCAAGCGAACAATAACCGGGTTGCCTTCATATAACACATCGGCATAGCTGCCGTCAGTGCGTGGATTCGGCTGTTTTAACAATAAATAGTTACCGGTATCAAAGCCCACAACCTGAAGCTTGGTGCGCACCTTGGTCGCCGAAGAAAACTCAACATCAATTACGTCGCCCGGACGTAAGTAGGTAAGCTTTAACTGTGGTTGAGATGAGGCGTTCAGGGGCGGAGTCTGATTTTCCATAACGTCTTCTGTTGCCGAACATTTATTCAATAAGTCAGGCTAAATTAACACCAGTTAAAGATCAATGTAATTCTGCGTACTTAAATGTTAATTCGGAGAAAACATTTTCGTGACCTAAAAAATAATGACTAAAGATTCATGGTTTCAGTATGCATTAGCATAACTATTCGTATCTTATGCAAGAAAAGCGTAAACCCTCGGGATTAGGGATTTATAACCGAATTATCACAGACAAACTGCACAAATTTTGGCATAATAGCCGGCTACTTTTAGAGATGAATTTGTTGACACCTTTGTTAACTCGCTAAGGCGATAAGGACGAGAGTAATGACAGACAATAAGACAGTAAACCGTGAAATGTTTAATGATGTAATGGTTCCAAACTACAACCCGGCATCGATGATTCCAGTTAAAGGAGAAGGTGCTCGTGTTTGGGATCAAGAAGGTCGTGAGTATGTCGACTTTGCCGGTGGTATCGCTGTGAACTGTCTTGGTCATTGCCACCCAGCGATGGTGTCAGCCCTACAGGAACAGAGCCAGAAGTTGTGGCATCTAAGTAATGTTTTTACCAACGAACCGGCAATTCGTCTGGCGAAGAAATTAACCGAAGCCACCTTTGCTGATCGCGTTTACTACGCTAACTCAGGTGCTGAAGCCAACGAAGCGGCATTAAAGTTGGCGCGTCGCTGGGCAATTGAAAAGCACGGTGAGCATAAGCAACAAATTATTGCTTTTACCAAAGGTTTCCACGGACGCACCTTCTTTACCGTAACCGTGGGTGGCCAGCCAGCCTACTCTGACGGTTTTGGTCCAAAACCTGGTGCTATTGAGCATGTGGATTACAACAACATCGACGCGCTTAAGGAACTGATTTCCGACAAAACTTGCGCGGTAATGATGGAGCCATTGCAAGGTGAAGGCGGCGTAGTAAGCCCTGACGTGGAATTCGTGAAGGCGGTACGTGAACTGTGTAATGAAAACGACGCGTTATTGATTTTTGATGAAGTACAAACAGGCTTTGGCCGTACCGGTAGCCTCTATGCTTATGAACAGCTGGGCGTAACGCCGGATATTCTGACTTCAGCCAAGGCTTTAGGCGGTGGTTTCCCTATTGGCGCTATGCTGACAACAACGGAAATTGCTGAGCATCTTAAACCTGGTACTCACGGTAGTACTTACGGCGGTAACCCACTGGCATGTGCTGTATCAGAAGCGGTACTTGATGTTGTGAATACGAAAGAAACGCTGGACGGCGTGAAGCAACGTGAGCAGTGGTTCAAAGAGCAACTGGCCGCAATTAACGAAAAATATAACGTGTTCAGCGAAATTCGAGGTCAGGGCTTATTACTTGGCGCGGCAATGAATAAAGAGTACGAAGGGCGTGCGCGCGACTTCTTGCTGGCCGGTCAGGAGCATGGCGTGATGGTACTGATTGCCGGTGCTAATGTGGTGCGTTTTACCCCGTCACTGGTTATTTCTGAAGAAGACATTAAAGAAGGCCTGCAGCGCTTTGAAAAAGCTGTTGCTCAGGTCGTCGGTCAATAACTGAGGCTGTTTTATGTTGCTAATCAGACCCATTAAGCCGTCAGATTACGAAGCGTTATATCAGTGCGCGATTGAATCCGGTCATGGTTTTACTTCCTTACCGGTAGACCAGTCGCTGCTGGAGCGCCGCATTAATGCGGCGCAAAAAGCATTCGCTAAAGACACCGTTGAAACACCGGGCGATGAAAGCTACCTGTTTGTTATGGAAGATACCGAAACCGGTACTATTGCAGGTGTCAGTGGTATTGAAGCTGCGGTGGGTTTGAATGAAGCCTTCTGGCATTACCGTTTGGGTAAAGTTGTGCATCATTCAGAAAAGCTTAATATTTATAATGCGCTGGAAACCTTAACCTTGTGTAATGACTACACAGGTGTTTCTGAGCTATGCACTCTATTTTTGCGTGAACCCTACCGGCACAATATGAACGGACGTACTTTATCTCGTTTCCGTATGCTGTTTTTAGCGCAGTTTAAACAGCGTTTCAGCGACTGGGTAATAGCCGAAATGCGCGGTGTTTCAGATGAAAATGGGGATTCGCCATTCTGGAACTGGCTGGAAGAGAACTTTTTCTCGATGGACTTTCCTAAAGCCGATTACTTAAGCGGCATTGGTGATAAAGTCTTTATTTCTGAATTGATGCCACGCTTCCCTATTTATACCAACTTGTTGAGTAAGGAAGCGCAGGCGGTTGTCGGTAAAGTTCACGACAATACCCGCCCGGCACTGAAATTGCTGGAGTCGGAAGGTTTCCGGTTCAGAGGCTTCGTCGATATATTTGACGCAGGGCCAACGGTTGAAGCCGAAGTGTGTAATCTTAATAGTGTCCGTAACAGTCGTTTAGTGACGGTAACTGTCAGCGGATCTACAGCGGAAGATGAAGGTATTCCTCATATTGTCTGCAACACGCAACTGAAGAACTTCCGCGCAACCAAACTGTCTTTACCAGCAGGTGCAGACGAACTCATATTGACGACAGAACAAGCCCAGGCAATGCATTTAGAAAGCGGCGATGAAGCCCGCATTGTTGCACTCTAAGCAGGAGTATTTGTATGACGAACAGTATTCAATTTATTGATGGTTGTTGGGAAGCTGGCGAAGGCCAGTTGTTCAAATCGATTGATCCAGCACGAAACGAAGTTATCTGGAGTGGCGAAGCTGCCAGTGAAACTCAGGTTGAAAAGGCCATTCTGGCAGCACGGGCGGCATTTCCGGACTGGTCTGGTCGCAGTGTTGAAGAACGCTTGGCTATTTGCCAAAAATTCTCTGAATTGCTGGAAGAAAATAAAGAGCACTTGGCTCGTACCATGGCTAAAGAAACCGGCAAACCCGTTTGGGAAACTCGCACCGAAGTTGGCGCTATGATGGGTAAAGTGGCTATTTCCGAGCGTGCTTACCATGAACGCACCGGTACCGTGGAAAACGACATGCCGGGCGCAAAAGCCTTTATCCGCCACAAGCCGCACGGTGTGGTCGCTGTTTATGGCCCTTATAACTTCCCGGGGCATTTGCCTAACGGGCACATTGTACCGGCGCTTATTGCGGGTAACACTGTGGTGTTCAAGCCAAGCGAACTGACTCCTATGGTGGCTCAGGAAACCGTGAAGTTATGGGAAAAAGCAGGCATTCCAGCGGGTGTTCTCAACCTGGTTCAGGGTGAAGTTGATACGGGTAAAGCATTGTCAGCGCATCCACAAATTGACGGTCTGTATTTCACTGGCTCATCAAACACCGGCCATTTGTTACACAAACAGTTTGGCGGTCGTCCGGATAAAATTCTGGCACTGGAAATGGGCGGTAATAACCCATTATTGGTGACTAATGTGGCTGATATTGATGCAGCGGTACACAATATTGTGCAATCGGCTTTCATCACTTCTGGTCAGCGCTGCACTTGTGCACGTCGCTTGTTCATCGAAGATTCTGAGCAAGGTCGTGCTGTACTGGAACGCCTCATTGAAGTGACTGAGAATATTCTGGTCGACGACTACGAAGCTGATCCACAGCCATTCATGGGTGCCATGATTTCTGCTAAAGCTGCGGGCGAAATGGTCGATGCACAGAATGAGCTGTTACATAAAGGAGCTAAGTCATTAGTTCGTATGAAGCAGACCGATTCGAAGAAAGGCTTTGTCACTCCGGGTATTGTGGATGTAACCGGAGTTGAAGATTTACCGGACGAGGAGCATTTCGGACCATTATTGAAAGTGTATCGTTTTAAAGATATCGATGCGGCTATTAAAGAAGCGAACAACACGCGTTATGGTTTGTCTGCTGGTGTATTGTGTGACGATGAACAAACCTATCGTTACTTCTTTAAACACATTCGTGCAGGTATTGTGAATTGGAATAAGCCGATTACTGGTGCCAGCAGTGCCGCACCTTTTGGTGGTATTGGCGCAAGCGGTAATCATCGCGCTAGTGCGTATTATGCGGCGGATTATTGCGCGTATCCGGTCGCCTCTGTGGAAGCTGACAGCATGAGCTTACCTGAGAGTTTAGCACCAGGGCTTAAATTTTAATCGCAATCTGTGCTAGTTTAGTGGCTGGGCAACGTATGGGTTGCCTGGCCGCGTGACAAAGAGAAACAGATGATAGTTGAAACAGACGGATACATTGAGTTAATCCAGTACCTGACAGGTCAGTTACCGGTCTTCACTGAACAAAGTAGCAGCGCAAGAACTGCGGATTACACTTTGCGCGACTTTATGGAAGAGCGCTTGTCAGAAAGCATGATGGCAGTGTTTGAGCAGAATGAGCTTGATGAGGCTGTGCGGCTGGATATTGTCCGGGAAACGGATGCTATCGTTTACGATTTAGAAGAGGTGTTATCGAAAGTTCTGGATACACACCCGACTCCGCAGCAGGAAGCCTTCATTAACGAGTTTGTCGGTCTGGTAAAAAACCTTTTCGATGAGCGTCTGCAAAGTTACCGACTGTAGTCTTTTATTGAGTTCAGCAAGGATCTTCAATGTCAGCAAATAGCATGAATGCAAAGGTCACCTGGGTAGAGGGCATGACTTTTGTGGCTACCTCAGGTAGTGGTCATCAAGTGGTTATGGATGGTGACAGCCCTGGCAAGGCGCCCAGCCCTATGGAAATGGTGCTAATGTCTGCGGGAAGCTGCGCGTCAGTTGACGTTGTCAGTATATTGCAAAAAGCTAAGCAGAACCTTCAGCGCTGCTATTGTGAGTTGTCAGGGACACGTGCCGATTCAGTACCAAAGGTTTTTACCGACATGCATCTGGAGTTCGTGGTCGTGGGCACCGATATCAACGAAAAGCACGTAGAGCGTGCGGTGAAACTGTCGGCCGACAAGTACTGTTCGGTGGCTAAAATGCTGGAAGCTTCGGTTAATATTACCCACAGTTACCGTATTGAATCTCCTCAACAAGACGACTGATCTTTGAATTATCGACACATTTTTCATGCCGGCAATTTTGCCGATGTTTTTAAGCACTTGCTGTTGGCGCGGGCGCTGGAGTATTTTCAGCAAAAGAAAAAGCCCTACTTTGTACTCGATACTCACGGCGGTATCGGCTACTATGACTTGCAAGGCGATCAGGCAGTAAGAACCGCCGAAGCTGAACAGGGCATTGTCCGTTTTGCTGAGCACTCAGCTGAAGAGCCGTTAGCCGCCGCTTACTTAAATACTGTGCGCCAATTAAACGAAGAGCAAGATAAGCTTAGGTATTACCCCGGTTCGCCGGTGATCACTTCTGAGTTCTTACGTGAACATGACCGGCTAGTTGTTTGTGAACTGCATAAAGAAGACGCAGAAACCCTTAAAAAAACGCTTTTGGGTCGGCACAAACAAGTGCAAATACTGGCTCCTATGGACGGTTATCAGGCTGTGCGTGCGCAACTGCCCCCAGCTGAAAAGCGCGGGTTGGTACTGATTGACCCGCCTTTTGAAAACACCACGGAGTTTGACGATGTGGTCAGCGCGCTTGAACAGGGCTTAAAACGCTGGAAAAGCGGCAGCTTTGCGGTTTGGTATCCCATTAAAGATGAGCTGAAAACGGCGGCTTTTCATCGCGACGTTGGCGCTTTGTCGGATCTGCCTAAGACTCTGATCATGGAGCTGAATATACGCACCAATGATGAGCGTAAAGGGCTTCACGGCTGTGGCTTTCTCTGGGTTAATCCGCCTTATGGCGTGGTACAGGACAGCGAGCATCTGTTACCCGTGTTGTGCAAGACTCTGGCTCAGGATAAAGGTGCCAACTTTCACAGTCGCTGGTTAGTTGGTGAGTAGTTACTTACTTGATATCCAGTCAACCTGACGGCGAACCTGGTTTTTCCTTTCCATAATTTGTTCAATCAGCGGTGTCAGAATAAGCTCCATGGCTAAGGCCATTTTCCCACCGGGCACAACTAGGGTGCTGGTACGTGACATAAACGAGCCGTCTATCATCTGCAGGTAATATGGGAAGTCGACGTTCTTAATACCGCGAAAACGAATAACAACAAAACTCTCGTCCAGTGATGGAATATCCTTGGCGCTGAAAGGGTTGGACGTATCAACCGTAGGTACTCTCTGGAAGTTGATATGAGTACGCGAAAACTGCGGAACAATATGGTGAATGTAATCTTCCATGCCGCGAATAATGCTGGTGGTAACCGCTTCACGTGAGTGCCCCCGCTCCGAGGTATCGCGAATTAATTTCTGGATCCACTCAAGGTTAACAATGGGCACCATACCGATTAATAAATCAACATATTGAGTTACATCGTAGCCGTCTCCGCAAACACCACCATGCAAGCCCTCATAGAAAAGTGCATCGGTACTTTCAGGCAGTTCTTCCCAGGGCGTGAAAGTACCGGGCATTTGGTTATAAGGAACCGCATCATCAAAGCTGTGTAAATAGCGACGGACTTTACCGTTGCCGGTTTGCGAATAAGAGCGGAATAACGATTCTAACCGGTCAAAGTCGTTGGCTTCGGCACCAAAATAACTGATATGACGACCCTGTTCCTGAGCTTTGCGAATAGCCAAGTCCATTTCAGGGCGGGAGTAGCGATGAAAGCTGTCACCTTCCACAAACGCTGCACTCACATCTAACGAACGAAAGATATGGCGTACGGCCTGACCTGTGGTGGTTGTTCCTGCTCCTGATGAACCGGTAACGGCAATAATCGGGTGCTTTGATGACATAACATTCTCGCAAACTAAATAAGAACAGTTGTTATACTGACCTGATTTGCTAAGGTCAAGGTAAACCCAACGCTTTAATAATGAGGAGGGGGTGGTTCGTCTGCCGGATATGAGTCAGTCGACTGATTCTCCTGCATTTGTTTTAGGCGTTTTCCTAACCAGCGAATTTGCTTTTGCATTTCACTCATTTGCTGAGTCTGCTCAGTAACTAGTTTATTTAGTGAATCAATAGTGTCTTCCTGGAATGTTAACTGCATTTCCAGATTAGTTAATTGTGCTTCTATCTTCTCTACTGTCATTCTTTACTACCTGTTAAATCAATATTCCACCACTCAGCAAGACCGGCAGAGCTCTCGCTAATGACCTGTTGCTGTTTTTCATCAAAGACGACGGCTAACACCGCAGCGTTGCTGGGACGTCCTCCGTCGCGTAAATCTACCCGCCAGTGCGTGAGCTCTTCTCCTGTCGAGGTGTCCCAGATTGCAATTTGACGTGATGGCGAGCCGGTAATGAGATAATCACCGGATGCGCTAAAACGCGCAGCACTAAAAATTTTATGGCGCTCTATGAATTTAAGTTTTGAGGCAATTTCGCCATCGGGTAGTGAGTGAATAATCGAATTATCGATTGCATCTGAGATAAACGCGAAGTGACCATCAGGGTGCAGAGCAACCTGTGTGATCCGCCCTTCCAGTGGCCAACGGTGCATAATTTGCCCGCTCCGGGTATCCCACAGAATAGCCGAATGGTCGTTTGAACCGCTTAGAACATAAAAACCATTGGGCGAAATATCAAGAACATTAATACTTTCGGTATGCCCATAAAATTCAATACGTCGACCTGAGGCGGGGTTGAAAGCAACCTGTGTACCGTCTTGCTTTCCAAGCACCACCGTTCCACCTTTTTTACTGACCACCAGCTTTTGTATCTCGCCTGAACCTATTTGCCAGAACCCCAGATTTTCGCCGTTATTAATATCCCACATGGAGAATTCTTTACGCGATGCTGCAACCGCCACTTCCCCGTCGGCGCTAATATCAACGTCTATAATCTGAGAGACGGTGTTTTCATTATGCTGCCATTGGTACTTGGCGTTGGTGGCATAACGTGGCCACAGCAGTAAACCAGTTTCATCTGTAGAGACTAGGCTATAGTTTCCGTCGTCGGAAATATCAGCGGCGTAGGTGCCGTTTTCAGCGTGAATCGTTTTCTTGACCTTTTCCGGTGCAGGTTGGCAACCGGTAATTACAACCAGCAAAATAAACGCACCGCAGAGCTTAAGAAAAGGCATAGGCAAGTTCCTTGTGGTTGTGTAGTATGGTTCTGTTAGATAACACTATTATGGCATAGTCCGAAAGGATGCAAGACGATAATTGGAGAAAACGATGAAACAACTGATGAAGCCGTTAGCTATTTCAGCTATCGCGCTGGTACTGGCGGCCTGCTCACAAGAAAAATTTCCGGCGAATGATACGGAATTAAAAACAGACAAAGACAAGCAGGCTTACGCTCTAGGCTCTTCTGTTGGCGGGTTTATTGCACGTAACTTAGAACGTCAGGAAGAAGCGGATTTCATGCTGGAACGCGATATTGTTATTGCTGGCTTTGTGGATGCGGTTAAAGGTGATCCTCAGTTAAGTGATGAGGAAGCTGAAAAAATCCTGAACACTATGCGCAAAGAAGTTATGGAGCAACGTCAAAACGTATTGGGTAAGAAAGCGGCAGAAGAAGGCAAAGCGTATTTAGCCGAGAACGCGAAAAAAGAAGGTGTTCAAACAACGGATTCAGGTCTTCAGTATGAAGTTCTTAAAGAGGGTGACGGTGTTAGTCCATCCGAAACCGATATGGTAGAAGTTCATTACGAAGGCACGTTGGTTAATGGGGAAGTTTTTGATAGCTCCTATGAACGTGGCGAGCCTACATCTTTTCCGCTAAACCGAGTTATTCCGGGCTGGACTGAAGGTCTGCAGTTGATGAAGGAAGGTGCTAAGTACCGTTTTGTGATCCCGTCTGAACTTGCATATGGAGATCGTGAATTGGGTGATGGTCAAATCCCACCAAATTCAACGCTGATTTTTACCGTTGAATTACTTAACGTACAAAAAGACGAACCGGATACCGAATAAGCTCAGTTGAGTTTTCATCTATACAAAAACGCCGGCGAATTGCCGGCGTTTTTATAAATTCAATAAAAGTCAGCTTAAGCTGTTATTAAATTATGCTCGTCTAAATGGTTGAGAAGTTTGTCTTCAAACTCCATTCTTAATTCCAATGCTTCACCAAGTGCCGATAAATCTCTATCGAAGGTTTCACAGTGGTCAGTTGAGCTTATCTCACCGTACTTATCGTTAAAATCTAACGCTATTTCGGTTGTGTCAGAAATTAAAGGGAATAACTCATCAGCCAAATCATCAACTGAGTTTCCCTGAGATGAAGCTTCGCGCACAATTTGGTCATAAATTTCAAAATGACCACTCGATACGTAGTCGACTAATTGACCGCAAAAGTTACGGATATCAGTGACGTCGGGTAAGCCCGAGCGAATGCTTTCATAAGGCGGGAGCGCGGCAAGTTTAAAGTAATTCACCAGTAAGTCCTGGCGCTCGGATAGCCATAGGTCGATACTTTTATGAGCGCCGCCCCAGCGCTTTTTTGCCTGCTCATTACGGCTTAACATGATACTCTCCGTCTATAGTTTCAGTACCTAATGTAAATTCAGAAGCATTAGAACTCAACTGATTTTACAGAAAACCAAACGCATTTGATACGCGGGATTAATATGGCGACTTTGTATTCAAAACCGGCGGGTGATGAACCTGCCTGGTGGTTTGTGGTGAGCTCTGACCATCTTTTTCTGGATGACAGCGGAGAAGTCCCTTTTGGCTGCCTGCAAGATCTGAGCTTTCCAGACTTAAATGACTACCGGGTAGTGGAAATAGGAGAACTGCGGGAGCGTAGCTGTTATTTGGTCATGGCTGACTATATGGATGAGCAGTTCATTGGTGGTGAGTTCGTGCCTTTACGGCAATTACTTACCGTGGATGACATGGAAAAGTTTGCGATGGCAGGCAGAGCCCGGCAATTCAGCGACTTTTTGAATACTCATCGCTTTTGCGGTCGCTGCGGAGCCCGCATGCAAACTATAGAATGGGAGCTGGCAATGCATTGTAATCAGTGCCAGCACCGTTGTTATCCGCGCGTGTCGCCATGCATTATCGTGGCTATTCGCAAAGGTGACAAAATTTTACTGGCTCAGGGTAAGCGGCATAAGCCTGGGTTGCACTCTATACTGGCAGGGTTTGTTGAAGCCGGCGAAAGTCTGGAGCAGGCATTAGAGCGAGAGGTTTATGAGGAAGCAGGTATCCGCGTTAAGAACATTCAGTACCATTTAAGCCAGCCCTGGTCTTTCCCTCATTCATTAATGATGGGATACACTGCAGACTGGGCAGAAGGCGAATTGCATATTGATCCGCACGAATTGGTGACAGGCGACTGGTTTGCTTTTGACAGCCTTCCGAATATTCCGCCGGAAGGGACCATAGCAAGAACGTTGATTGACCTATCTCAAAAGAGGTAAGCATAAGTTTTCATGGAGCCAATGCCTGTGGACTGATAAAATGCCGGGCATTGATGTTGATAAATAATTGGATTCGCTATGACCGCTCCGGCGCTTAAAAATGATCGTTACCTTCGTGCATTGGCAAAACAACCTGTTGATCGCACACCCGTCTGGATGATGCGTCAGGCTGGGCGCTATTTACCTGAATATAAAGAAGTGCGCGGTCAGGCTGGCGACTTTATGTCATTATGCCGTAACACTGAACTGGCCTGTGAAGTGACCATGCAACCGTTACGTCGATTCGACCTGGATGCCGCTATACTCTTCAGTGATATTTTGACCATTCCGGATGCTATGGGTCTGGGTTTATATTTTGAGGCTGGCGAAGGTCCAAAATTTAAAGACCCGGTTCGCAGCATGGCTGCTATTAAAAATCTGGCTGTGCCCGATATGGAAGACGAGCTGGGTTACGTGATGGATGCTGTGCGCGCTATTCGTCGCGAACTGAATGGCAGTGTGCCACTTATTGGTTTCTCCGGAAGTCCCTGGACACTGGCGACCTACATGGTTGAAGGTGGCAGCACCAAAAACTTCTCCAAGGTGAAGCAACTGATGTTTGCTGATCCTGAAGCTATGCATACCTTGCTGAATGTACTGGCTGAGTCCGTTACTCAGTATTTAAATGCGCAGATTGCCGCAGGTGCGCAGTCGGTCATGATATTCGATACCTGGGGGGGAGTTTTATCACCACGTGACTACAAAGCATTTTCTCTGGCTTACATGGAGAAAATTGTAGCGGGTCTTACGCGGGAAGCCGACGGACGCAAAGTGCCGGTTACTTTATTTACCAAAAATGGTGGGCAATGGTTGGAAGCTATGGCTGCCAGCGGTGCCGATGCGCTGGGTGTGGATTGGACCACCGATTTATCCGATGCCAGAGCTCGTGTTGGTGGGCAAGTCGCGCTGCAGGGAAATATGGACCCTAGCGTACTGTATGCGAAACCAGAGCGGATTGAGGAAGAAGTACAAAGCATATTACAAAGCTATGGTTCAGGTACTGGCCATGTGTTCAATTTGGGGCATGGAATTCACCCCGAAGTAGATCCGGAGCATGCTGCTGCTTTTATTGAAGCTATTCACAAATACAGCCCCGCGTTTCATTCAAACGATTGAATTTGCGATTAAACCGCCAGAATCCTCGTTAAGTGCACCGCCTTTAGGCGGTGTTTTGCGTACAATAGTCCATGTTAAAACCGTTGTAAAAAGAACCTAGAGGTAAGCATGGCGAAACGTTCCTGGATTAATCCCATTACTATTGTTGTCGTTGTCCTGACTGCGGCAGCTGTGTATTTGTTTGGGTTTCCGCCTGAAACTAAGGTTGAAGAGGTAAAGGAACAGTCGGTTCCGGTTAAAACTCAGACCGCTGAAATTAGTGAGTTCCGCGATACTATTGAAGCGTTAGGCACCGCCATGGCCAATGAAACGGTTCGTATTACCGCGCAAACTCAGGACGTTGTCGAGAAAATCTATTTTGAAAGCGGTGACTTAGTTGAGCAGGGACAACTGCTGGCTGAGTTAAATGCGCGTATAGAAGTAGCTCGTGTGCAACAACTCAAATTTAGTTTAGACGAAGCAAAACGCCAGCTGGAACGAATAACCGAATTGCGTCGTGGTAATGCAGCCTCACAACAACAACTTAATGAGCAACAAGTTCGGGTAAATGGGCTCCAGGCCGATTTAGAAGTTGCGGAAGCAACTTTAAAAGAAATGAAGATTTATGCGCCATTTTCAGGTCGTGTCGGTATTCGTGAAATAAGCGCTGGTTCTCTGGTCAGTCCGGGGGATGTGTTTACAACGCTTGATGATATCAAACCTATTAAAGTGGACTTCAGCGTTCCTGAACGTTATTTCGCTAGTATTGCCGTAGATCAGGAAGTGATTGCCCGCAGCCGTGCATATCCGGGCGAACAGTTTATTGGGCGTATTTCCAGCATTGATTCTCGTGTGGACCCGGTAACGCGGTCAGTAAAAGTCCGTGCAAAAATTAACAATGATGATGAACGTCTGCGTCCGGGAATGCTTTTGCAAATTACTTTGCTACGGAGCATTGATGAAGCTCTTTTGTTGCCGGAAAAAGCGCTTATCCCCATTCAAAACAGACAATATGTGTATGTGTTAACACCGGATAATCGCGCGCGCCAAAAAGAAGTCACTATTGGTCGACGTAAGCCCGGTATTGTGGAAATTACAGGCGGCCTTAAACCCGGAGAAGAAGTTATTATAGAAGGTATTGTTCGCCTTCGTGACGGTGTACCCGTTTCTGTGCAGGGAGGTTAAATTATGTTGTTGTCAGACCTTTCTGTAAAACGTCCGGTTTTTGCAACCGTACTGAATATTCTGCTGGTGGTCTTCGGTATTGTGGCTTTTACCATGCTGCCATTGCGAGAATATCCGGATATTGATCGTCCCATAGTTACTATTGATACAGACTACCCCGGTGCCTCTGCCGAAGTTGTAGAAACTCAGGTCACGCAGTTAGTCGAAGACCGTATTAGTGGCATAGAAGGGATTAAAAACATTAGCTCTAGCAGCCGCAACGGGCGCTCCAGTATCAGTATAGAGTTTAATCTGACTCGCGACATTGATGCCGCTTCTAACGACGTTCGTGAGCGGGTGTCCCGGGTACTTGATAACCTGCCGGAAGAAGCTGACCCCCCTGAAGTTTCAAAGGCCTCAAGCGATGAGAGTACCATTGTCTGGTATAACCTTCGTAGTGAAAGCATGTCGATTCTGGAGCTGACTGACTATGCGGAGCGATACATCGTAGACCGTCTTTCAGTTGCCGATGGTGTCGCGCGGGTAGTCATTGGTGGTGACCGTCGTTATGCCATGCGTGTCTGGCTGGATCGTGATGCAATGGCCGCAAGACAGGTAACGGTAACCGATATTGTCAGCCGTTTGCGTGAAGAAAACGTTGAGCTTCCGGCGGGTGAAGTCGAGTCAACCGACAGAGAATTCTCGGTTCGTATGGCGCGTGCGTATTTATCGCCGGAAGACTTTAAAAACCTGGTGATACGACAAAGCGACGATGGCTATTTAGTCCGTCTGGGTGAGGTTGCCCGGGTAGAACTGGGTGCAGAAGATGACAAAACCGACTTCCGTGGTAACGGCGTTAACATGGTTGGTGTGGGTGTCATTAAGCAGTCGAAAGGTAACACCCTGGATGTGGTGAAAAACGTTCACCGGGAAATGAAAAAAATTCAGGAGACCCTGCCTGAAACCATGTATCTGGCACCCAGTTACGACTCGTCGATATTCATTCAGGGCTCAGTTGACGAAGTTTATAACACCCTGGCTGTGGCAATGGCGCTGGTTATTGTCGTTATTTACCTGTTTTTAGGGAATATCAGAGCCACCATAGTGCCTGCCTTGACAGTACCCGTGGCTATTATCGCTTCCTACATGGTGCTATTTGCGCTGGGCTTCTCCATAAACTTGTTAACCCTGCTGGCGCTGGTACTGGCAATTGGCCTGGTGGTTGATGACTCCATTGTGGTATTGGAAAATATTTATCGCCGCATAGAGGAGGGAGAGCCTCCTATCCTGGCGGCTTACCGTGGGGCCAGAGAAGTGGGCTTTGCGGTTATTGCGACGACTCTGGTACTGATTTCGGTATTTGTACCTCTGGCTTTCTTAGATGGAAATATCGGTAAGCTTTTTACTGAGTTTGCTCTTGCCATAGCCGCTGCGGTTGCTTTCTCCAGTATTGCCGCACTGACGTTAACACCAATGCTGAGCTCTAAAATACTGAGTAAAAAAGAGCGTAGCAGTAAATTTGGCAAGGCTTTTGATGCAACCTTCAGCTGGCTGGAACAAGGCTACCGCCGCGTGCTTGAGAAAAGCGTTAAGCGTCCCATGATGGCGATAGTGCTGGTGGTGATGTCGGGCGTTGTTGCGTTTGGTTTATTCAGATTTATTCCACAAGAGTTTGCGCCACCCGAAGACCGCGGTACTTTCTACATTCAGGTGCGCAGTGCCGAAGGTGCCAGTTTTGAGTCTAGCTCCAGGCATATGGACGAAATAGAGCAGATTCTTCTGCCTTACATTGATGAAGGTAAGATTGACCGTTTGATTGTTCGTGCGCCCGGTTGGGGCGGTAGTGCCGGTATTGCTATTGTTGGGGCTATTCCGTTTGATGAGCGAGACTGGTCAAGTTTTGATCTTATGGAAGAAATGCGCTCTCAACTGGACTCGGTTGTTGGCGTTCAGGCGTTCGCCTTTATGCGCAGCGGCATTAGCGGCGGAGGCGGCCGGCCAGTCGAGTTCGTGTTGCAGGGGAATACCTATGAGCGCTTAGCGGAGTTTCGTGACATTGTTATAGAAGAAGCCTCTACGAACCCCGGGTTGCAGAACCTGGACAGTGATTATAAAGAAACTCTGCCACAGCTATTAATTCAGGTAGATGAAGCCAGTGCTGCCGACCTGGGCGTTTCGGTGCAGGATATCGGTATTACCTTGCAGTCTGTGTTAGGTCAGAGACGAGTGACAACCTACCTTGACCGGGGCGAAGAGTACGACGTGATGCTGGAAGGCGAGAAAGCGGATTACCGTAGCCCCAGCGCTATAGATAATATCTATGTTCGCTCACGCAAAAGTGATGAATTGATTCCGCTTTCTAACCTTGTAAGCATTACTGAGCAGGCCACTTCAGCCCGGTTGAACCGGTACAACCGCATGCGCAGTGTCACCATTGAAGCGAATCTGGCTGAGGGATATTCACTGGGTGAAGCCTTAAGTTATCTGGAAGGCGTGGTGCAGGAAAAACTGCCGGAAGACGTTTCAATTGACTATAAAGGCGAGTCTCAACTGTACAAAGAGAGTGGTAGTTCAATTGTCTTTGTTTTTGGGTTGGCATTGGTCATTACCTTCCTGGTTCTGGCGGCGCAGTTCGAAAGCTTTATTCATCCGTTGGTCATTATGCTGGCGGTACCTATGGCTATAGTTGGGGCTTTAATGGCGCTGTATCTGGCCGGAATGAGCATCAATATATACAGTCAGATAGGCATAGTGATGCTCATTGGTCTGGCAGCGAAAAATGGTATTCTTATTGTTGAATTTGCGAATCAGTTGCGTGATTCAGGAGTGGAGTTCAAAGAAGCCGTGCTTAAAGCTGCGCAACAGCGTTTACGACCGATTGTTATGACGGCGTTCACAACTCTAATGAGTTCCGTGCCACTTATCCTCGGTTCTGGGCCGGGAGCTGAAAGCCGTATGGTCATTGGTACGGTTATTTTTGCCGGGGTTGCAGTGTCAGCATTTTTGACGTTATTTGTTATTCCTGCTCTGTATATCGCTCTGGCGAAGAATACCAGCTCACCAATGGCTATCACACGTAAGCTGGAATCTTTACAGGAAGAGTACCCGGACCATCATAGTTGATGGTCTGCGGTGCTAATAGTGCAGAATAGGTTCGTTGCCGGCAGTGGTCAGGCCGGCAACGACGTTTTGTGCATAACTAGGGTGATTGGTAAAAATACCGTCGACTCCCATTGCGTGCAGTTCTTCAATGTCGTGCTGGCCATCCACAGTATAGACATAAACTTGTAAGCCCCGGCGATGACCATCTGCGACTAACTCAGGTGTCACAAAGTCGACAGCGAAATGAGCTGAGAAGGCTTTGAGTTCTTCAGCGAAGTAGCAATAACTCAAAGGGCAACTGGCACTTAACGCTCCAATTTTAATGCTGGGACGACGCTTTTTAAGGCGTTGTAACCAATGGTGGTTAAAAGACGAAACCAGCAGTTGCTCGGGCTTAAAATTCGAGTTCTGCAGAGCGTAATCAACGTCCAGTAATAGCTCCTTGGTCGGCACATCGCCTTTAAGCTCGATGTTGACATGACAATGTCCGTTAATATGAGCTAAAGCTTCTCGAAGCGTGGGTATAGACTGCTGACCGAAGACTTTCAGATGCCGAATTTGCTCTGCGGTTAAATCTTTTAATCTGCCCGGGGTGGCTGTCAGGCGTTCTAAATACCGGTCGTGAAAGACAAAACGCTCACCGTCAATGGCGTAAACATCCAGCTCTATGCCATGCACTCCGCTGTCCATTGCGCGCGAGAATGCGGCGAGCGTGTTTTCCGGAGCCTCATAACTGGCTCCTCGGTGAGCCCATAAAATCAATCGTCGCTCTCTTTTATTTCTGCCATGACTTCACCCATGCGGGTCACTGATTGAGGTTTAAGTTCATCGTCAAACTCAATGGCGTCTTTAGCAAAGGTCAACACAACGGTCGAGCCCAGTTTAAAGTGGCCCATTTCCTCACCTTTTTTAAGGTGTATAGCAGAGTGCCCCGAGGTTGGATATGACCAACTTTGAATACGCCCGCCGGTAGGAGGCGTTATGGTACCGGACCATACAGTACCGATACTGGCAACAATTGTAGCGCCAACCAATACCAATGACATGGGGCCAATTTCGGTATCAAAAATGGCAACTACGCGCTCATTTCGGGCAAAAAGGTTAGGGACATTAGCCGCCGTTAACGGGTTAACAGAGTATAAATCACCTGGCACATAAATCATTTTTTTCAGCACGCCGTCGCAGGGCATATGAATGCGATGGTAGTCTTTCGGCGCCAAATAAATAGTCGCGAATTTACCGTCAACAAAAGGTTTCGCGTCTTCTTCATTGCCTCCCAGTAATTCCTGTAACGAATAATCGTGGCCTTTGGCCTGAAAAATACGTCCGTTTTCAATGTCGCCCAATTGGCTGACAGCACCATCGACCGGATGAGCCAGTTCGCTTTCGCTGGCTTCTAAGGGTCTGAGCTCAGGTTTTAAATGGCGGGTAAAAAACGCATTAAAGGTTTTATAAGCTGTTGGCGACTCTTCAATGGCTTCACTCATATCAATTTTATACTGTCGGATAAACCAACGGATAAACAGCTGAGTAAACCATCCGGCACGCGCCGCAGCAAACTTTCCTATTAAGCGGGAAATTAAATGCTTAGGCATGACATGCTGGAAGAAGATTTTGACTTTATCGGTCTTAGCCACAGTTATTTACCTCGAATTGCCCGACTGGGCTTTTGTGTTTTCATAGTCTCAATAATGCGATGATAATTAGAAAGACGCCAGTCATGCAATTGATTGTTGCTGACAGCTTCCTGTAATGCACAACCCGGGTCGTCTGCATGTTTGCAGTCACGGAATTTACAGCCGCCTAAATAGTCGCGGAAGTCCACATAGCAACGAGCTATTCGTTCGGGTTCCAGATGCCACAATGAAAACTCCCGAATTCCGGGAGAGTCAATCAGTGCGCCGCCTTGCTTTAAATCATACCAAGTAGCAACCGTGGTTGTGTGCTGTCCTAATCCTGAATTATCGGACACGAAATTTGTCTCGGCGTTCACCTCAGGTAATAGTTGATTGACCAGCGAGGATTTACCCACCCCGGACTGCCCAACCACAATAGAAATACTGTCTTTCAGCATGTCCTGCAGGGCATCCAGACCATCCTGAGTCGCACTGCTGACGTTAAGGACTTTATAGCCAATACTCTCGTAGTCTTTTAAGCGCTGCTGGATATGGTTGCGCTCTTCTTCGTCTATTTCCGGCAGTAAATCGGCTTTATTCAGGACAATAACCGGTTCTATGCCAATGTCTTCGCAAGCGACTAAGTAGCGATCGATAATCGGGGAGGAGAAGCTCGGCAATACGCTAGAGATAATAAATATCTGGTCAATATTAGCGGCAACCGGTTTAAGACCGTCGTAGTAGTCGGGACGAGAAAGCAAGCTGTCGCGTTCCTGAACGGCAACCACAACACCCTGCATTCCTTGTTGCTCAACCGAAGATCTGGACCATAAAACACTGTCGCCACAGACCAGGCTACTGATAACTCTGCGAATATGGCAGCGATAGGTGTTTCCCTGCTCGTCACGGATATCGGCATGTTGGCCGAAGCGGCTTATAACGCGACCGGGTTCCGGTGCATTAAGCTGGCTGTCAGTCCACTCTATATCGGTGTTTTTCAGTCGCTTTTTCTGATTGACTGATACTTGCCGTTGCTGACCTTTGTTAAGACGTCTGCGTTTTACCAAGCCCGTTAACCTGTTGTCGTGCTAGAAATGACGCTATCATACAACAAATTGTATTGAGAGAGCAGGGTAATGACCGAGGACAATAAGAAACAACGCTTAATTTGGATTGACCTTGAAATGACAGGTCTGGAGCCTGATGAAAATCACATTATTGAAGTGGCTACCATAGTCACCGATGCCGAGTTAAACACTCTGGCCGAAGGGCCTGTTATTGCGGTTCATCAGCCACAAAAGTACCTGGACAGAATGGACGACTGGAACGTAAAAACGCACACCGGCTCCGGTCTCGTTGAGCGGGTAAAGGAGAGTCAGCACGACGAGCGTAAAGCGGCTGCAGAGACCATTGAGTTTTTAAAGCATTACATTGACGCTGGCGTATCGCCAATGTGCGGTAACAGTATCTGTCAGGATCGCCGTTTTCTGGCAAAGCATATGCCTGAACTGGAAGCTTTTTTCCATTACCGGAACTTAGACGTCAGCACATTAAAAGAGCTGGCCAAACGCTGGAACCCGGAAGTTGCTAATAGCTTTAAAAAGTCAGGTGCGCATGAGGCTTTAGCGGATATTCGCGAGTCTATTGCAGAATTACAGCACTATCGAGAGCATTTTTTCAGCAAATAAACCAATTGCGGCGTGAAAACTATTGACCTTATCGGTGGTATCAGTAGAATACACGCCGCACTGACGAAGCGGGAATAGCTCAGCTGGTAGAGCACAACCTTGCCAAGGTTGGGGTCGCGAGTTCGAATCTCGTTTCCCGCTCCAACGTCAGTCTTTCCAGAAATACTGCAATAAGTACCAATACGCGGGAATAGCTCAGCTGGTAGAGCACAACCTTGCCAAGGTTGGGGTCGCGAGTTCGAATCTCGTTTCCCGCTCCAAGTTTTAATCGCTAGTACGTTTAAATTGAATTTAATACGCACCAGCGACAAGGTGTTCTGAACCTTCGTTTACTAACTCTTCTTCGAACTATCTACAAACATAGCAATAGCGCCATCACCTGTAATATTACAGGCGGTACCGAAGCTGTCTTGTGCCATGTACAAGGCTATCATTAAGGCGATAGCGGTTTCGCCGAAGCCCAGCATTGAACCTAATAAGCCAACCGCTGACATAACGGCGCCGCCGGGCACACCTGGTGCGGCTAACATGACAATGCCAAGCATTAAAATAAACGGCAGCATGGTAAAGAAACCGGGAATGGCCAGCGAATTATGCAGCACCATAACCGCGACCGCACAGCTGACAATGGTAATTGTGGAGCCGGCTAAGTGAACGGTAGCGCAAAGTGGCACGGTAAAGTTGGCTACGTCGTTATCGACTTTGTTTTTACGCACGCTTTGCAGGGTGACCGGAATAGTCGCGGCACTGGACATAGTACCTAACGCGGTGAAATAGGCTGGCAGCATATTTTTGATTAAAAACAGTGGCGAACGACCGGTTTTTATGCCCGCCATAATGTACATAGAGGTGATGTAAACCCAGTGCAGGGCAACGGCAAGTATGAGAATGACACCAAATGTTTTCAGGGTATTAAACACCGTGCCGGCAACGGCCATTTCTGTAAAGATACCGGCAATATACAGCGGCAGTAATGGAATAATAACTTTAACCAGTAGCAGCTCGATAATGTCGCGGCCTTGCTCCGACAGTTTTTTCAAACTTTCTGCTTTAGTACTGGCAATGCCCAGCCCGAATATGAAGGCTAAAACCAGGGCTGACATGACTTCCATAAGTGGTGGAACTGACAGCTCAATAAAGGGTTCTATAGTAGCTTTGGCTTCGGTAGAAACACTTTGAGCATCGGTGGTCAGCCAGGGCACGACAAGGCTGGCGGCGAAAAACGCAACAATACCCGCGATGACGGTAGAGGCATAAGCAATACCTAAGGTTTTCCCCAGCATTTTTCCGGAGTTGCTTGGTAAGCTGGCAATACCGCTGGTAATGAAGAATAAAATAAGTAATGGGATGGTAAAGAATAACAACTGACCGAACAGAGCTTTAAAGGTCAATAACAGTTGGCTGACCCACTCGGGCAGGTATAGCCCAATGAGAATACCTGCGACAATACCCGCAACTAGCTTAAGAATTAATCCCATAATACTCGACTCTTTTTATGAATGTTTTTACGAATGGAGGCCTGCTGTTTTAGGCGCTATCTAAGCCTTAGCTAATTAAAGCAAGCCTTTTAAATGCGCAACCACGCTGCGGCCTAAAGCGCTGAGATTATACCCGCCTTCGAGCGTAGATACGATACGGCCGTCGCAATGTTTATCGGCAATTTCTTTAAGCTTGAGGCTTATCCAGTGGTAGTCTTCTTCTTTCAGTAAGAACTGCGACATGTCGTCTTCGGCGTGGCCGTCAAAGCCTGCAGAAATCAGCATGAGTTGTGGTGCAAAGTCATCTAACGCCTTAAACCACTGTTGGCTAACGGCTTCTTGCCATTGTGGGCCTTTGCATCCTGCCGGTAAGGGCACATTATGGATATTACTGGCACTGGTGTCTTCACCGGTAAAGGGGTAGAACGCCTGCTGAAAGGAAGAGCAAAATAAAATACGCTCATCGTTCTGAACAATGTCTTCTGTTCCATTGCCGTGGTGCACGTCAAAGTCGACAATGGCAACGCGTTCAAGCCCGTGCGTTTCCAGAGCATGGTAAGCGGCAATAGCAACATTATTGAACAGGCAGAAGCCCATCGCTTTGTCGCGGGTGGCGTGGTGTCCGGGCGGGCGCACGGCACAAAAGGCCTGCTTGTTGTAAGTGGTCAGTACATCATCCACTGCATTGATGGCGGCTCCGGCAGCCTTCAGGGCGGCGGCTTTACTGCCTGCGGTTATTAAGGTGTCCGGATCAATCCACTCGTGGTCGTACTCCGGAATTTGCGCGAAAACAAAATCGACATGCTCTTTGGTATGGGCTCTGTAAATAGCCTCAAGTGGCGCGTCGGAAGCGTCTTTTCTTACCAGAACAAAGTCCATTCCGGAGCGGATCAACTGGTCGTTAATGGCCGCTATGCGAGCCGGGCACTCTGGGTGTTGTTCATCCGGAATATGCTCCAGGCAATCTGAATGACTAAAGACAACGATAGACATAGCTAGTCTGCATCCTCGTTCAGCTCGAGTTTCAGCAGCACTTCTCCGGGCTCTTCACTGGGTAGGCGCTTAAAGCCTCCGCGCTCGAACACGCTGAGCATGGGCTTATTAGCTGCCAGAACATAGGCCTGCATACTGTCCAGCTTGCGCTCTTTGGCAATACGGATCATTTCATCCAGTAACATGCCCGCCATGCCCCGCCCCTGATACTTCTCACGGGTAACAAAAGCCACTTCACAGCTATTTTGAGACTCAATGAAGTAGTAACGCCCTACGGCCTGAATTTGAACCGCTGAGCCCTTCTGGCGAACAATACAAAGGGCCAGGTCTCTGGACTGATCAACGCTGACCAAGTTACAGGATTTTTCCCGGGTCATGTTGGTGGGCACTGCGTTGTATCGTAACTGCAGAGTTTCTTTGGTATGAGAGTAGAAAAACTCCTGCAATCGTCGTTCGTCTGATGGATAGAGAGGTCTTAAGTCGAAAGACTCATTATTAATTTTTAGCTTTTTAAAGCCGATGTCACCAAGTTCAGGCACATCGACAGGGGTTTGTTGCTGATAGTTGGGCACCCAGTAGTGTTTGCGTACTTCCTGTAACAGATGGCTACGGAATTTAGGGTGGGCAACACGAATCAGCTCTAATGCGCGTTCGCGGATACTTTTTCCGCGCAGCGACGCCACCCCAAATTCGGTTACGACATAATGCACGTGCCCTCGCGTGGTGACCACTCCGGCTCCTTCACGAATAAAAGGCACAATGCGCGATACTTTGCCGTCTTCGGTGGTTGACGGCAGAGCAATGACGGGCTTACCCCCCTTACTTAAGGAAGCGCCACGACTGAAGTCAACTTGCCCGCCAATACCGCTATAAAACTGATGTCCTATGGAGTCGGAAACAATCTGTCCGGTTAAGTCCACTTCAATGGCGCTATTAATAGCCACGAGTTTGTCGTTGCGGGCGACATTGGCCGGTGAGTTAACGTACTCACTAGGGTAAAAGCCAACGTGGGGGTTGTGATCAACAAAGTCATACAGAGCTTTAGAACCCATACAAAAACTGGTGACGATTTTGTTCGGGTGAAAGGTTTTTTTACGATTGTTGATGACCCCTTTGAGCATAAGGTGCATAACATCGTCAGTGATAAGCTCACTGTGAATGCCAAGATCTTTGTGATTGCTCAGGTAACGCAGTGCCGCCGCGCAAATGGTACCCACACCAATTTGCAGAGTAGCGCCATTTTCAACCAGCAAAGCAATGTACTGGCCTATACGTTCAATGATTTTATTGTTTTCCAGGCTTGGCGGCGGCAGCTCCGGTAGTGGCGCCGCATGTTCCCAAAAATGGTGAATCTGATTCGTGTGCAGAAACGACTGTCCATAGGTAACCGGCATATTAGGGTTAACCTGCGCTATTACCGTATTGGCAGACTTAGCTGCCGCGGCAACCACATCAACCGACACGCCCATAGAATGGTAGCCGTACTTGTCGGCGGGGCTGACCATAATTAAGGCCGCATCCAGCGGCAGAATTCCGTTACTGAATAAATTAGGAATGTCAGAAATAAAGCTGGGAGTGTAATCTGCGCGTCCTTCGTTAACCGCAGTTCGTACTGTATCCCCACCAATAAAAAAGGTGTTTACCTTAAAGAGTTGTTGATACTGAGGGCCTGCCCATTTGTTATCAGACAGCGTCATTAACTGCACAATTTCAATATCGTGCAGGTTTTTCGAATTTTCTATCAGGTCATCAATAAGGGCCGTAGGCACCGCCGCGTGAGAACCTATAAAGATCCTCTGCCCGGATTTCAGTATTTTTGACCAGTCTAATTTTGTCTTTGTCATAGCACTGTTTTACCGCAGTGAGGTGCTTTGTGCAATCCTCTAAAGTGAGATAGACTCAGCGGTTAAATTACCGTCAAACGGACATGCTTCCCATGCAAAATAAAAACAATAAATGGGTTAATCAAAAAATTAAATTTTCTGTTGTCTCCGGGGCACAGGAATACTTATGTTGAAACTGTCTAACTTTGGCCCAGGCGCTCTGGTCGCTGCGGCTTTTATTGGTCCGGGTACGGTAGTTACTGCTTCATTAGCTGGAGCTAATTTTGGTTATGCATTGTTGTGGGCATTGCTGTTTTCCGTTGTCGCCTGTGTCATTTTGCAGGAAATGTCTGCCCGTATTGGGTTAGTCACTCAAGCTGGTCTGGGCGAGAATATTCGTAATAATTTAACCTCTGGCTGGCTTAGGTGGATGGCGCTGTTGCTCATTTTTAGTGCTATAGCTATTGGCAATAGTGTCTATCAGGGTGGCAACCTTTCCGGGGCAAGCCTGGGTGCAAGCGAACTGCTTGGACCGGTACCTGTACTTGATGTCTGGCTGAGTAATGCCTGGGCGCTTATCATTGGTATTATTGCGCTATTGATACTCTGGTCCGGGAATGCGCGGGTGATAGAGCGAGCTCTTATCGTTATGGTGCTGCTAATGAGCGTGGCTTTTATCGGTACGTTTTTATTAACAGACCCTGACTGGGGGGCGGTATTCAATGGTACTTTTGGTTTTTCCATGCCTACCGGAGCGACTTTAACAGTTGTGGCTTTAATTGGCACAACTGTGGTTCCTTATAATATATTCCTGCACGCATCCAGTGTTTCAAAAAAGTGGAAAACAGCAGAAGAATTGCCAGCCGCGCGGCGTGATCTTTTCCTCTCTATTCCTTTTGGCGGCCTTATTTCTATGGCCATTGTGGCTACAGCTGCTTCGGCCTTTTTTGGTCAGCAAGTTGAGATAGAGAGTGCTGGCGATTTGGCTGAATCTTTAAGACCATTGTTTGGAGACGGAGCCACTTATTTAATGGCAATAGGGTTGTTTGCGGCGGGTATTTCGTCGGCAACAACCGCGCCTTTAGCCAGTGCTTATGCGCTTTGTGGAATTATGGGCTGGTCGGTTAATTTACGCAGCAGAGCTTTTCGGATTATCTGGTTCACGATTCTGGTAATTGGCATTATTATTTCTAGCGTTGGTATTAAGCCCGTAACTGTTATCTGGTTTGCACAGGTGGCTAATGGCATCTTGTTGCCCATAATAGTCGGATTTCTCTGGTGGCTTTGTCAAAGCCCTCTGTTGGGGAAATATCGCAACTCACTGCTGCAAAATATTTTAGCCGCAATTATTTTTCTGATTTCTGTAGTGCTGAGTGGCAGAAGTCTTGGTTCCGCTTTTGGGTTTTGGTAGGTAAAAGCTACGTCCCTGTAGCTTTATTTTAATTTGAGGTTACTCGCTGGCGGCACCAACAAACTCAAGTTCTTGCGGTTCGCTGGACGCTTCAATACTGACATTTTCAGCAAATAAGAAATTAATTTCGTCATCGGCTTCAGGGTCGTCGTCACCGTTACAGGTTAGCGCGGCGGTGTAGTCTCCTGCGGCAATAAACCCAAGCGAAAAGTCGTAGGTATTAACCCCATCAAAGTAAACCGCTGTGCTGGCATATGGCGTATTTTCTTCCGAACCGCCGTTATCAGCCAGAGTTGC
This sequence comes from Idiomarina sp. H2, assembly GCF_004364275.1. NCBI lineage: Bacteria > Pseudomonadati > Pseudomonadota > Gammaproteobacteria > Alteromonadales > Idiomarinaceae > Idiomarina > Idiomarina sp. H2. The sequence continues at coordinate 298,794 of NZ_SNZY01000004.1, forward strand.
TTCGTCAAGATCACTACCTTCGTATAGATAGACGTAAGCTACTGGCTCATCTGTGTTTTCCGGTGCCACGGTGCAAGTGTCGTTAAACAGCAGCGCACCCTCAGCTACGGTTCCTTTCAGGTGTCCGACTGCAGAATTATCAACTAAACGAACGCCTCTGGGTTTAAGAATATAGTGGCTTTGGCCTACCGGATTTGTCATTGAGTTGCGTAAGTCAAACTCGACAGTAAAGTTAAGGTTGCCACCGGCATCGGCAATAAAGCCGTCTAGTTTAAGTTCATTAGAAGGGACTTGAATACTCACCTTCTCGGCTTCGCCGTCACCATTTGTGTCGGTCATAATGTATGAGCCATCCGCCATAACCAGTCTTAGTTGACCGTATTGTCCGGCTGCTATTTCAGCATCTTCCAGAAACATCATTGAATCGTTGCCGGTGAATTCTAATAAGTTAATACCTATGGTGTTGGCTATGGGCTGGCCTTCCTCATTAGTACAAAGATCATTTTCTTCAGGAGCCTCGATATCTTCACCAACTGTGAAAGTCCGCGGAGAGCTGCCATTTCCCGTAAGCTCAATGGCATTAAAGCAGGCGACAACAGATTCTGCATTGTCGACAGGGGCGTCACTGATACCTAAAGAGAACTGAGCGACATCGTTAGTGTCATTACTATCTGATCCTCCGCATGCAGCCAGACCTAATGTAGCGGTAGCCAGAGTTGTTAACATTAACTTATTCATAGTGCTCTTCCTTTTACTCGCGAAATAATTTGAAACAAAGTGACATATTTGATTACGTGAGGCTAATTTATAGATGCTGTAAAAATTTGTTAAAAGGCATTTTACAAAAATTTTCATTGACAAAATTCTGAGTTAGCTCTATATCGTCTTTGTCGTATACAACGACAGACTTTTGTTCGGTTTTTAGTCTGTAGGAAGGGCTTACCCATGACCAAGATGACCCGTGAATCACTGTTAAAGAAACCGTTTAACGATTTCCGCAACTATCCTTATGGCTTTTCACGCTCCGGCGACTTTTCAATTCGTGAAAGCGATGCATTGACTCATTATGGTTGTTTGATTACAGCCATGCTGAACGGTGAATTTAAGCCGACGTTAAAAGAAGACATTGAATTACTGGCCGCGTGCAAAGGTGAGCAAGCTCCGGTAAGTACTGTAGAAAAGGTTTGGGCCAAGTATCAGGCACGAATTCATCGCCCTAAAGTTGCCAGTATGTATGGTCGGGGTAAATTTGCTGATGACACTTTCAGTTCAGCCTCGGACACCGAAGATGACCTTATTGTTGAGGACTGATTTGGCGTAAACGTCTGGGTTTTTGGCGGTGGCACATGTAGCAACGGCTGCCGTCAGATTGTTTCGCTTCTTTTTTGGCTTCACTGGCCAGCAGTGCGACATCGTGATGCGATAAACACTCGGAAGGATCAGGCTGAACAACTCCTATAGCAAGGCCCAGTAAAGGGTAAAAAACCGGCGTACCGTTTCGGGATAACGCTTTTATGCCTCCTAAATCAATGTGTTCCTGATGATAAAAGCGGGTAATATCCTGCTCAAAGTCTCTGATAATTTTATTACATTGCTCTTCGGTTTGTTCTTTATCTATGTCTTTGAAAATGGCCACAAAGTCGTCCCCGCCAATGTGGCCAATGAAATGACCATGCCTGAATAGTTGCTTTTGCAGTATCTGCGCCAGCCATTTGATAATTTGATCGCCTTGTTCGTACCCATAAATGTCGTTATAGGGCTTGAAATGGTTCAGATCAAAGTAGGCGACGTGAAATGATCGCACTCGGGAAAGTTGCTCTTCAATAATTTGGTTAATGGCAACGTTGCCCGGCAGTTGGGTTAGGGGGTTAGCATGTCGTGCATTGTTAACTTTTAATTCGGTGATTCTGCGTAATAGGTTTTTAATGGATGCCACACCGTAGTAAACATCGCTTTTAGTCACAATAATGTGCTGATAAATATCGACTTCGTCGTTATCGGTAATAAGCTGGCTCACCTCTTCCAGCGACGTTTGCCAGTCAACGGAAAGAGGGTGTTCGTCCATTATGTATGAAACCGGTTTGTTGGCATAAAGCGCATGACCGTAGGAACCGGAAAAGAACTCCATAATTTTTTCTCTGCGAATAATTCCGGCGACTTTCTTCTCATGAATAACGGGCAGTGAAGATAAGGTTTTGTCTTGTGTAAAGGTATCTAGTACTTCAGATGAGCGCGTATGAGCTGATACGCAATGAATGGTATCAACCACACTGGCGATAGTACTTTGGTAGTTTAATGCAACATGATGATGCGGTAACAGTAGTGAGGACGGAACCTCCAACACCGGATAAGGCGCGGGCCTGCCAAGCAGGAACCCCTGACAATAATTAACTCCCATAGCTTGCAGTTGCTCAAGCTCATCTGGCGTTTCAATGCCTTCCACGACAACTTTTGTGCGCAGACTGGTGGCTAGCGATAAGATACTTTGTACAAATTCTCTTTTTACAGAGGACTTTTCAATAGAATGAATAAAGTATCGATCAATTTTCACATAGTCAGGACGCAATTCTGACCAGAGCTTAAGGCCTGAGTAACCGGCTCCTAAATCATCAATTGCTATCATAAACCCCAGTTTTTGATAGTGAATAATGGCGTGTTTTAAGTTCTTGGTGTCTTCAATTGGATAGCGCTCTGAAATTTCGATAACGATTTGTTCCGGCGCTATGCCGAATTGCTGAGACAAGCGTAACGTTGAGCCATGAGGGTGGCTGTCGTCCTGCAACACGTTAGGGTTTACGTTAAGAAACAGCTTTCCCTGCATAGCGTTTTTTTGAAACGCTTCCATAGCTGCCGAGCGACAGGCTAGTTCCAGTTCAGACAGTAACTGTGCCTGGCTGGCGAGAGAAAATAGGCGATCCGGGAATTCAAGTGGATGTCCTTTAGGCCCGCGAATAAGAGCTTCGTGGCCAATAACAATTCCACGGGAAGTGTCCATAACGGGCTGGAATAGAGGATAAAGCTGTTTGTCCTGAATAAGGCTAAGCAGCTCTTTAGTTAAATCAGACCCTGACATGGAACCCCCTGTTACAGCACAACATAAAAGCTTAGTTTTATTTTATGACAGTGCTATGACAGGAGGTAAGTATTTAGCCTTCGCGTTTTATTGCGCGGTGAGCGATATCAGTACGGTAATAGACGTTATTCCAGCTCACTTGATCAACCAGTTGATATGCTAGTTTTTGTGCTTCTGTAACAGTGTCACCCAAAGCCGTACAACACAAAACTCGACCACCACTAGTGACCACTTTACCGTTATCCATTTTAGTACCGGCGTGGAATACTTTCTGGTTTTCAGGTGCGTGATCCGGCAAACCGTGAATGACGTCACCTTTTGCATAGCTTTCAGGGTATCCGCCAGCGGCCATAACCACACCAACTGCGGCACGCTCGTCAAAGTCGATAGGCGCCTGGTTGAGTTTGCCCTCAATTGCCTGGAGGCAAAGTTCGACCAGATCAGACTTCAGCCGCATCATAATGGGCTGAGTTTCCGGGTCACCAAAGCGACAGTTGTATTCCAGGACTTTGGAGGTGCCGTCTTCGGCTATCATTAAACCCGCGTATAGGAAGCCTTTGTAAGGCGCACCTTCTGCAGCCATTCCGTCCACTGTAGGCTTAATGACATGACGCATAACCCAGTCATGGATGGCCGGAGAAACGACCGGAGCCGGAGAGTAGGCGCCCATACCACCAGTATTTGGGCCTTTGTCGCCGTTGTCGCGAGCCTTATGGTCCTGGCTTGAGGCAAAAGGTATGGCATGTTTACCGTCAACCATTACGATAAAGGAGGCTTCCTCGCCACGTAAAAACTCTTCGATAACCACGCGGTGACCGGCATCACCAAAACGGTTACCGGCCAGCATGTCGTCAATAGCGGCATCTGCCTGTTCCTGACTTTCGGCAATAATAACGCCTTTGCCAGCGGCCAGTCCGTCGGCCTTAATGACAATAGGAAGACCCTTTTCAGCGACATAAGCTTTAGCAGGCTCAACTTCGGTAAAGTTTTGGTAGTCGGCGGTGGGTATGCTGTGACGCTGCAAAAAGTCTTTGCTGAAGGCTTTAGAGCCTTCTAACTGTGCAGCCTTTGCGGTTGGGCCAAAGGCTGCCAGTCCGGCTTCGTTAAAGCGATCAACAATACCGGCAACGAGCGGTGCTTCAGGGCCAACGATAGTCAGTTCAATGTCTTCGCTTTTAGCAAAGTTGAGCAAACTCTCAATGTCCTCAGCACCAATAGCAACATTCGTCAGGTTTGGCTCACGCTCTGTACCTGCATTACCGGGTGCGACATAAACGCAGTCAACTTGGTTTGATTGTGCTGCTTTCCACGCCAGAGCGTGTTCACGGCCTCCGCCGCCAACGACCAATACTTTCATAAGGTTAGCTTTGTCCTGTTAGTCTGTAACGGGTTTGCGAAACTTCAGGGTGAAACGATCGCTTTCACCAATGGCTTCATATTTTTCTTTATCTTCATCACCCAGAGTTAGGGTTGGAGGTAAAGTCCATACGCCTTTAGGGTGGTCGGCTGTATCTTTCGGGTTTGCGTTGATTTCGGCACTGGCGACAAACTCAAAGCCTGCTTGCTCGGCTAAGTCTATGACCCAGCTTTCTTTTACATAACCCGAATCTTTGAATGCTTCAGCCTCTTTCGACTCAGGCAGACGGTGGTCAACGATACCCAGCATGCCATTGGGTTTTAGTGTTTGATAAAACTGACGGAATGCCTGCACTACGCCTTCTTCACCTTCTTGCATATACCAGTTATGAAGGTTGCGGAAAGTGATAACTCTATCGGCACTTCTTGCCGGTGCAATTTCGCTATCAGAACCCGGGGCAAATTCAGTTAAATTGACATTCCCATAAACCGGGTTGGTGGTTAATTTTTCTTTGAATTTTTCCAGTGAACGCTGGTAATAATCGCTTCCTGAATCTTCAGGAAAATGTGCAGCGTAAAGCTGTCCTTCTTCGGCAAGGTAAGGTGCCAGTATTTCAGTGTACCAACCGCCGCCCGGCCAAATTTCAACGACCGTCATATTTGGCTCTAATTCGAAGAACTCTAACGTTTCTTGGGGATGGCGGAACTCGTCACGAGCCTGATACTTGTCAGTACGTGATTCATGGTCAACAGCAGCTTGCAAAGAGTCGGCTTCAGGAGCCGGCGAGCAGGCGCCAAGGACGCTTGCTAGTGCAATGGCGGAAACAGAAGTTATTATTTTTTTCATACTATCACCTGTAGAGTTGAGAACTAGCCTATAAGACTAGCCCCCAAACGTTACTGACGCAATGCTGTACTTATCAGCAGAGGTGCTTAGTGACGGAAATGTCTCATGCCGGTAAAGACCATCGCGATGCCGTGTTCATTGGCGGCAGCAATGATTTCTTCATCGCGAATGGAACCGCCTGGCTGAATAATAGCGGTGATGCCTGCTTCAGCTGCTGCATCTATACCATCGCGGAACGGGAAGAAAGCATCCGACGCCATGACCGAACCTGGTACGCTGAGGTTTTCATCAGCGGCTTTAATACCAGCGATTTTGGCACTATAAACCCGGCTCATCTGGCCTGCACCAACACCGACGGTCATACCGTCTTTGGCATAAACAATGGCATTAGACTTAACAAACTTAGCCACTTTCCAGCAAAACAATAAGTCGGTCATTTGCGCATCTGTTGGCTGTTTTTCCGTAACCACTTTTAGGTCATCCTGAATGAAGTCCTGGTTATCCGTGTCCTGTACTAATAAGCCACCGTTGACGCGCTTATAATCCAGCTGTTCAACCGTATCTGACCATTCACCGCATTCCAGTAAGCGAACGTTCTTTTTGCCGGCAACAGCTGTCTTGGCGCTTTCACTGACGCTCGGAGCGATAATAACTTCCACAAACTGACGCTCAACAATAGCGGTTGCGGTTGCTTCATCCAGCTCGCGGTTAAAAGCAATAATGCCACCAAATGCGGAAGTTGGGTCGGTTTTAAAGGCGCGGTCATAAGCGTCGGAAATAGATTCACCTATTGCAACACCGCAAGGGTTTGCGTGCTTAACAATAACGCAGGCTGGTTCAACAAAGCTTTTTACGCACTCAAGTGCCGCGTCTGTATCGGCAATATTGTTAAAGGACAACGCTTTGCCCTGAATTTGAGTCGCGCTGGAAACTGTCCCTTTTGGTGCATTGCGCTCTGCGTAAAATGCCGCTGCCTGATGTGAGTTCTCGCCGTAGCGTAGGTCCTGCTTTTTTGATACCTGCAGGTTCAACGTGCGCGCAAAATCGTTTTCGCTCAGCTGCTTGCCGAGGTAATTTGCAATCATGCCATCATATTGAGCGGTGTGCTCAAATGCTGCTACTGCTAAGTCAAAGCGAGTGCTGTGGCTGACCCCATTTTGCTCATTGAGCTCAGCGAGCACGCGCTGGTAGTCACTGGCATTCACAACAATAGTCACGTCTTTGTGGTTTTTCGCTGCTGCACGAACCATAGTTGGACCGCCAATATCAATATTCTCAATAGCGTCTTCCAGAGAGCAACCTTCTTTGGCAACCGTTTCAGCAAAGGGATACAGGTTCACGACAACCATATCGATAGGCGTGATGTTTTGCTCCTGCATAACACCCTGGTCGACATCGCGGCGACCTAAAATACCGCCATGAACCTTAGGGTGCAGTGTCTTTACCCGCCCGCCCATAATCTCTTCCTGACCGGTATGTTCAGAAACATCAATAACGGCAATGCCTGAGTCACGGAGTAGTTTGGCTGTACCGCCAGTAGAGAGAATTTCAATGTTCTTTTGAGCCAAAGCTTGAGCGAATTCAACAATACCGGTTTTATCAGAAACACTGATTAAAGCGCGTTGGATTGGACGGGTTTCCATTGTTTTGCCTTTCTATACTGAGTTAACTTACGGGGAGGTTAATAAAAAAAGGGCGCCAAAAGGCGCCCAAAAAACTTCTTAATTCATGCCGTATTTTTTCAGCTTCTTGCGTAAGGTGCCGCGGTTAATGCCTAACATGGTTGCGGCGCGGGTTTGATTACCCCGGGTGTAAGTCATGACTTCTTCCAGTAACGGTGCTTCTACTTCAGATAGCACCAACTCGTAAAGTTCTTCAGGATCCTGACCATCAAGCTGACGCAGAAAACTGTTCAATGCTTGTTTTACGGAATCACGCAATGGCTTTGGCTGTGCGTTATTGCCGATAGTGGTTAGGGGAGATACGTTCTCACGACTAGGGTTTTGATCAAACATAATGCGCTTATCTCTTCTCTACAGTGACAAAATAATCTTCAAGTGCCTTAAGTTGCTCGCTGGCATCCTCAAGACGATTAAATGTTTGCCTGAATTCATCATTGCTGGCTTGTTCTTTTAAATACCAACCAACGTGTTTTCGGGCGATTCTGACACCCTGGTAACTGCCGTAAAATTCGTGCAGTTTGCCAACGTGATGAATAACGGTCTCAGCCACTTCGGTTAAGGACGGCGGGCTTAGCTCCTGTCCTGTTTCAAGAAAATGAGCAATTTCTCTAAACAGCCAGGGGTTACCCTGCGCGCCGCGACCAATCATAATGGCGTCGGCTCCGGTGTACTCTAAAACCTGTTGAGCCTGCAGTGGTGTACGGATATCGCCGTTAGCCACTACCGGGATAGAAACAGCCTTCTTAATTGCCTTAATGGTGTCGTATTCGGCAATGCCTTTGTACATGCAGGCACGAGTACGACCATGAATGGCAAGAGACTGAATACCGCAACGTTCTGCCAGCTGCGCTATATCAATACCGTTTCTGTGTTCGGGATCCCAACCGGTTCTGGTTTTCAGTGTTACCGGAACCTCAACAGCTGCAACCACAGCTGTTAATATCTCTTCTACTAACTCGGGATGTTGCATAAGCGCCGAGCCAGCCATCTTCTTATTTACCTTTTTCGCCGGGCAGCCCATATTTATGTCAATAATCTGCGCACCCATACTCACATTCACGCGCGCTGCTTCGGCCATTAATGTCGGTTCCGAGCCCGCTATCTGCACAGCACGAATGCCCAGCTCTCCCGAATGATCCATGCGTTGCCTGGATTTATCGGTCTGCCATACCTTAGGGTTACTGGACAGCATCTCTGATACTGTAAGCCCGGCCCCCGTGCTGTAACACAGCTGACGGAACGGCCGATCAGTAACTCCAGCCATGGGAGCTAATATGACCTGATTGTCGAGTTGATATGGACCAATCCGCATCGGTTAAAAACTACTCAGCGAAAGGGTGAGGAATTTTAGGGAATTTGCGCAATAAAGAAAAGGCTATTTATTACGCAATTTGAGTCTTTTTTTCATTTTTTACTATTGACAAAGCGTACGCTTGTTAACCAACGCGGGTGCCGCTGAGCATTGCCCAGTCGCCGTCTATAGTCGGGGTGTCGAATTTAATGTACGGTTGGTAAGCCTCAATAACCCCTTCTATTTGCCGTTCCAGTATACCGGATAAAACCAGTTGCCCTCCCGGGGCCACAAATCCGAGTATGGTATCAGCAAGCTCTCGTAAAGGTCCGGCAAGGACATTGGCTAGCACCAGGTCAACCTGTGTTTCAGGTTGTTGGCTTGGCAGGTACAGACTAAACTTATTACCCACTTGGTTACGTTCGGCGTTATCTTTAGTAGCAACCAGAGCCTGTTGGTCAATATCAATACCAATGACGTGTTCAGCATCAAATAGCAACGCGGCAATGCCTAGTATTCCTGAGCCACAACCGAAATCCACAACGGCTTTTCCGGTTGGTGGGTTGGCGTCTATCCAGCGCAGACACATAGCGGTTGTTGGGTGCGTTCCGGTACCAAAAGCCATGCCGGGGTCGAGCAAAATATTAACGGCTTCAGGTTTTGGTATTTCCCGCCAGCTAGGGCAAATCCATAGGTTCTCGCCAAACTGAATAGGGTGGAAGTTATCCATCCATTCGCGTTCCCAATCTTTGTCTTCCAGTGCATCGACTTTGTACTGCAAATCGCTGCCGAAAATGTTCGACTGTTTCAGGTTGGCAATAATCGCTTTGATGTCCGCGTCGGCGTCAAATAAGCCCGTGGCTAGAGTGTGTTCCCACAATATAACGTCGCCGGGGCGGGGTTCAAAAATGGGCGTGTCGGCGCCGTCGCGGTAAGTTACCGCCTGAGCGCCGTTAGCCATGAGCATGTCACCCACTTGGGGCGCACGCTCTTCACTACAGGAAAGGGTGAGTTGTATCCAGGGCATTAATTAATGCCCGCCTATACCAAGTTTTTTCTCAAGGTAGTGAATATTGGTGCCACCGTGCTGGAAGTTTTCATCTGCCATAATTGATTTTTGCAGAGGAATATTGGTTTTAATGTCTTCGATGATCAATTCATTTAAGGCATTACGCATACGGGCAATAGCAATATCACGGTTTTCGCCGTAAGTAATCAGCTTACCTATCATCGAGTCATAGTTCGGCGGTACTTTGTAATCCGCGTAAACGTGTGAGTCCCAACGCACACCAAAGCCACCCGGCGAGTGGAAACGGGTGATAGTGCCCGGTGACGGTGTAAAGGTCTCAGGGTCTTCGGCGTTAATCCGGCATTCAATGGCATGACCACGAATGACAACATCTTCCTGGCTGACCGAAAGCTGGCGACCGGCTGCAATGCGCAGCTGCTCTTTAATCAAGTCGATACCTGTGACCATCTCGGTAACCGGATGCTCAACCTGAATACGGGTGTTCATTTCAATGAAATAGAATTCACCATTTTCGTACAAGAATTCAAATGTACCAGCGCCACGGTAGCCAAGCTCTACACAAGCTTTGGCACAACGCTCACCAATAAATTTACGCATTTCAGGGGTGATACCCGGCGCAGGTGCCTCTTCAACCACTTTCTGGTGGCGGCGCTGCATCGAGCAGTCACGTTCACCTAAATGAATGGCATTGCCTTGTCCATCGGCCAGAACCTGAATCTCCACATGGCGAGGGTTTTCAAGGAATTTTTCCATATAGACAACAGGGTTACCGAAGGCTGCGCGAGCTTCGTTCTGAGTCATAGTGATAGAGCTGAGTAACTCGCTCTCCTCGCGCACAACCCGCATACCACGACCACCGCCGCCGCCTGCTGCTTTAATAATAATGGGGTAACCAATGCGCTTAGCAAGTTTCTTGTTACGCTCGTCGTCGTCATCCAAAGGACCATCCGACCCCGGAACGCAAGGAACGCCGGTTTTCTTCATTGCCTTAATGGCTGATACTTTGTCGCCCATAAGACGGATAAGATCCGGCGTTGGTCCAACAAAAATGAAGCCAGATTGTTCGACTTGTTCAGCAAAATCGGCGTTTTCGGCCAGAAAGCCGTAACCCGGGTGAATAGCTGCTGCATCCGTAATTTCAGCGGCGCTGATAATACGGGGAATGTTCAGGTAGCTCTCGTTCGCTGGCGCTTTACCTATGCAAATTGCTTCGTCTGCAAGTAAAACGTGTTTAAGGTTTCTATCAACCGTTGAATGAACTGCCACTGTTTTAATGCCGAGCTCTTTACAGGCTCGCAGTATGCGCAGTGCAATTTCGCCACGGTTGGCAATGACCACTTTATCTAACATGACAAATACCTGCGGTTACTTTATTCGATGATAAACAGTGGCTGATCAAATTCAACCGGCTCTTCGTTATCTACTAAAATCTGTTTAACGACACCGGATTTGTCTGCTTCAATCTGGTTCATCATTTTCATTGCTTCAATAATGCACAGTGTTTCGCCGGCATTAACGCGAGAGCCAACAGTAACGAAAGGCTTTGCATCAGGAGATGGAGCTTCGTAGAAGGTTCCAACCATAGGAGAGCGAACAACGTGGCCGCTAATTTCTTCACTGGCTGGTTCAGCCGCTGGCTGGCTTGCCGGAGCTGATTGTGGCGCTTGCTGAGGGGCGTGTTGCGGTTGTGGCGCGTATTGCATCGGTGCAGGCTGCGCACTGTAACGATTAATCCGAACTGACTCTTCGCCCTCGGTAATTTCCAGTTCTGCTACGCCAGATTCTTCAACGAGCTCGATCAGTTTCTTAATTTTTCGGATATCCATGCTAACGTCTACCTTTAGTTATCTGTGTTGTTCAATGTAGTTAAAGCTGCTTGTAATGCGTATTCATAACCACGGGCTCCAAGCCCGCAGATAACACCGTCAGCCACGTCCGCCAAATACGAATGGTGGCGGAAGCTCTCACGGCGATAAATATTGGAAAGGTGCACTTCAATAAAAGGGATTTTCACAGCCAATAACGCATCGCGTAATGCCACGCTGGTGTGTGCGTAGGCTGCCGGATTAATCACGATATAATCTACGGAGTCTTTGGCGGCTTGCTGGATCCAGTCAATTAACTGGTGTTCAGCATTGGACTGACGGAAATCTAGTGCTGTTGCGTGTTGTTTAGCAATGGCTCCCAGCGAATCAGCGATATCATCCAGGCTTTGCTTACCATAAAGCTCTGGTTCACGCTGCCCCAGTAAATTTAGATTCGGGCCATTGAGCACTAATATTTTAAAACGTTCTGCCATTGTGCCGCCATTTGCTGTGAAGTTACGGAAACTATTAAAAGTGACCACAACTTTCAGTTTGGGTTCCTATAACAACAGTATTATAGGGAAAAAAAGCAAGATTGCAGCACTTTACTGGTCTTATCAGAGCATTTAGGCACAAGTTTACTCGGAAACTATCTTTTCCAGATGCTTTTTGAAATCCTCAGCGTTCATATAACCGGTAACCCGGTATTCAGGGCGTTCGTTGCCTTCAGGGTCAAAGAACAGAATGGTGGGTAGCCCCAGCACCTTGTAGCGACTCAGAATCTCAACGTCTTGCGCGTTATTGCGGGTAACATCGGCCTGAATGAGTTTAAACTCCTGAAACTGCGCCTGAACCTGCTCATCTGAAAAGGTGTACTGCTCGAATTCCTTGCAGGCCACGCACCAGTCCGCATAAAGGTCTAGCATTACCCATCGGTCACTTTCTGCTACTTGTTGTTGTATGTCGCTGACATTACTAACAACAGTAAAAAGGCCGTGACTTTTTTGTTCCAGTTGCGCTTTATTAACCTGCCAGTAACTGCCTGTAGTAGCCGCCGCTGCTAAGAGTACAATAGTGATAACTTTCGTGGTGATCCGAAGCGGCTGGCTTATCGAAACAGCCAGAGATACGGCGGCGAGAATAAAGTAAAAAATCCACAGCCACATGCTAATACTGGTCGGAATAAGGCGCTCAATTAAGAATAAGGTAACTGCCAATAACAGCCAACCGAAGAACTGCTTAACCACGTTCATCCACGCGCCGGCTTTGGGCAGAAGCTTGCCGCCACTTAAGCCGAATAGAATAAGCGGCACGCCCATACCCAGGCTTAATGCGTAAAGAATAGCGACGCCGCTTACCATATCGCCCGATTGCGCAATAAAGAGTAACGCCCCTGACAAGGGAGCTGTGGTACAGGGCGATGCTACCAGGCCGGAAATAGCGCCGATAATAAAGACGCCAACGACATTGCCTCCGCTTTGCTGGCCGCTAAAGCTTTGCAGTTTTGACTGCCAGCTAATAGGAAGCTGCAGCGTATAAGCTCCGAACATACTCAAAGCAAAAAGAGCGAACAACGCTGCCAGAACGATTAACACCACCGGATGCTGAAAGTAAGCCTGATACTGCATACCCGCTGATGCCACAACCAGGCCTAATAAAGAATAGGTAATGGCCATACCCTGAACGTATATAAAGGAAAGCCAAAGTGTGTTTTTCCAGTTACGTTCACGGTTGCCCAGCACAACGCCGGATAAAATGGGGTACATAGGAAACACGCAGGGGGTAAAAGCTAAGCCAATACCCAAAGCAAAAAAGAGTAACAATGTAATGATTAAATGCTGTTCACCTATACCGAACAGGCTGCTGTCGGTGTTTGGCGGTGCGGTGGTGGAGCTTGTCTCACTATTACTGGAGAGTTTAATCTGCTTTTCGGTGGGCGGGTAACACAGCCCCGCATCTGCGCAGCCCTGATACTGAACGGTAATGGTGTTGCCGGAAAATTCCGGGTTAAGGGTAAAAGACCACTCAACGTAGTCGCGATACACAATCGATTCACCAAAAAACTCATCGCTGTGAGACTCGCCTTGCGGGAGTTCGGGTTCTGCTGCTAATGCATTTTCGGGAACCACCTTAAAGCGGTGTTGATACAAATAGTACTCGGGAGCGACAACCCAACTAACCGTCACTTTGCTGTCATTAACTTCGCTGTCGAAATCAAAAGCCTGGTCTACCGATAAAAACTGATTGTTCTGCTGGAATGGATTCGACTGCACACTATGTGCTGGCGCAACGACGGCAAAAACCAGAGTTAAGGCTGCGAGACATGTGATGAATCTTTGTATCATTTAACTGAGTCCTGTATCCACGTCAGATAATCGGGTAAACCATCTTCAATATTGATGCTTATTAATTCTGGAGAATCGTAAGGGTGAATAGCACTGATGGTATTTTTTATGTCACTGAAACGTTCCGCAGTCGATTTTATCAGTAAAAGCCACTCCTGGTCTTCATGCAATTCGCCCTGCCAGGAGTAAATAGAGGTCATATTAGGCACTATGTTGACGCAGGCCACGAGCTTTTTTTCGAGCAGAGAACGAGCCAGCTGTTTAGCCGAGTCAGAACTGTCTGTGGTGCATAAAATCAATTGTGGTTGCTGAGTCATAGAACCTCCCTATAGTGCCTGTCAGTTTTGCAAATTAGCATAAAAATTTTTGGGCTTCCCCCTTGATAACAAAAATTCCTCCCCCATTTAATGTGCACACACATTTTTATCCGCCCCTTAGGGGTATTAACCACTAACAACAATAGGTTGAGGAGTTATCAACAATGAAACTTCGTCCTTTACACGATCGAGTCATTATTAAGCGCACCGAAGTCGAAGCGAAATCGGCTGGTGGCATTGTTCTGACTGGTTCTGCGGCAGAAAAATCTACTCGCGGTGAAATCGTAGCAGTAGGCAAAGGCCGCATTCTGGATAACGGTGAGGTACGTGCACTAGACGTAAAAGCTGGTGACAAAGTGCTGTTCAATGAAGGCTACGGTGTTAAAACCGAGAAAATTGACGGTGAAGAGTACTTAATCATGAGCGAAAGCGACATTCTGGCTGTTGAAGAATAAGACGTCAGAAACGCTTACTAGCACAACCGACTAAACGAATTTAAGAGGAAAGCAAAAATGGCAGCTAAAGAAGTCAAATTTGGTAACACAGCACGTCAAAAAATGCTGAAAGGCGTTAACATTCTTGCTGATTCAGTAAAAGTGACGCTGGGTCCAAAAGGTCGCAACGTTGTATTAGATAAGTCTTACGGTTCTCCTGTTATCACCAAAGACGGTGTGTCTGTTGCGAAAGAAATCGAGCTGGAAGATAAGTTCGAGAACATGGGCGCGCAGATGGTTAAAGAAGTGGCGTCTAAAGCAAATGACGAAGCGGGTGACGGTACAACAACCGCAACCGTTCTGGCTCAAGCTATTGTTAACGAAGGCTTGAAGTCAGTGGCCGCAGGCATGAACCCGATGGATCTTAAGCGCGGTATCGACAAAGCGGTTATCGCTGCAGTTGAAGAGCTGAAGAAAATTTCTCAGCCTTGTGCCGACAGCAAAGCCATTGCTCAGGTAGCGACTATTTCTGCAAACGCTGATCACACTATTGGCGAAATCATTGCTCAGGCAATGGACAAAGTAGGCCAGGAAGGTGTTATCACCGTTGAAGAAGGTCAGGCACTGACTGACGAGCTGGACGTTGTTGAAGGTATGCAGTTTGACCGTGGCTACTTGTCTCCTTACTTCATTAACAATCAGGAAAGCGGTTCGGTTGAATTAGACAACCCGTTCATTCTTCTGATTGATAAGAAAATCTCTAATATCCGCGAGTTACTGCCGGTATTAGAAGGTGTTTCTAAAGCCGGTAAACCTCTGCTGATTATTGCTGAAGACGTTGAAGGCGAAGCGCTGGCAACTCTGGTTGTAAATAACATGCGTGGCATCGTTAAAGTTGCTGCGGTTAAAGCACCAGGCTTTGGCGACCGTCGTAAAGCGATGCTGCAGGACATTGCTGTTCTGACTGGCGGTACTGTGGTTTCTGAAGAAATTGGTATGGAGCTGGAAAAAACTCAGCTGGAAGACTTAGGTACTGCGAAACGCGTTGTTATTACTAAAGACAACACAACAGTTGTTGACGGTAATGGCGACGATACCGCTATCGACGGTCGCGTTAACCAAATCAAGCAGCAGATGGAAGACACGACGTCTGACTACGACCGTGAAAAACTGCAAGAGCGTCTGGCTAAGTTAGCTGGCGGTGTTGCGGTGATTAAAGTCGGCGCTGCTACTGAAATGGAAATGAAAGAGAAAAAAGCGCGCGTTGAAGATGCGTTGCATGCAACTCGTGCCGCTGTTGAAGAAGGCGTGGTACCTGGTGGTGGTGTTGCTCTGGTTCGCGCTGCGAGCAAACTGGCAGAACTGCGTGGTGACAACGAAGAACAGAACGTTGGTATCCGTTTAGCCCTGCGTGCGATGGAAGCACCGTTGCGTCAAATCGCAATGAACGCTGGTGCCGAAGGTTCTGTGGTTGCTAACAACGTACGTGCTGGCGAAGGTAACTATGGTTACAACGCCGGTAACGACACTTACGGCGATATGCTGGAAATGGGGATTCTGGATCCAACCAAAGTAACCCGTTCGGCACTTCAGTTCGCAGCATCTGTTGGCGCACTGATGATCACCACTGAAGCGATGATTGCTGACATTCCACAAGATGACAACGCAGGCGGCATGCCTGGCGGCGACATGGGTGGAATGGGCGGTATGGGCGGCATGATGTAAGCCTCCTAACGCACTTTTGAAAAGGGGAGCCTTGATGGCTCCCCTTTTTTTATGGAATTTTTTTCATTATTTGTGTTCTAACCTAGAGATGACACCCTTGGCGATTGTATGGGAGGAAGATAGCATGCGTGTTCAAGGTATAGTGGGAGCGGCGTTATTAGCCTGTAGCTTTACAGCATATGCTGGTACGGCTGAAGTTTCCTGGAAAGATGTTGATAGTTACACAGATATTCGACCGGCCGATGGCTTACGTGATCGGTACCAGAAAAAGGTGATGGATAAGCTGACTGAGCATTTTCAGGAGTTGGCGGCAAAGCTTCCTGAAGATCAGAAGCTGGAAATTACCGTAACAGACGTTGATTTAACCGGCCGGGTTGAACCGACATTTGGACGCTCGAGTTCAAATTACGTGCGCATTGTTCGGGAAATTGACTTCCCTAGAATGGAATTTGATTATCGTTTAATGAGTAATTCCGGAGAAGCTGTAAAGGAAGGCCAGGCTCACGTAAAAAATATGGGGTTTAATTACGACAGCCTGGCATCACGGATGAGACGGGATGACTTATATTTTGAAAAGCAGATGCTGACTCAGTGGTTCGAAGAAACCTTTGTTAACCAGCCTGACGAATAGCTTTAAGACGAGCGAGAGTTTCAGTCATTAACTGTAATTGTTGGACCAGTAACTGTAACTGCTGCTCGTTTTCTTTGTCCTGCTGCCATTTTTCAAAGTTGGCAGCAATTTCATTAAGGTAGGGCTGAAAACGGTTGCCTGTGCTTTCAAATACCGTTTGCTCGGCGAAAACGCCCTGGAACTTGGCTTTGCCTTGTTGACGCAGATCGTCAAGGTACTGGTCTGCATCAATAACTTGACGATACAGTTGCTGAAGATGATCCTGCAGTTTGCTTTCTACACTTTCCAGGTTATCGCTCATAGTTTTTCCTCTGTTAATGTATTAGTGCCGTCCGGCATGATAGCGGTTTTACTGAGCTCGCCAGCTTCCTCTCTGACCAGACGAGGAACCAGAAACCCAGGCAATTCATGAGTCATTTTTTGCCACAAGGCCTGTGCTTTCTCGTCACTAACGGCGAAATGGCTGGCGCCTTCAACTTTGTCCAACTGGTGCAAATAGTAGGGCATAACCCGGGCACTAAATAACGTTTCACTCAGCTCGGTAAGCGCGGTTAAATTATCATTTACTCCGCTGAGCAAGACGCTCTGGTTCAGTAAATGGATACCCGCGTGGTGCCAGTCATCGAGTGCCTCGGCTAACTCAGGAGAAATCTCATTTGCATGATTCGCATGAAGCACTAAGACGCTTTGCAAACGACTGTTGCTGAGCACTTCTTTAAGCTTATGCGTCAGGCGGGAGGGTATCACGACTGGCAACCGGCTATGAATACGTAAACGGGTGAGTTGGGGTAATAATTCAAATTCGTTAATCAACCCTTTAAGCCGCTCGTCCTTTGCCATTAGAGGGTCGCCGCCGCTCAGAATCACCTCATTAATTTCCGGGTGTTGTCGGATGTACTCCAGTGTCTCCGTTAGTTGGCGTTTGCTGAAGGTTAATTCGTCGTAAGGAAAGTGACGCCGAAAGCAATAACGGCAATTGACTGCGCAACCGCCTTGCAGTATCAACAATACTCGGCTTTTATACTTGTGCAGAAGACCATTTACGGGGCCTTGCTGTTCTTGCAGAGGGTCGGTGCTGTAACCGGGCTCTGACTCAAATTCGTTGTGCAAGGGGAGCACCTGACGTAATAATGGATCGTTAGAGTCTCCAACTTGCATTTGCGCAACAAAAGGCTTTGGTACGCGCATAGCAAAGAGCTTACGGGCTTTGATATCCTCACTAAATAATGCGGGATCGAGTTTGAGTGCGCGTAGCAGTTCTTCTGGCTGGGTATAGGCTTGTTTCAGCTCAAACTGCCAGTCAGGACGATCATTTATAGAGATAGGATACGCTGGCTCAGGCACTACGCCTCCGCGACTGCTGCAAATACTCCATATTTTACCTGAAAAAAGTCGCTATTTGTTTTATTATTGCGCGCAAATGATCAGGCATTTACAAAGGAAAGTCTTGTTATGGCGAATTATAGTACGAGTGAATTTAAAGGTGGTTTAAAAATAATGCAGGACGGCGAGCCATGCTCGATCGTTGAAAATGAAATGGTTAAGCCCGGTAAAGGTCAGGCCTTTAACCGCGTTAAAATTCGCAAATTAATCAGCGGTAAAGTGGTTGAGAAAACCTTCAAGTCGGGCGAATCCGTTGAAGGCGCTGATGTTATTGAGTTGGAACTGTCTTATCTTTATAACGATGGTGAATTCTGGCACTTTATGAATAACGAAACCTTTGAGCAAGTTCCTGCCGACGAGAAGGCGGTAGGCGAAGCGGAGAAATGGCTTGTCGAACAAGATGTTTGTACTCTGACTCTGTGGGAAGGGAAGCCAATTAATGTGCAGCCGCCAAACTTTGTTGAATTGGAAATTACTGAAACTGACCCTGGACTTAAAGGTGATACTGCCGGTACTGGCGGTAAACCTGCCACTCTGAGTACAGGTGCGGTTGTTCGTGTTCCGTTATTTGTACAAATTGGCGAAGTGATCAAAGTGGACACTCGCTCGGGCGAATACGTTTCCCGCGTTCAAAAGTAAATAGATATGACGACCGACTGGCGGCCAGCAGCAGATTGGTCAGTGCTTGTTAAACGCGCTGATTTCATGCGGCAAGTCCGCCAGTTTTTTTATGAAAGGAAAGTAACCGAAGTCGATACGCATTTGTTGTCCCAGTTTGGGGTAACCGATTGTCATCTGAATAATCTCACCACGGAATTCAAGTATCCGCTGGCTTCAGGAAATAGAACACTCTATTTGCAGACCTCTCCCGAATACGCCATGAAGCGAATTCTTGCAGCCTATGGAAAAGATATTTATCAATTGAGCCATGTGGTGCGCGATGACGAAATAGGGCGCTTCCATAATCCGGAATTTACTTTACTTGAGTGGTACCGGGTTGGGTACGACGATATTCAGCTAATTGCTGAAGTTTCAGAGCTGCTGACTGAAGTCTGTGACGCGCCGGAAACTAAAGTCATCACCTACCAGCAGTGTTTTCTTGATTACCTTGGCGAAGACCCTTTGACGACTTGCGGTGTTGAAAACATCAGACAAGAGCTTATTGAACAACCCGCTTTAACGGACTGGATGTCAAAAGAAGACGATGAAAATACCATTCTTCAAGTGGCATTTTCAGAGTTAATAGAAGCCAAATTTCCCGCGGAAATACCGGTTTGCGTTACCGAGTTTCCAAAGTCGCAAGCTGCTTTGGCCAAAATTGACCGGCATAATCCGCGCGTCTCCAGAAGATTTGAGTTTTATTATCAGGGAGTGGAATTGGCCAATGGTTATAATGAGCTTGCTGATCCAGCAGAACAACGCCTGCGCTTTAGCCAGGATAATCAACGACGTAAACAGCTGAATTTGCCCACACAACCCGAAGATACTCGTTTATTGGCGGCGTTAGAGTCGGGATTCCCCGCGTGTTCCGGCGTAGCACTAGGGTTCGATCGGCTGCTAATGATTGCCTGTGGGGCGAAATCAATCACCGAAGTGCTGCCTTTTTCTATTCAAACTGCTTGATCAGTCTCGCCTGAGAAAACAATTTTTTCTGATCTCCCTTGGCTATTCTTTTCGTATGTTATAATATTACAGCTTAGGTTTATGCAGAAGGTCGTTTCTAGTATGTCAGCAACAGCATCCAAAAATTTGGATAAAGCAGGAATTTGGGTCACCACTTTGTGTGCGATTCATTGCTTATTGCTGCCTGTTATTCTGCCGTTGCTAGCTATGGCGGGTTTAGCCTTTATCGGCGAAGACCTATTGGAAAACACCATTTTAGGCTTCAGTGTTGTTATCGGGCTATTATCTCTTATTAGTGGTGCGCGGAAGCACGGTAAATGGCACCTGCTGTCATTGTTACTGCTAGGAGCATTTATCTATTCTCAACGCGATATTCTGGGACACTGGGGTGAACCTGTCATTATTCTATTTGGTGCCGGTCTCATTATTTATGCCCATGTCTCGAACCTTCGCTTAAGCCGCAAGCTTAATTTTTCCTCGGTGGCTGAAGAGCCCGTTCAAGGTTAACTCTTCCTTTCCAGAACAACGCCCGTTTCAATGTGGTCTGTGTAGGGAAACTGATCGAACATTGCCGCTGCAGTCACTTTATGGCTACTGGATAAATCATGAATGTTCTCTGTCAAAGTTTCCGGGTTACAGGAAATATAAATTATTCTTTGATACTGAGACACCAGCTTCAACGTGTCTTTATCTAAACCCGCTCTGGGTGGATCAACCAATACGGTTTGACAATCAAAACTGTGAATCTCAGCATCAGCCGCCCGTTTAGATTCCAGCTCTCCACTTAACGCTGCACTAAACTCCTCCGCAGACATACGAACAACGGTGACATTTTTAATATTGTTCAATTCTGCGTTCTCGCGAGCCGCCGCAACAGAACTTTTGCTAATTTCAGTAGCTAAAACGCGATTAAAGTTCTCAGCCAGCGGTAAGGTAAAATTGCCGTTGCCGCAGTAGAGCTCTAATAAGTCATGCGAATTGTTGCCTGCGTGGCGTTTAGCCCAACTGATCATTTGCTGATTAATAATGGCATTTGGCTGAGTGAAGCTGTTCTCGGTTTGTAGAGACAGATAGCTTTTTCCATCAACCTTAACTTCTTCAGTGACGCTTTCTTTATATAACACGCGTTTTTGCTTACGAGCTCTTCCTATAACTTCAACCTTAGCTATAGAGGTCAGCGCTTCGCGAAGTTGGATGGCTTCCTGTTCCCATTGGTCATCTAAAGGGCGATGATAGAGTAAAGAGATAATGGCTTCACCGGTGGTGGTAGTCAGGAAATCCACTTGAAACAGTTTGCGACGTAAAACATCATTCGGCTTTAATAAACTAATAAGCTCTTTCATTAGTTCATTAATAAGCAGGCTCCCTGGTATGAATTCATTCATGCGGATTTTTTCACGCGTCTCAGGGTTAAACATAATGTAGTATAAGTCATCGCCTTCGTGCCAAACTCGAAACTCAGCACGCATTCTGTAGTGACTGGCGGGCGATTCAAACACTTCCACTTCATTAAGGTGAAAAGGACGAAACATCTCTCTAACCCGGTCTGCCTTCTGTGCGAGTTGTTGTGGGTATTCAGATGTATCGATTCGTTTGTAAGTCATTATGAGGTTACGCCATATTTGCCAGTAATTAGTCAGGCTTCTATTTTACGCATCAATGCCTTTATGTGCCAACGCCCTTTATTTATGTTGGATTTGATCACATTTGCTGAAACTTTACGCAGTCAGTAAAAAAACAGTTAGAAAGGTGCTAAAAGCGCTTGACGGGACGAGTTAAATCTCTAAAATGCGCTCCACGTT